>JAIEOO010000009.1 GCA_019750475.1 Acetobacteraceae bacterium | reverse complement strand
CTCGCTCAGGTTCAGCGCGAAGACCAGGATGTTGCCCGGCCCGCGCAGCCCGTTCGCCACCGTGTCGAGCGTGGCGGTGGGCGCCAGGGCGTCCACGGTGACGTTGGCGAGGGTGGCGCCACCCGTGAAGGTCAGCGCGTTGCCCGCGGCGTCGGCCACGCGGCCACCGGCGTCGGACAGGGCGCCGACCACGATGCCGTCGCTGTCGAGGTCGCCCGCCTGGACGGTGTAGGTGAAGACGAGCTGCGTCGCGGTGCTGGCGCCGGTGTCGAGGGTGGCGGTGCGGGCCTGGCTGCCGACGGTCAGCGCCAGGGTGATGGGATCGGCGCCGGTGTGGATGCTGACCGCCTCGCTGGTGTCGAGGGTGAAGCTCAGCACGTCGCCGGCGACGCGCAGCCCGTCGGCGGGCGCGCCGAGCGTGGCCGTGGGGGCGTTGCCGTCCACGGTGACGTTGGCGAGGGTGGAGCCGCCGGTGAAGGTCAGCGCGTTGCCGGCGGCGTCCTTGACGCGGCCGCCGGCGTCGGAGAGCGCGCCGACCGCGATGCCGTCGGCGTCGCTGTCGCCGGCCTGGACCGTGTAGGTGAAGACGAGCTGCGTCGCGGTGCTGGCGCCGGCGTCGAGGGTGGCGGTGCGGGCCTGGCTGCCGATGGTGAGCTCGAGCCCGACGGGATCGGCGCCCGCGCCGATCGTCACGGCCTCGCTGGTGTCGAGGGTGAAGGTGAGCACCTCGCCGGCGCCGCGCGCGCCGTCGGCGGGGGCGCCGAGGGTGGCGGTGGGCACCACCGCGTCCACGGTGACGCCCGCGAGGGTCGAGCCACCGGTGAAGGTCAGCGCGTTGCCCGCGGCGTCGGCCACGCGGCCGCCAGCGTCGGACAGCGCCCCGACCGCGATGCCGTCGGCGTCATTGTCACCCGACTGCACCGTGTACTCGAAGACGAGGCGGGTCGCGGTGCTGGCGCTCTCGTTGAGGGTGGCGGTGCGGGCCTGGCCGCCGATGGTGAGCGCGAGGGTGACCGGATCGCTGCCGTTGGCGATGGTCACGGCCTCGTCGAGGGCGAGGGCGAAGCTCAGCACTTCGCCGGCGACGCGGACGCCGTTGGCCGGCGCGTCGAGCGTCGCCGTGGGGGCCACCGTGTCCACCGTGACGTTGGCGAGGGTGGAGCCACCCGTGAAGGTGAGCGCGTTGCCCGCGGCGTCGGCCACGCGGCCACCGGCGTCGGACAGGGCGCCGACCACGATGCCGTCGCTGTCGAGGTCGCCGGTCTGCACCGTGTACTCGAAGACGAGGCGGGTCGCGGTGCTGGCGCTCTCGTTGAGGGTGGCGGTGCGGGCCTGGCTGCCGACGGTGAGCGCGAGGGTGACCGGATCGACGGCGTTGGCGATGGTGACGGCCTCGTCGAGATCGAGGGCGAGACTGATCACATTGCCGGCGACGCGCGTGCCGCTCGCGGCGCTGTCCAGCGTGGCGGAGGGCGCGACGGCGTCCACCGTGACGTTGGCGAGGGTGGAGCCGCCGGTGAAGGTAAGCGCGTTGCCCGCGGCATCGGCCACGCGGCCGCCGGCGTCGGACAGGGCGCCGACCGCGATGCCGTCGCTGTCGAGATCGCCCGCCTGGACGGTGTAGTCGAAGACGAGATGGGTCGCGGTGCTGGCGCTCTCGTTGAGGGTGGCGGTGCGGGCCTGGCCGCCGATGGTGAGCGCGAGGGTGACCGGATCGCTGCCGTTGGCGATGGTCACGGCCTCGTCGAGGGCGAGGGCGAAGCTCAGCACTTCGCCGGCGACGCGGACGCCGTTGGCCGGCGCGTCGAGCGTCGCCGTGGGGGCCACCGTGTCCACCGTGACGTTGGCGAGGGTGGAGCCACCCGTGAAGGTGAGCGCGTTGCCCGCGGCGTCGGCCACGCGGCCACCGGCGTCGGACAGGGCGCCGACCACGATGCCGTCGCTGTCGAGGTCGCCCGCCTGGACGGTGTAGGTGAAGACGAGCTGCGTCGCGGTGCTGGCGCCGGCGTCGAGGGTGGCGGTGCGGGCCTGGCTGCCGATGGTGAGCTCGAGCCCGACGGGATCGGCGCCCGCGCCGATCGTCACGGCCTCGCTGGTGTCGAGGGTGAAGGTGAGCACCTCGCCGATGCCGCGCGCGCCGTCGGCGGGGGCGCCGAGGGTGGCGGTGGGCGCCAGGGCGTCCACGGTGACGTTGGCGAGGGTCGAGCCACCCGTGAAGGTCAGCGCGTTGCCCGCGGCATCGGTCACCCGGCCGCCGACGTCGGACAGCGCGCCGACCGCGATGCCGTCGGCGTCGTTGTCGCCGGCCTGGACGGTGTATTCGAAGACGAGGTGGGTCGCGGTGCTGGCGCTCTCGTTGAGCGTCGCGGTGCGGGCCTGGCTGCCGACGGTGAGCGCCAGGGTGATGGGGTCGCTGCCGTTGGCGACGGTCACGGCCTCGTCGAGGTTGAGGGCGAGGCTGATCACGTCGCCGGCGACGCGCGTGCCGCTCGTGGCGCTGTCCAGCGTCGCCGTGGGCGCCACCGCGTCCACCGTGACGTTGGCGAGGGTGGAGCCGCCGGCGAAGGTGAGCGCGTTGCCCGCGCCGTCGGCCACGCGGCCGCCGACATCGGACAGCGCCCCGACCACGATGCCGTCGGCGTCGTTGTCGCCCGACTGCACCGTGTACTCGAAGACGAGGCGGGTCGCGGTGCTGGCGCTCTCGTTGAGGGTGGCGGTGCGGGCCTGGCTGCCGACGGTCAGCGCCAGGGTGACCGGATCGACGCCGTTGCCGATGGTGACGGCCTCGTCGAGGTCGAGGGCGAGGCTGATGACGTCGCCGGCGACGCGCGTGCCATTGGCGGGGGCGTCGAGGGTGGCGGTGGGGGCGGTGGTGTCCACGACGACGCCGGCCTGGATCGCGCCGTTGGCGTTGAACGACACGGACTGGAAGGTGGCGGAGTCGTACAGACGGCCATCCGGGTCGACGAGGTCGCCGACCGCGACGCCGTCGCTGTCATTGTCGCCGGCCTGGACCGTGTAGGTGAAGACGATGTGCGTCGCCGTGCTCGCCGCGACGTCGAGGAGGGCGACGCGCGACGTGGTGCCGATCACGAGCGAGAGCTCGACCGGTGGGCCGGCCGGCTCGATGGTGATCGGGTCGGCGGAAACCAGCGTGAAGGTCAGGACATCGCCGGCATTATATGCGGCGGAGCTCGGCGGCTGCAGCGTGATGGACATGGGACCGGGGCCTCGTCTTGAGTGACCCCGTGAGGAAGCGCCGAAGCTGTTGCCGAGGTGTTGCGAAACCCGCGACGGGAACCCTCGGGAAAACCCCCACAGTCAAGTCCAAGCTGGCGCGGAGCGCAAGGGCCAGCCGGTCGCCGCGAGCGCGCGGGACGCGCCGTCACGCCGGAGCCCGGCCGGGCGAGACGCCGCGCCGGGTCCGGATCACGCCGTCCGCAGCCGGCCGGCGGCGATCAGCTCGTGGGATCCTCCTTGCGGTACTCGTCCGGCAGCCCTTCCTCGAGCACCTCGTAGGTCTCGTAGCGCTCCGGGTTCGCGCGGCCCTTGGGCTCGGGCTCGCCGGCGGTGCCGGTGTCGGGGCGCTGGAGGTTCTCGTCCTCCGGGGAGGGGCGGCGCGGATCGCGAGGGTCGGTCATGCGGGGCGAATGCGCGGCCCCGCATGCCGGTTGCCGCGATCAGGCGGCGGGGGCGGGCAAACCCGCGAGTTCCTGGACGAGGAAGTCGCGGAAGACCGAGACGCGCTTCGAATGCCGCATCTCCTCCGGATAGACGAAATAGGCGTTGATGCGCGGGGTCTTGATGTCCGGCAGCAGCGGCGTGAGGCCGTCGAGCTCCGCGCCCAGATAGTCGGGAATGGCCGCGATGCCGAGGCCGGAGCGGACGGCGCGCAGCATGCCGGTGAGGCTGTTCATCTCGACCATGGCGCGGCGCTGCTGGCCCGGGCGCTTGCCGAGCTCGGCGAGCCAGTTCACGTCCTCGACCGGCGGGCGGTAGTCGCCCCAGACGAGGATGCGGTGCTCGTCCAGGTCTTCCGGCCGCTGGGGCGTGCCCTCGCGCTTCAGGTAGTCCGGGCTGGCCACCACCTTCCAGCCGAAGCTCGCGACGTGGCGCTGGATCAGATCGGGCTGCTTCGGCGGATGCATGCGGATGGCGACGTCGGCCTCACGCATCGCGAGATCGAGATCGGCGTCGTCGAGCAGCACCGAGACGTTGATGTCGGGATACTGCGTCAGGAAGCGCGTCAGCCGCGGCGCCAGCCACGCCGAGCCGAAGCCCGTCGTGGTGGTGATCTTGAGGCGTCCGGCGGGTTTCTCCCGCCCCTCGGTCAGCAGCGCCTCCGTCATGGCGAGCTTGGCGAAGACCTCCCGCACCGTGCGGTTCAGCGTCTCGCCCGCCTCGGTCAGGATCAGGCCGCGCGCGTGGCGGTGGAACAGGGGCACCGACAGCGCCTCTTCCAGGGCCTGGATCTGCCGCGACACGGCGGACTGGCTGAGGGCGAGGGATTCGCCCGCATGGGTGAAGGACCCCGCCTCCGCCACGGCGTGGAAGACGCGGAGCTTGTCCCAGTCGAGCGGCATCACGCGGCCCTCTCCTTGCTCGTTTCCGTTCCGTAGGAGGCCGGCGACGCGGCACCGGCCTCGCGATGCGCCAGCCACTTCTCGGCGTCGAGGGCGGCCATGCAGCCGGTGCCGGCGGCCGTCACGGCCTGGCGATAGATCTTGTCGGCGACGTCACCGGCGGCGAACACGCCCTCGACGCTGGTGCGCGTCGAGCCCGGCGTGACCTCGATGTAGCCGCCCTCATCCATGGCGAGCTGCCCGCGGAACAACGCGGTCGCCGGATCGTGGCCGATCGCGACGAAGATGCCGTCCACCGGCAGCTCCCGCCGCTCGCCCGTCTTCGCGTGACGGAGCTGCAGCGCCCGCGCCACCGGCCGCGGCGCGTCGTTGCCGAGCATCGCCTCCGCCACCTGGTCCCACAGGACCGTCACGTTGTCCTTGGCGAAGAGGCGCTGCTGCAGGATGCGCTCCGCCCGCAGCGAGTCGCGGCGATGCACCAGCGTGACGTGGCGCGCGAGGTTGGAGAGGTAGAGCGCCTCCTCCACCGCGCTGTTGCCGCCGCCGATCACGGCGACGTCCTTGCCGCGGAAGAAGAAGCCGTCGCAGGTGGCGCAGGCCGAGACGCCGAAGCCCGACAGCTCCTTCTCGCCCGGCACGCCGAGCCAGCGGGCCTGGGCGCCGGTCGCGACGATGACCGCCTCGGCCTCGTAGGCGTCGCCGCTGTCGCACTCGGCCCGGAAGGGACGCGCCGCGAGGTCCACGCGCGTGACGATGTCGTATTTCAGCGCCGTGCCGACATGCTCGGCCTGGGCGCGCATCTGCTCCATCAGCCAGGGGCCCTGAACGGCCTCGGCGAAGCCGGGATAGTTCTCGACATCGGTGGTGATGGTGAGCTGCCCGCCCGGTTGCAGCCCGGCGACGAGAACCGGCTTGAGCCCCGCGCGCGCCGCATAGATGGCGGCGGTGTAACCGGCGGGGCCGGCACCGATGATCAGCAGACGCGTACGATGGGTTTCCGCCACGAGGACCTTTTCCTGCCGTGAAGCCATGTGCAGGAAACATATCTGGCGGTTGAATCCCTGCGGCAAGGGCGGCGCTGGACATCCGCGATTTCCGCAATGATATTGCGCGCCATGCCGCAAAACCGCAACGAATTGCCGCCTCGGCGCGCCGAGCCGGACCCGGGACTCGACGCCATCGACCTGCGAATCCTGGCGGAGCTTCAGGCGGACGGGCGCATCACCAACGTCGAACTCGCCCGCCGCGTCGGCCTCTCGGCCCCGCCCTGCCTCCGCCGCGTCCGCCGCCTCGAGGAGGCCGGGATCCTCCGCGGCTACCACGCCGAGGTCGAACCGACCCTGCTCGGCTTCGAAGTGACCTTCTTCGCCCTGGTCGGCCTCGACAGCCAGAAGCAGTCCATCCTGTCGGCCTTCGAGCAGGAGGTGATCTCCTGGCCGGAAGTGCGCGAGTGCCACATGATCCGCGGCGGCGGCGACTTCCTCCTCCGCCTCGTCGCGCGCGACACCCCGCACGAGAACGAGCTCACCGCGCGCCTGACGGGCCAGCCCATGGTGTCCCGCGTCCAGACGCTTCAGACCATCCGCACCGCCAAGGACGCCGCCGGCGTGCCGCTGTAGCGCCGGGCTAGCCCGGCTCCCTCGAAGCCCGCCTCACCAGGGGCCACCGGCCGCGGGACCCTCGGCCCGCGACGGAGTCGAGGGAGGGCGCAGCCCTCCCGCGGGGGCGCGACCGTCCTCACTCCTGCCGCGCCCCCGAGGCGCGCACCGCCTCGCGCCAGATCGGCGCGTCGCGGCGCATGGCGGCCTGGAACGCCGCCGGCGTCGAGCAGAGCGGCGTGGTGCCGAGGCCGAGCAGGCGCTGGCGGAAGGCCGCCTCCTGGCAGGCGAGCGCGAGTTCCTGCGCGATGCGGGCCGTGATCCCGGCCGGCGTGCCGGCGGGGGCGGCGATGCCGTTCCAGTTCTCGGCGACGAAGTCGGGAAAGCCCGCCTCCATCACCGTCGGCACGTCGGGCATGGCGTCGAGGCGTCGGGCCGAGGCGACGCCGAGCACGCGGATGGCCGGGTTCTGCATGTGCGGCAGCAGGTCGATCGGGTTGCCGAAATAGGCGGCGACCTCCCCGGTCAGGAGCGCCTGCATGGCGGGGGCCCCGCCGCGGTAGGTCACGTGCTGCAGCCGGATGCCCGCGCGGTGCAGCAGCAGCTCCATCGCCAGGTGGTTGGACGACCCTTGCCCGGCCGAGGAGAAATCGAGCCGGCCCGCCTCGCGCCGCGCCAGCGCCACGAAGTCGCTGAGGGTCGCGGCGCCCGTCCGCGCCGCAACGCCGAGGACCATGGGGTTGCTCGCGACGATGGAGACGCCCGTGAGGTCCGCCGCCGGGTCGAAGCTCAGCGCCGTGAGGGCCGGCAGCATTACCATCTGCGAGGCGCTGGCCGTCAGCAGCGTGTAGCCATCGGGTCGGGCGCGGGCGACGGCTTCGGCCGCGATGGCGCCGGCGGCACCGGTCCGGTTCTCGACGGCGACGGGCTGGCCCAGCCGGCGTGAGAGCCAGTCGGCCGACATGCGGCCGATCGTGTCCGTCACGCCGCCGGGCGCGAAGGGCACGAGGAGGCGGATCGGCCGGTCCGGCCAGGCGCCAGCGGCGTTCTGCGCCTCCGCGGCACCGGCCGCCAGAACGAGGACGGCGGCGAAGAGCAGGCGGCGCAGCATGGGCGGGATCCCCTATTCGATCTCCGCGGCGCGGCGGAGGCTCTTGATCATGCTCGCGCCGAGCAGGAAGTCGCGCGCCAGCGCCGGGTCGCCCGCCGTCTCGCGCATGCGGCGCTTGTAGGCCTCGCGCGCCGCGGCGTCGCGCGCCTCGAGGTTCTGCTTGTTCTGGATGGTCTGGCGCTGCACGTGCTCGACGATCACGCCGCGGCGCTGCCGGTCGTAGAGGTCGAGCAGCCTGGGCGCGGCGTCGCCGTGCCAGACGCGGGCCAGCTTCCCGGCCAGATTGACCGCGTCGTGCACGCCGCCGTTGAGCCCCATGCCGCCGAGCGGGTTGTTGATGTGCGCGGCATCGCCCGCGAGCAGGATGCGCCCGTGGCCGAAGCGCTCGGCCACGCGCTGGTGGACCCGGTAGAGCGTGCGATGGCGGATCGGGTAGTCGTCGCGCCCGGTGTTCAGCCGGCGCCAGCGGTCGCGCGCGTAGGCCTCGGTCCCGGTCGCCTCGTCGGCCACCTCGGCCGGGACCGGGAACATGGCGCGCCAGAGGCCGGGCACGCGCAGCAGGAAGAACCATTCCTCCGGGTCCGAGAAGTAGGACACGTCGGAGAGGCCGGGGATGACCTCGCGGAAGTCGTATTCGGTCGAGAGGACGAGGAACCGCTCGGGCCAGGTGAAGCCCTCGAAGGCGAGGCCGGAGGATTTCCGCACGGGCGAGCGCGCGCCGTCGCAGCCGACGACATAGGGGGCCGCGATCACCGCGCCGTCGGCGAGCGTCACGCGCACCTCGTTCCCGTGATCGGCGCAAGCGGTCACCTCCGCGTCGAAGCGCACGGAGAAATTCGGGTCGTCGCGGATGATGCCGTACAGGATCCGCGTGAGCTTGAACTGCTCGCATTGCAGCCGGAACGGGTGGCGCGTGACATCCGCGATCGCGCCGAAGTCGAAGTCGGCGATCACCCCCGTCTCGCGGTCGCGGTATTGCAGCCGGGGCGCGACCAGTCCTTGCGCGATCATCTTCGGCGTGGCGCCGAGCTCGTCCAGCATGTCGAGGGTGGGCGCGTGGAAGGTCGAGCCGCGCATCTCGCCCGAGAGGGTGGGACCCGCCTCCACCAGCGTGACCTTGACGCCGTTCCGCAGCAGCGCCGCCGCGGCCACCAGCCCCACCGGGCCCGCCCCCACCACGACGACCGGCTCCGTCTCCGCCAAGGCTCGGCCCTTCCGCTTGATCCAGCGCATGTGAGCAGGGGCGCGCCGGGCGCACAACACGCCGTCGGATTGAAGTTGCGACTGGCTCGCAATTGGACTTGCGAGTGCTTCGCAATTGCGCTACCACACGGCCACGACGCCGTCCGTCGTCTCGGGGGTTCCCATGTTTCGCCGCTCCTTCCTCACCGCCACGGCCGCCGCCGTGCCAGCCCTCGCGATGCCCGGCCTGGTCCGCGCGCAGGAGCGCGTGGTGAACCTCTATTCGTCGCGCCACTACGACAGCGACCGGCAGCTCTACGACGCCTTCGCGCAGGAGAGCGGGATCCGCGTCCGGCTGATCGAGGCCAATGCGGACCAGCTGCTCGAACGCATCCGCGCCGAGGGCGCGAACAGCCCGGCCGACGTCATCATCACCGTGGACGCGAGCCGCCTGGCCCGCGCGCGGGAGATGAACCTGACGCAGCCCGTCGGCTCGGCCACGGTGGCGTCCCGCATCCCGGCCGCGCTGATGGGCCCGGACGGGCACTGGATGTCGGTCTCGCGCCGCGCGCGCGTCGTGATGTTCGACCGGGCGCGGGGCGCGCCGGAAGGCCTCGCGCGCTACGAGGATCTGGCCGACCCGCGCTTCCGCAACCAGATCCTCGTCCGCTCCTCGGGCAATGGCTACAACGTGGCCCTGGCCGCGAGCTTCCTCGCCGCCAACGGCGCGGAGGCGACCGAGGGCTGGGCGCGCGGGATCGTCGCGAACCTCGCCCGCCCGCCGCAGGGCGGCGACAGCGACCAGATCCGCGCCATGCTGGCGGGGCAGGGACGGCTGGCGATCGCCAACACCTACTATCTCGGCCTGATGGCGACCGGCACCCGGGCCGAGGACCGCGAACTGGCGCAACGCGTCGGCGTCGTGTTCCCCAACCAGGGCGACCGCGGGACCCATGCGAACGTGTCGGGCGCCGCCCTCGTCCGCACCGCGCCGAACCCCGACCATGCCCGCCGCTTCCTCGAATTCCTGACGGCGCCCCAGGCGCAGCGCGTCTTCGCCCTCGGCAACATGGAGTTTCCCGCCGTGCCGGACGCTGAGGTGCATCCCTTCCTCACCGCCCTCGGCTCCTTCCGCGAGGAGGCGCCGGACGGGGCGCGGCTGCTGGCCAACGCGCCCGAGGCGCTCCGCGCGATGCAGCGCGCCGGCTGGCGGTGAGCGCGCCGTGATCGTCTGCATGTGCAACGCGATGACCGACGCGGCGATCAAGGACGCGGTGGCGGCGGGCGCCACGCGCCCGAAGGAGGTCTACGCGTGCTGCGGCGGCCGTGCCCAATGCGGCTGCTGCACCCAGGCCATCGTCGCCATCATCCGCGAGGGGGCGGGCGGCCGGTAGCGCGTGCGACGGCGCCGCGCCCCGGCGGACCGCCGCCGCGTTTTGGCTTGACCGGGCGTGCCGTGCGATGAAACGCTGCGCGGCGCAGAGGAAGGAGTGCGGGCATGCCCGTCAAGGACGCGAAGGTCATCGAGCACCTGAACACGCAGCTCACCAACGAGCTGACCGCGGTGAACCAGTACTTCCTCCACGCCCGCATGCTCGACCATTGGGGTGTCACGAAGCTCGCGAAGCACGAATACGCCGAGAGCATCGAGGAGATGAAGCACGCGGACGAGTTGATCCAGCGCATCCTCTACCTCGGCGGCGTGCCGAACCTGCAACGGCTGAACCACATCCTCATCGGGCAGAACGTCCGCGAGGTCCTCGAATGCGACCTCAAGCTCGAGGAGAAGGCGCTCGCCGACCTGCGCGAGGGCATCGCCCATTGCGAGCAGGTGCGGGATTTCGTCAGCCGCGACCTGCTGCTGCGCATCCTCGCCAACGAGGAGGAGCACGAGGACTTCATCGACCGGCAGTTCGACATGATCCGCCAGATGGGGATCGAGAACTACGTCCAGCTCAACAGCGCCGCCGCGCCGGAGCAGCACGACCAGGCCGACTGATCAGCGCAGGCCGCGCAACGCGCTCTCGAAGCGCGCGGGGTCGGCCATGACGCGCGGCAGCTTGTGCTGCCCGCCGCCCTTGCCGATGGCCTCCATCCAGGCGCGGAAGCGGCCGGGCGGCAGCGTCTCCACCACCGGCGGCGCGAGCTGCCCGCCCTGCCGGTGGGCGCGGTAATCGTCGTTCATCGCCGCGAGCGCGGCGTCGAGCGCGGCCGGGTCGGGCGCTGCGCCCTCCACCAGCCAGCGATGCCGGCCGAGGGCGCCGTCGAACTCGGCGCCCACCATCCACTCGGCGGCGTCGCAGCCGGAGCGCGCCAGCGCCTCCGCCAGTTCCGCCCCCGTCACGTGCTCCCCGAAGGTGGAGAGCATCCAGGCCGTCCGCCCCACCATGAGGAGGCGCGGCGGGCGCGTCCCGACGAAGCGCACCACGTCGCCCACGACATAGGCCCAGAGCCCGGCGCAGCTCGTCACGACGAGGGCGTAGTCCACGCCGGGCTCGATGTCGGCGACCCAGTGGCGGGTCGGGTTCGGCGCGTCCAGCTCCTCCACCGGGACGAATTCGAAGAAGACGCCGCGATCGAGGCTGAGCCGCATCCCCTCGCCATCGCCGCGATCGGCGATGGCGAAGAAGCCCTCGGAGGCGGGGAACACCTCCCGCGTCGCGCAGCCCGGCGGCAGGAAGGGGGCGATGCGGTCCCGGTAGGGCGCCCAGGCGGTGCCGCCATGGATCAGCAATTCGAGGCCCGGCAGGGGGGGCGTGCCGTGGCGCGCCGCCAGCCCCTCCAGCAGCACCAGCAGCCAGGAGGGCGTGCCGGTCAGGGTGCCGATCGCGCCGGCCGGCGTCTCCGCCAGCAGCCGCGCCAGCTTCGTCGTCCAGTCGGGCAGCAGGGCGATGTCGGTGGGCGGCCAGGTCCAGGCGCGCATGAGGGCCGGCACCTCGGCCGCGGCGATGCCCGAGAGGTCGCCGGCGCGCACCCCGGGGGCCAGTTCCGTCAGGTCCGTGCTGCCGCCCAGCATGAAGGACAGCGCGCCGAAGGGGCGCGCGGCGGGGTGGCTCTCCAGGTGCCAGGCCAGCACGTCGGCGGCGGCGAGGCGGTTGGCCGCCACCATCTCCCGCGTGACGGGGATGTGCTTCGTGGTGCCGGAGGTGGTGCCGGAGGAGAGCGCGACATACGGCACGCGGCCGGGCCAGGACACGTTCTCGAGGACGGGGAAGGGGCCGCGCCAGTAGGTGTCCCACATGGCCTCGTAGCGGCGCAGCGGGACGGCGCTCTGGAACGCCCGCACCTCGTTCAGCCCGGCGAAGCCGTGATCGCGCCCGAAGCGCGTGCCGGCGGCGCGGCGAAGCAGCCGCCGCAGCAGGTCGCGCTGCGCAGCGACCGGGTCGAGCCGCGCGAGAGCGGCGAGGCGCCGCCGCGCCCAGAGGCGCAGCAGCGGCGTGCCGTCGAGCGGCGCGCGCCTCATCGCCCCCCCCCTCTCATCGTCCTGGTCCCATCAAGCGGGTCTCATCGCTCCGGCCTCACCGTGCCGGCGTGAGGCGCGTCAGGGCGGGGAACTCCGCCGCGACCGTCTCGGGCCGGAGGGGGACGCGGATCATGCGCCCCTCGCGCCAGAGCGGCACCTGGTCGGCGAAGGCGGCCGATCCCAGCCAGCCATCCTGCCCGCCCCACAGCACGAACCAGTTGGCGTCGGGGTCGCTCATCTCCGAGACGTGCCGCGCCATGGAGCCGAAGGTGACCTCGTGCCGGCCGGTCACGGGGGCGTGGCCGGTCTTCATCGGCGTCTCGCGCGAGCCGCCGGAGGGGAAGTCGCCCAGCACGAAGCGCCGGCCGAGGACGGGCAGGTTCACCAGCCAGTGGGCGGCGCGGAGGCGATGCGCCTCGCCCCAGTCGGCGAAGCGCGCGGCGATCGGCGCGGCGGCGGCGGCGGCCTCGCGCAGGATGCCGGCGCGGCGCTCGGGCGGCAGCGCGTCGAGGTCGCGCAGCAGGAAGGTGGTGATGAAGTTCCAGCCCGTCTCCGGGCCGCGGGCGCTCCCGCCCTCGGGCGTCATGCGCGGGAGGAGCTGCGCGAGCAGCAGCTCGAACACCAGGGCGCCGGCGCTCTCGGCGCGGTAGTCGCCGTCCCAGCCGCGCAGGCGGGACAGCAGCGCGGGCTCGGGCGGGCCGCCCGGCAGCGCGTCGAAGCGCGCCAGCAGCCCCGCCGCGATGCCCGCCGCGCGGGTCGAGCGCGTGTCGCGCTGCACGGCCGCCACCTCCTCCGGCGTGACGCGGGGCCGCGCGGCGAGGAGCTGGCGCAGCCGCTCGTTCCGGTCGGCGTCGGAGAAGAAATAGCCGACCGGCGGCGCGCCGGATGTCCAGAGATGCGGCGGCTCGTTAGAGCTGGCGATGACGCCGTCCGGCGGGTTGTCGAGGAAGGGGAGGGTCCGCGCGTCGCGCAGGTTCCGCCAGGGGGCGGTGTGCGCCGGGTTCGCCGCGTCGAGGACGGGGCCGCTCGCCTGGAAGCCGGGCCGGTCGGGCAGCGTCGCGGCCATGAGCCGCCCGATGCCGCCGCCGCCCCCGCTCCGGGGCCGCTCCGCCCAGACCATGTTCTGCGCCGAGACGCCGAACCGCGCGAAGGCGGCGCGGAACTCGGGGCCGGAGCGGGCGCGGGCGGCGCGCAGCAGGGCGGTGATCTCGTCGGTGGGCTCGTGCCCGATCCAGCGCAGCGCCAGCGGCGCCCCGGCCGGGGGCACGATGCGCGCGTCGGTGATGACCGGGCCGTGCTCGGTGACGCGGTGGCGGCGCGTCGCGCTGAACCAGAGGCGCTGGCGGATCTCGGCTTCCTCTTCGCGGAAGGCCTCGGGCGGCAGGCGCGAGACGTCGAACAGGTCGCTGCTCGCGGCGCGCATGTTGGTGCCGCCCCAGGCGAGGTCGGGGTTCCGCCCGAAGCCGAGGAAGGGCAGCCCCGGCACCATGGCGCCCACCGCGTGGAAGGAGGGGGAGCGCATGCCGGCCACCAGCCAGAGATTCGGCAGGTTCATCCCGAGATGGGGGTCGTTGGCCAGGATCGGCGCGCCCGTCGTGCTGCGCGCGCCGCTGACCGCCACCGTGTTGCTGCCGGCGCGCGAGAGGCCGGTGAGCAGCGCGGCCAGCGTCCCCTCGACGGGCACCTGGCCCTGCCCGGCCTGCAGCACGCGGGCCCAGAGGGCGGGAAATTCGGGCCGGCCGCGCTGCGGCAGCAGCGAGAACCAGGAGAGCCAGTTCACGTCCGTCCCGGCGAGGCGCCCGATGGCCAGCAGATCCTCGAGGGTGACGGCCTCGCGCCGCAGGCCGAGCAGGCCGAATTCCGGCGGGCGCGGACCGTTGAGCAGGGCGTGGTTCAGCCCGTCGCGGAAGCGCTCCATGAAGGCGCGCGTCTCGGGCGGCCAGGCGGCGATGATGGCGGGCGCGGCGCGGCCGAAACCCAGCACGCGCAGCGCGTGGTCGATGTCGGTGGCGAGCGGCCCCGCGATCTCGGCCAGGCGCCCGCGCGCCACCTGCCGCAGCAGCGCGACCTGCGCCCCGCGCAGATGCCCGTGGACGAGGCCGAGGGCGAAGGCGAGGTCGCCGTCGTCCTCCGCCTCGATCCAGGGGACGAGATGCGCGTTCCAGCGGATCGTGACCGGGGCCAGGAGGGGCAGGCGCTCCGCCGGCAGGGTGGCGAGGCGCCGCTCCACCGCCACGGGGCGCGGCGCGAGGGCGGCGCAGCCGGGCAGCAGCGCGAGGATGGCCAGGACGAGGGCGAGGGGGCGGGGCATCCTGCTGGAACTTGCCACGGCCGGGCCGGCTTCAACCCCCTGATTCAGCCGCCATCGCCCCGCTTCATCGCCCGGGTGAGGGCGATGACGGGCAGCAGGCCCACGGCGACGATGAGCAGGGCGGAGGTGCTGGCCTCCGCCAGCCGCTCGTCGGAGGCGAGGTTGTAGACGCGGACGGCGAGCGTATCGAAGTCGAAGGGGCGGACGATGAGCGTCGCCGGCAGCTCCTTCATCGTGTCCACGAAGACGAGGATGCCGGCGGTGACGAGGGCGCCGCGGGTCAGCGGCAGCTCCACGCGGCGCACGGCCTCCCCCGGGCGGCAGCCGAGCGAGCGCGCCGCCATCTGGAAGGAGGGCTTGAGCCGCGCGAGGCCGCTCTCCACCGAGGAGAGGGCGACGCCCAGGAAGCGCACCAGATAGGCGAAGACCAGCGCCGCGACGGTCCCCGAGAGCAGCAGCCCGGTCGGGACGCCGAGATGCGCGCGTGCCCAGGCGTCGAGCGCGTTGTCGAACAGGCCGAAGGGCACGAGCGTGCCGACGGCGATGACCGAGCCCGGGATGGCGTAGCCGAGCCCCGCGACGCGGTTCGCCGCCCGGCTGGCGAAGCCCGGGTGGAGCCGCGCCGTCCAGGCGAGCCAGGCGCCGAGCGCCACGGCGAGCAGCGCGGTGACGGCGGCGAGGGTCAGCGAGTTCGTCAGGAAGGGCAGGAAGCGGGCGGGGGCGAGCGCATCGCCCCCCTCCAGCAGCAGCCAGAGCAGCACGCCGCCCGGCACGACGAAGCCGAGCAGGAGCGGCAGCGCGCAGGCCCCGAGGGCGAGAACCGCCTTCCAGCCGGACAGCGCGACGGGCTGGAAGGGGGCGTGGCGGGTCGTCATCGGGTGGAAGCGACGCCCGCCGCGGCTCGCCTGCTCGACCGCCAGGATCACCGCCACGCAGAGGAGCAGCGCCGCGGCGAGCTGGCTGGCCGCGCCCCGGTCGGCCATGCCGAACCAGGCCTCGTAGATCCCGGTGGTGAAGGTGCGGAGCGCGAAATGCTGGACCGTGCCGAAATCGGCCAGCGTCTCCATCAGCACGAGGCCGATCCCGGCGGCGAGCGCCGGACGCGCCAGCGGCAGCGCCACGTGGACGAAGGTGCGCGAGAGCGAGTGGCCGAGGGTGCGCGACACCTCCACGAGGCAGGTGGATTGCTGCAGGAAGGCGGCGCGGCAGAGCAGGTAGACGTAGGGGTAGAGCACCATGGCGAGGACGAGGGCCGCGCCGGGCAGGCTCCGCATCTCGGGGAACCAGTAGCCGCCGTAGGACAGGCCGAACCCGGCCCGCAGCCCCGCCTGCACGGGGCCCGCCACGTCCATCAGCCAGGTCCAGGCATAGCCGCAGACATAGGCGGGCATGGCCAGCGGCAGCAGCAGCGCCACCTGCAGCGCGTCCCGCCCCGGGAAGCGGCAGGCGGTGACCAGCCAGGCGGAGACCGCCCCCGCGCTGCCGGCCATGAGGCCGACGAGGAGCGCGAGCGCGGCGGTGTTGGCCAGCATCTCGGGCAGGAAGGTGCGGGCGATGTGGCGCCAGACCTCGCCCGCCGGCACGAAGGCCGAGGCGAGGACGGCGGCGAGCGGCAGGGCGAGCAGCACGGCCGCCAGCAGGGGAAGCTGGCTCCAGGCGGGCCGCCGGGCGACGCGGCGGCCGAGGGCGAGGCTCATGCCGCCGAGCCCCGCCAGATCTTGCGACTGATTCGCATCTGGCCGGGTTCTAGCCCGCCCTCGGGGGAAGGGCCAGCGTCAGCCCTTGGTCTTCTGCGCTTCCCACTCGGCCAGGGTCAGGCGCGGCACCTCCACCCGGTCGGTGGTGCGGGCGTACCAGCCGCGGCCGTGCATGCGCCCGACCAGCCCGAGCTTCGGCGTGTCCACGTATTTCTTCTCGGCGTCGAGGATGCAGTCATCGGCGACGTGCATCGCGACGACGCGGCCGAGCACGATGGTGTGGTGCCCGACGGGGACGAGCTGGAAGGTCCGGCATTCGAGGGCGACGGGACTCTCGCCGATGCGCGGCGGACGCACCTTGGAGGACGCGACCTTGGTCAGCCCGGCCTCGGCGAGCTCGTCCACGCCCGGCGGGAAATCGGTCGCCGTGACGGTCATGCCGCCGAGCGCCGTCTCGGGCACGAGGCAGACGGTGAATTCCTCCGTCGCGCGGATGTTCTCGAGCGTGTCCTTGGCCGCCCCTTTCGGCCGCGGGCCGCAGCCGATGCCGACCACGACCGGGTCGTCCGAGAAGGCGTTGAAGAAGGAGTAGGGCGCCGCGTTCACCACGCCCGCCGCGTCCTGCGTGACCACCCAGGCGATGGGGCGCGGCACCACGGTCGAGACGACGAGCTTGTACCGGTCGGCGACGGGGAGCGTCTCGAAATCGAAGAGCATGGGAATCCCTGCGGCGAGAGGAGCCGGACCTTGGCTTGGCCCCGCCGCCCTGTCGAGCGTGCCGGTCACGTAACCTTGCGTTCACGAACAGCGGGCAATCATGCGATCGCAAGAAGCTCTGGAGATTGCGATGCCTGCGCGCGGCAACCCCATGACACTGTTCAAGGACCTCTCCGTCGGACGCAAGCTGGCTGCCAGTGCCGGCCTGACCATGCTGTTGCTGGGCGGGCTGGTCGCGGTCGTGAGCCTGCGCAACGCCGAGGCCACGCAGGGTCAGGCGGCCGCCCGGCAGGCCGAGGCCGCGAGCCACGCGGCCCAGACGGTCGTGGCGGACGTGCTCCGGAGCTCGGTCGCCATGAACGCGGCGCTCCTCGCCAACTCGTCGGAGGCGATCCGGGCCGAGGCCGCGCTCGTCGAGGAAGCGCTCCGCGCCGCCGATGCGGGCCTCTCCACGGCGCTGTCGGCCGGCATCGGGCCGGCGGCGCGCGCCGCGCTCGAGCCGGTGCGGGAGCGCATCGCCGCCCTCGCCGCGGCCTACCGCGACACCGCGGCGGCGCGGGAGGAGCTGGTGATCCGGCGCGACAGCGGGCTGCCGCCGCGCTTCGCCGAGCTCGACCAGGCGAGCGAGGCCGCCTCGGCCAACCTGCAATTCTCCATGCAGGGCGATGCGCGGGACGAGGCGAGGGACGTCCTGACCACCTATCTCGCCGCCCTGAACGAGGTGCGGCTGAGCGCCCAGCGCTTCATCGCCTCGGCCGACCCGCAGGCCGCCGCCCGGGTGCGGCGCGCCGCGGCGCAGAGCCGCGTCCACGCGCGCCGCCTCATCGCGAGCGTCTCCGCCGAGATCCGCGGCGACATGGAGCGCCTGTCCCGCGCCGGGGAGGCCATGGTGGCGGAGGCGGAGGCGACGATCGCCGTCGCGCTCCGCATCGAGGAGATACGGGCCCAGCGGAACGTCCCGATCCGCGAGCAGCTCGTCGCCGGGCTCGAGGGCGCGACCGCGACGTTGAGCCGCGACGCCCGCACCCTCGCCGGCGAGGCGGTGGCCGCCGTGACGAGCGTCACCCAGTCCGTCTGGGTGGTGGGCGGCGTAGTCGGCCTCCTGCTCCTCCTGTCGGCCTGGCTCAGCGCCCGGGCGATCGGCGCGCCGCTGCGGCGCCTGGCCGGCGCGGTGCGCGCCATCGGTGCCGGCGAGACCGGGCTCGCCATCCCCGACCGCGGCCGCCGCGACGAGATCGGGCAGATCGCCGAGGCGCTGGAAGGGCTGCGCGGCCAGGTGCAGACGGCCTTCGCGCGCGAGCAGATGCTCGAACAGCTCGGCGTCGGCATCATGGTCGCCGATCCCGCCACCGGCCTCCGCATCACCTACATGAACCCCGAAGCCGTCGCGCTGCTGAAGCGGATCGAGCCCGTGCTGCCGGTGCCCGCCGCCGAGATGCTGGGGCAGAGCCTCGACGTGCTGCACCGCGAACTGCAGCGGCAGAGCGGCGTGCTGTGCGATGCCTCGCGCCTGCCGCACCACACGCGCCTCGCCATCGGTGACGAGGTGCTGGACCTGCGGATCAACGCCATCCGGGACCGCTCCGGCGCCTATGTCGGCCCCATGCTGATGTGGCAGCTCGTGACCGGCCAGGCGCGCCTCGCCGACCGCTTCGAACAGGAGGTGGGCGGTGTCGTCGAGGCGGTGGCGAGCGCCGCCTCGCAGATGCAGGCGTCGGCCGAGGCGCTGACCGCGGCGGCCAGCCTGTCGGGCACCGAGGCGGAGGCCGTGGCGGAGGCGTCGGGCCGGGCCGGGGCCGATGTCCAGGCCGTGGCCGCGAGCGCCGAGGAGCTGGCGGCGTCCGTCGCCGAGATCACGCGCCAGGTGGCCGATGGCGCCTCCGTCGCGCGGGCCGCGGCCGATGAGGCGCGTGCCACCGACGGCACGGTCCAGGGCCTGGCCCAGGCGGCGCAGAAGATCGGCGACGTGGTGCGCCTGATCAGCGACATCGCCGGCCAGACCAACCTGCTCGCGCTCAACGCCACGATCGAGGCGGCCCGCGCCGGCGAGGCGGGGAAGGGCTTCGCCGTGGTGGCGAGCGAGGTGAAGTCGCTGGCCAGCCAGACCGCCAAGGCCACCGAGGAGATCGCGAGCCAGATCGGCTCCATCCAGGGCACGACCGCCGAGGCGGTTCGCGCGCTGCAATCCATCGGCGGAACGATCGAGCGCATGAACGAGGTGACGGCCGCCATCGCGACCGCCGTCGAGGAACAGGGCGCCGCCACGCGCGAGATCGCGCGCAGCGCCGCCCTCGTCGCCGAGGGCACGGGCAACGTCGCGCGCCGGATCGAGGATGTGCGCGCCGCGGCGGGCGACACCGGCCGCGCCGCCTCCGAACTGCTGGGCGCCGCCGGCGGCCTCAGCAGCCAGGCGACCGAGCTGCGCGAGAAGTCCACGGACTTCCTGCGGCAGGTCCGCACGCAGTAGGGCGGGGGCCTTCTGCAGGCTGGACAAGGCTCGGGCGGATGCCCATGACGTTCCCGTCATGAGCAGCAACCGCCCGGGCCACATCCGCCTGACCTCCCATCCGGGGCCGCAGGCGCATCGCTGGCCCTTGCGCTGGGGCGGCGCGACCCCCGCGGACCGCGGTCCGGTCGTCGCCTCGGTCACCCGGCTCGCCGACCGCAACGCCATCGGCACGCATGGCGGCAGCTACTCGCTCTATCGCGCGCTGGCCGTGTCCTCGGGCGCCATGTCGGCCCTGCAACGGCCCGATCTCTCGAACACCCACCCCGTGGTGGAGATCGGCCCCCACCCGCAATGGTCCGAGCCGGATCGGATCGTCTCCCTCGACCCTTGGGGGCACCTCGTCGGCGACGTCTTCGCCGATGCCATCGGGGAGGGGGTGGACGTCCGCCCCTCCATCGCCGTCACCAGGGCGCGGATCAACCTGCCCGAGCTCTCGGCCCTGCTCTCCGCCGGCGGGCTGCGCGCCGATGGGCGCGTGATGCATCCGGGCGGCGACGTGTCGGTCGTCAAGGCCGCGGTGGATCCCGTGTGGTGGCTGCCCGGCATCGCGCGCCGCTTCGGCGTGACCGAGAGCAACCTCCGCCGCACCTTGTTCGAGCAGACGGGCGGCATGTACCCCGAACTCGTCACGCGGCCGGACATGGAGGTCTTCCTGCCGCCGATCGGCGGGATCAGCCTGTACGTCTTCGGGGATCCTGCCGGCCTCGCGGACCGGCGGGTGCCTCTCACCTGCCGCATCCACGACGAGTGCAATGGCTCCGACGTGTTCGGCTCCGACATCTGCACCTGCCGTCCCTACCTGACCCACGGGATCGAGGAGTGCATCCGCGCCGCACAGGCGGGCGGGGTGGGGCTCATCGTCTACAACCGCAAGGAGGGCCGGGCGCTCGGCGAGGTGACGAAGTTCCTCGTCTACAACGCCCGCAAGCGGCAGGAGGGCGGGGACCAGGCCGCCACCTATTTCGAGCGCACGGAATGCGTCGCCGGCGTCCAGGACGCGCGGTTCCAGCAGCTGATGCCCGACGTGCTGCACTGGCTCGGCATCACGCGGATCCACCGCCTCGTCTCCATGTCGAACATGAAGCACGACGCGCTGGTCGCGCAGGGGATCGAGGTGGGCGAGCGCATCGCGATCCCGGCCGACCGGATCCCGCCCGACGCCTCCGTCGAGATGGAGGCGAAGAAGGCGGCCGGCTACCACGCCGAAGCCGTGCCCGACGAGGCGGCGCTGCGCGCGACGGTCGGCCGCCCGCTGGACGAGATGTGATGGACCTTCGCTCACCGGAGGCCGTGCGCGAGGCGACGGAGCGCGCCTTCGCCCTCGCCGCCGCGGGCGGCACCGGGTTCGCCCTGCGGATGGAGGCGCTGCCCCCGCTGGCCGCGCGCGTCGCGGCGCTGATCCGCCGGCGCCACCCCGACCTGCGCGTGCCCTACCACGCGCGGTGGCGGCATTTCGGGGGGCGCGTCGCGCCCGGCGACCTGCCGCCGCGCGCCGCCTTCGACCTCGCCATCACCTCGGTGCTGCTCGATGCCGGGGCGGGGATGGCCTGGCGCTACCGCGCGGCGGATGGCGCCTCGCTCTCGCGCTCCGAAGGCCTGGGCGTCGCCTCCTACGAGATGTTCGCCGCCGGCGCCTTCTCCGCGACCGAGGGCGAGACGCTGCGCGCCGACGCGGAGGCGCTGGCCGCCGTCACGGCGGCGCAGCTCGCGCGCGGCTTCCAGGTCAGCGACGCCAACCCGCTCGTCGGCCTCGAAGGCCGCGCCGCGCTGCTGCGCCGCCTCGGCGCC
>JAIEOO010000195.1 GCA_019750475.1 Acetobacteraceae bacterium | reverse complement strand
CGCCCGCGCCGCCCGGCCCCGCGCCCCGCCGCGCCTCGCGGGCCCCCGTCCCGGAACAGGAGAGCCTGCTGTGACGCCCGACCGGCTCTCCCCGTCCCGCCGCGCCCTCCTCGCCACGCCGCTCCTCGCCCTGCCGGCGCGGGCCCAGCCCTTCGGGCTGCGCGGCACGCCGCAGCAGGGCGGGTTCCTGATCGGCCGAACGCTGCCCGGCGGCCGCGCCGCGCTGGACGGGCAGGCGCTGCGCGTCTCGCCGGAGGGGCTCTTCGCCTTCGGCTTCGGGCGGGACCACGGGCCGCGCGCCACGCTGACGGTCAACGGGCAGCCTCAGACGCTCGAGGTCGCGCGGCGGCAATGGGACGTCCAGCACATCACCGGCCTGCCGCCCGCCCAGGTCACGCCGGACGCCGCGACGCTCGAGCGCATCCGCGTCGAGCGGGAGCGTCTCGCGGCGGTCCGCGCGGTGGACAGCGCCCGCACCGGCTTCGCCGAAGGCCTGGCCTGGCCGGCGCGCGGCCGCATCAGCGGCGTCTTCGGCAGCCAGCGCGTGCTGAACGGCCAGTCGCGCCAGCCGCATTACGGCCTCGACGTCGCGGGGCCGGTCGGCACGCCGATCCTCGCCGCCGCCTCGGGGCAGGTCACGCTGGCCGCCGAGTTCCACTTCTTCGGCAGGCTCGTCGTGCTGGATCACGGGCACGGGGTGAACACGCTCTACGCCCATCTCAACGCGATCCACGTGCGCGAAGGGCAGGCCGTCACGCGCGGCGAGCGGATCGCCGACATGGGCGCGACCGGCCGGGTGACCGGTCCGCACCTGCATTTCTCGCTGTCCTGGTACCGGGTCTGGCTCGACCCCCAGCCCGTGCTGGAGGGGTAGGGCCGGCGCGCTGTCGCTTTCGCGCCACAGCTGGGGTGGACATGTCACAGGCTTGATGCACCGCAAGGACGGCCAGGCTCGTGCTTTGTAATGGATCGGCTGCCGCGGAACGGGACCGCGCGGGACGAACAAAGGCAAAGACGATGAAGATGAAGGCTTTGGCCGCTGCCACCCTGGCGATCGGCTTGGTTGCGGGGGCGGCCCCGGGATCGGCGCAGGAGACACGGCTCGGCGCCGGGCAGGTGCGGGGCAAGAACGCCGGCGACTTCGTGATCGGCTTCGGCGCCATCGGCGTGCTGCCCACGAATGGCGGCCGCGTCGGCCTGATCGGCGGGACGCCGACGGCGAGCAACAGCGCCTCGCCCCAGCTGGATTTCTCCTACTTCATCACGCCCAACATCGCGCTGAACCTGATCGCCGCGTCCACGCAGCACGATGTGAGCGTGCGCAACTCGGCCCTCGGCAATGTCCGCCTCGGCTCCGTCTGGGCCCTGCCGCCGACGCTGACGGCGCAGTGGCACTTCCTGCCGCGCGAGCGCATCAGCCCCTACGCCGGCCTCGGCTTCAACATGACCTGGTTCTACGGCGAGAGCGGCTCCCTCACGCCGCCGGTGAACCGCGCGCGCATCCGCCCGTCGGCGGGCATCGCGCTGAACGCGGGCGTGGATTACGAGCTGACGCCGAACTGGCTGCTGAACTTCGACGTGAAGTGGATCATGATGCAGCCGGACGTCAGTGTGAATCGCGGCCTGATCCGGGCCACGGCCGACATCAATCCCTTCGTCGTCGGCGCGAGCGTCCGCTACCGCTTCTGAGCGCGCGTCCCGGCCAGGGGAGAGAGGGCGGCCCCCGCGTGGGGTCGCCCTTTTTTCGTCCGCGCCGCCAACGGCCCGCCGCCCGTCGCCCTTCGGAGTTGCAGGGCGGGCCGAAGGAATCTACGCTCGTCCATCGTTGTACGATATCTGATCGTATTTAAGGTTTCTGGAGGCTCCATGACGACGACCAACCCCCCCACCCTCGGCCAGGTCGCCCCGGATTTCGAAGCGGAGACGACAGAGGGCCGCATCCGCTTCTCCGACTGGGCGAAGGACCACTGGGTGGTGTTCTTCTCCCATCCGAAGGATTTCACCCCCGTCTGCACGACCGAGCTGGGCGAGGCCGCGCGCCTCAAGCCCGAATGGGACAAGCGCGGCGTGAAGGTGATCGGCCTGTCGGTGGACCCGCTCGACCGCCATGCCGGCTGGGCCGACGACATCGCCCAGACCCAGGGCCACGCGCTGAACTTCCCGATGATCGCCGACCCCGACCGGGCCGTCTCCCAGCTCTACGGGATGATCCACCCGGAGGCCGACCCATCGGTCACCGTCCGCACCGTCTTCGTGCTGGACCCGGCGCGGAAGGTGCGGCTGACGCTGACCTATCCGCCGAGCACGGGGCGCAACTTCCACGAGGTGCTGCGGGTGATCGACAGCCTGCAGCTGACGGACCGCCACAAGGTCGCGACGCCGGTGAACTGGCAGCCGGGGGACAAGGCGATCATCGTGCCCTCGATCTCGGACGAGGACGCGAAGGCCCGCTTCCCGCAGGGCTGGCAGGCCGACCGCCCCTATCTGCGCTGGGTGAAGGTGGAGGGCTGACGCCCTCCGGCCGGGGGGCGGGTCCGCCCCCCGGCCGTCAGGGCAGCTTCGTCGTCTCGGCGATGCGCAGCAGGGCCTTCGGGCGGCTGGCCTTCTCGACGATGCCGGAGATGCCCTCCCGCCGGCGCAGCTCGGCCCAGACCTCCTCCGGGCGGATGCCGGCGTCCACCAGCAGCACCATGAGGTGGTAGAGGACGTCGGCGCTCTCGCTGATGGTGGCCGGGCGGTTCTTCGCCACGGCCTCGATCACCAGCTCGACGGCCTCCTCGCCCAGCTTCTGGGCGACCTTGGGCGTGCCGCGGGCGAGCAGCCGCGCCGAGTGCGAGGCGAGGGTGTCGCCGGACCGCCGCCGCTGCTCGATCGTGGTCCAGAGACGGTCGAGCACGGTCGCGTCGCCGTCGGAGGGCGGCACGTAGGGGAACAGGTGCGCCGTCTCGGCCCGCTTCACCGCCTTGGGCAGCGTCGCGGCGTCCGTCGGCGGCACGTCCCGCGGCAGGGGCAGCTTCGCCTTCTTCGGCGCCACCTTCTTCTTCGTCGTCTTGGCCATCACGCGGCCTCCTTCACGTCACGCACCGGGTAGCCGGCCTTCTTCAATGCAGCCTTGGCCTCCGCGATGCGGAACACGCCATCATGAAACACGCTGGCGGCGAGCAGGCCGGTCGCGCCCGCCGCGGCCCCCGCCACGAAGTGATCGAGCGAGCCGACGCCGCCCGAGGCGATCACCGGCACCGGCACCGCCGCGGTGACGCGGCCGAGCAGGTCCAGGTCGAAGCCCTGCTTCGTGCCGTCGCGGTCCATGGAGGTCAGCAGGATCTCCCCGGCCCCGGCCGCCGCCATGCGCTGCGCCCACTCCACCGCGTCGAGGCCCGTGGGGCGCCGCCCGCCATGGGTGAAGACCTCCCACCGCCCGTCGCCGACGCGCTTCGCGTCCACCGCGACGACGATGCACTGGCTGCCGAAGGCCTCGGCCGCTTCCGACACGAGTTCGGGCCGGGCGACGGCGGCGCTGTTGATGCTGGCCTTGTCGGCCCCGGCCAGCAGCAGCTTGCGGATGTCCTCGACGCTGCGCACGCCGCCGCCCACGGTCAGCGGGATGAAGACCTCCGCCGCCGTCCGGGCGACGACGTCGAGCATGGTGTCGCGGTTCTCGTGGCTGGCGGCGATGTCGAGGAAGGTGACCTCGTCGGCGCCCTGGCGGTCATAGGCGCGGGCCTGCTCCACCGGGTCGCCGGCGTCGCGCAGGGCGACGAAGTTCACGCCCTTCACCACCCGGCCGTCCTTCACGTCGAGACAGGGGATCACGCGCAGCGCGAGCATGGAGAAACGGATGACCTCCGGCCGTCATCCGGGCGTCGAGACGACCCCGGGGGAGAGGGATTGCGAGTCTTCCCGCGTCGGGTCAAGCGATGGTTTTGTTGCGTCTGTCGCGCAACAATTACGCCCCCGCGAGGGCGATCGCCGCGGCCGCGTCCACCCGCCCGTCATACAGGGCCCGGCCCAGGATGCAGCCTTCGATCCCGTCGTCCCGCGCCGCCTTCAGCGCCGCGATGTCGCCGATGTCCTTCAGCCCGCCCGAGGCGATCACCGGCGTGGCGAGCGCCCGCGCCAGCGCCCGCGTCTCCTCCACGTTGATGCCGGCCAGCATCCCGTCGCGCTCGATGTCGGTGTAGATGATGGCCGCCGCCCCCGCGTCCTCGAAGCGCAGCGCGAGGTCCCGCGCGGTCATGGTGCTGGTCTCGGCCCAGCCTTCCGTGGCCACCAGGCCGCCGCGCGCATCGATGCCCAGCACCACGCGGCCGGGGAAGCGGCGGCAGGCATCGCGGACGAAGGGCGGGTCCTTCACCGCCGCGCTGCCCAGGATGACCCGCGCCACCCCGCCCTCGAGCCAGGCCTCCACGGTCGCGAGGCTGCGGATGCCGCCGCCGAGCTGCACCGGCGCGGAGGTCGCGGCCAGGATGCGCGCCACCGCCTCGGCGTTGGCGGGCTTGCCGGCGAAGGCGCCGTCGAGGTCCACGACGTGCAGCCAGCCGAAGCCGGCTGCGGCGAAGGCGCGGGCCTGATCGGCCGGATCCTCGGCGTAGACGGTGGCCTGGGCCATGTCGCCGCGCTTCAGGCGGACGGCGCGGCCTTCCTTGAGGTCGATGGCGGGATAGAGCGTGAAGGGCATGGCCCCCGCCTATCCCGCGCGCTGACCGCCGCCTAGGGGGCCGCCAAGCCGGTCAGCGGCACATCAGGACGGGGATGTCCGCGTTCTCCAGCACGTGCCGCGTCACGCCGCCGAGGATGAGCTGCCGCAGCCGCGAATGGCTGTAGGCGCCCATCGTCAGCAGGTCCGCCTGGAAGTCGCGCGCCGCGCCGAGGAGGCCCGCGCCGACATCCTTCGTCATCGGCTTGAACAGCGTCGCCTCGGCCTCGATGCCGTGCCAGCGCAGATAGGCCAGCACCCCTTCGTAGGAGGGGCCGCGGCGCTGGTACTCGTCGGCGTAGAGGATCCGCCGCGCCTCGGCCTGGTGCATCCAGGGCAGGGCCGCCGCGAGCGCCGCGGCGCTCTCGGCGGAGCCGTTCCAGGCGTGGCAGACGCGCGTGCCGATGGTGGCGGGCGCCTGGCGCGGCGCGATCAGCACCGGTCGGCCGCTGTCGAACAGCACCGCGTGCAGCGCGTCGGAGGAGGAGACATCCTCGTCGGCCTCGGGGTGCGGCACCACCGCCATGTCGTAGAGCCGCGACTGCTGCGCGACGATGTCCTCCTCCCGGCCGGCGATGCTCTCGAAGGAGAGGGTGGGGCCGTCGGTCTTGAGCGCCGTCTCGGCGGAGGTGGCGATCGCCACGTCGCCCACCGTGGCGGCGAAGCGCTCGAACAGGCCGCGCACGCGGTCGGCCCGCTGGCCGCTCTCGCGCTCGGTCGCGGCCATCATTTCCTCGATCATGGCGCCCGACAGGCCTTCGCCCGCCAGCGGCGCCACGTCCCGCGCGTCCACGCGGACATGCAGGCAATGCACATGCGCGTCCCACATGCGCGCGACCATCAGTGCCGTGGCAAGCGCCGCCTCCCCGGCGGCGGTCCCGGTCAACGGCACCAGCAGGCGACGGTAGGCCATCGCTTCTTCCTTCCTCGTTCCACGGACGCAAACTTATGTGCGGGCGGAGGGGGGCAAGTCCAGCAGAACCCGCGCCCGCGCCTCGGCCTCCCCGTCGGCCGGCAACCGTGTCCAGGTGACGTCGCCGGCGTCACGCGCCGCCGCACCCTCCAGCACGGCGATGTCGGCGTCCGACGCGTCGCCGGTCCGCGACGCGACGCGGCGCCGCAGCAGATCGAGGGGCGCCTCCAGCCAGAGACCGTCGAAGGGCGAACCGGCGGCGGCGATGCGCGCGCGCTCCCCCGGGCGCAGGAAGACGGCATCGGCGATCGCCGCGTGGCCGGCCGCGACGGCGGCGCGCGCCATGGCCGCGAGTTCGGCGAAGACGCCGGCGCTGGCCTCGGGCGTGTAGGCGTCGGGCGGCAGCCGCACCTCGGGCGCCACGCCGTGGCGGCGCTTGCGGATCTCGTCCGAGCGCAGGACCAGCGCCCCGGGCGCCGGCCCGAGATCGGGCGCCAGGGCCCGCGCGAGCGTGCTCTTCCCCGTGCCCGGCAGGCCGCCGATGGCGATCAGGCGCGGCGGCGCCGGTGCCAGATACGCCTCCGCCATCGCCAGCAGCGCGTCCCAGGGCCGGCCGCGCCGTGCCTCGACATGGGCGCGGATCACTGCCCGCAGCGACAGCCACAACGGCAATCCCCCGACGAGGCCGGCATCGCCGGTGCGCGCCACGTAGCGGTTCAGCAGCCGGTTGGCGGCCGGGCGCCCGTGCAGCCGCTCGACATCCATCAGCAGGAAGGCGAGGTCGTAGCCGACATCGATCGTCGCCAGGCGCTCGTCGAATTCCAGCGCGTCGAAGGGCGTCGGGCGTCCCTCCCACAGGCACAGGTTCCCGAGATGCAGGTCGCCATGGCAGCGCCGGATGGCGCCGGCCGCCGCGCGCTCGCGCAGGGCGGGCGTCAGCCGGGCCCGCGCGCCGGCCACCCAGGCGGCGACGCGGGCCGGCGGGAGCCCCGTCTCCAGCGCCGCCGTCTCGCACTGGGCGATGACAGGGGCGAGGTCGCCATCGCCGGCGACCGGCGCGATCGCCTGGTGCATGGCGGCGGCGGCATCGGCCATCGCGTCGAGCATGGCGGGCGGCAACGCCTCGGCCGCGTCGAGCACAGCCCCCGCCGGCAGCCGCGCCATCTCCAGCACCCATTCGACCGGCGCGCCCGCCCCGCCGAGCCGCAACGCGCCATCCTCACCCCGCGTCAGGGGATGGACGGCGCGGTAGAGGCCGGGCGCGTGCGGCGCGTTGAGCTCCAGCTCGCGCCGCAGCAGGCGCTCCCGTTCGGTCAGGGCGGTGAAGTCGAGGAAGCCGAGATCCACCGCCTTCTTCAGCTTGAAGGCCCGGTCGCCCGCCAGGAACACGGCGGAGATATGCGTCTCGACGACAGGCGCGTCGGCGAGGGCGGCGAGGACGCCGGCCGCCTCCGACTGCCCCTCGGGGATCACGGGAACAGCGCCTCCTCGCGCCAGGCGTCGCCGTCGCGGCGGAAGACGCGGCGCTCGTGCAGGCGGAAGGGCATGTCGCGCCAGAACTCGATGCGGCGCGGCAGCACGCGGAAGCCCGACCAATGCGCCGGCCGCGGGATCTCGCCGATGCCGAACTTCAGCGTGTATTCGGCGACGGCCTTCTCGAGCGCCCAGCGCCCCTCCAGCGGGCGGGACTGGCGGGACGCCCAGGCCCCGATGCGCGAGCCCCGGGCGCGGGAGGCGAAATAGGCGTCGGCCTCCTCGTCCGAGACCTGTTCGACATCGCCTTCGACGCGGACGCTGCGCTGGAGCGACTTCCAATGGAAGCAGAGCGCCGCGCGGGGGTTGGACAGCAGCTCACCCCCCTTGCGGCTCTCGAGGTTGGTGTAGAAGACGAAGCCGCGCGGGTCCGTGCCCTTCAGCAGCACCATGCGGGCGGAGGGGTAGCCATCCGCCGTCGTGGTCGCCAGGCACATGGCGTTGGGGTCGTTCGGCTCGCTCGCCGTGGCCTCCGCCATCCAGCCGGCGAAGAGGGCGTAGGGATCGTCCGCGGCCATTCCTGAGCCTTCCCGTGGGCTTTCCATAGGGGTGATGCCCCCTTGTTCCGTCGGGGGGCATGTGCCACCACCCCCGCCACCCCGCAACCGCGACCCAGGATCAGATGACGGATCAAGCCGAGCCCGCCGCCCTCCCCACCGGGACGCTGATGCAGGGGCGGCGTGGCCTCATCATGGGTGTCGCGAATGACCGCTCGATCGCCTGGGCCATCGCCCGCGCCTGCGCGGCGCAGGGGGCGGAGCTGGCCTTCACCTATCAGGGCGAGGCGCTGGGCAAGCGCGTGAAGCCACTGGCGGAGAGCGTGGGCAGCGATCTCGTCGTGCCTTGCGACGTTTCCGCCGACGAGGATCTGGACGCCGCCTTCGGCGCGGTGGAGGAGCGCTGGGGCGGCCTCGACTTCCTGGTCCACGCCATCGGCTTCGCCGACAAGCAGTATCTGCGCGGCCGCTTCATCGACACCCCGCGCGAGGCCTTCCTGCAGGCCCTCGACATCTCCTGCTATTCCTTCGCGGCCGCGGGGCGCCGGGCGGCGGCGCTGATGGGGCCGGGCGGGAGCCTGCTCACGCTCTCCTACCTCGGCGCCGAGCGCTGGACGCCGCACTACAACGTCATGGGCGTCGCGAAGGCCGCGCTCGAGGCCAGCGTGCGCTACATGGCCGCCGACCTCGGGGCCGACGGGGTGCGCGTGAACGCGATCTCGGCCGGCCCGATCAAGACGCTCGCGGCCTCCGGCATCGGCGATTTCCGCTACATCCTGAAGTGGAACCAGTACAACGCGCCGATGCGCCGCAACGTGACGCTGGAAGAGGTGGGCGGCGCGGGTCTCTACCTGCTCAGCCCGCTCTCCACCGGCGTGACCGGCGAGGTGCATCACGTGGATTGCGGCTACCACGTCGTCGGCATGAAGAACCCCGACGCGCCGGACCTGACGATCGAGAAGGGCTGACGCCGGCGCGGGGCGCGCCGGAGAAGGCGCCGCGCCAGCTTCCCCCTCGGCCGGGACGCCACGGGCTCCTGCGAGTCCTCCGGGCATCGAGGCGGCGAAGGCGCCTGTGCCGGCCTTCGTGACGGCCCGCCACGTCGCCAGGCACCTTGGCGCCCCCCCCTGTCACGCCGTCTGCGGCGCAGACCCCACCCTCTCGCGATCCACCCGCGCCGCCGCATCCCCACGACCGAGCATCGCCGAGGAGGGGGTGCGAGACGGAGCGTTCGGCCGAGGGCTGGGCCGGCGGCCGCGCGAGCCGGACAAGCTTCTGGTTCCGGGATGGCTCCTGTGGTAACCTATGCGTCGGCTTGGATGGTGCGACGTGTGCGCCACGACACGCTGGCACGTGGGCGAGAGGCTGCGATGAATTGGACGAGTTCGAACGGGCAGCCGATCGGCAGCGCCGCCCGGGCAACGACATGTGCGCCGCGAAGGACCCCGCGCCGGGCCGCAACGGGAACCCCCTGTCGAGGGAATGGCGGCCGCGACCGCCGCCGGAGCGATCGCCCCCGGCTTCGAGCCAGGGGGAGTGACGCCCCGTGAGTTGGTACAATGTCGTCAATTACCCGATCAGCGGACCAACCGAGGACGCCGATGTATTCCGGGGCGATTTTTCCAATTCCGATGCCGGACAATATGCGAACGGACTCGGCGGCAACGATGTCCTGATCGGTGGCCAGGGCAACGACACACTCGAGGGCGGCCCCGGGGACGATTTGATTTATGGCAATTACGGTGGCCACCCCTGGGTCCTCGCCAACTACTCCGACACCGCCAGCTACGCGTCGGCCACGTCTGCGGTTTCTATCAATCTGGGTCTCGAAGGCGTTGCGCAATTCACCGGCGGCGCTGGCACCGATACGCTCTACTGGATCCGTCATGTCATCGGATCCGCCTATGATGACGTCTTCTGGGGCAGTTCCCAGAACAACACGTTCAGTGGCGGCGCCGGCAGCGACACGGTCAGCTACGAGCTGGCTGGAGGGCCGAGTTTCGCCTTGCTGGGCTCCAGCGCCAACACCGTCTCGTCCGGCGTGGATACGTGGATCAGCATCGAGAACCTCATCGGGTCCGCGTTCCTGGACGGGCTCTCTGGCGATGCGGGCGCGAACACGATCAGCGGGCGGGGCGGCGACGACCTCCTGACCGGGCACGGCGGCGATGACTGGCTGCTGGGCGAAGCCGGCAACGACACTCTCGAGGGCAGCGAGGGCGACGATCGCCTGGATGGCGGCGAAGGGTCGGATACGGCGCGCTACACCAGCGCCGGCTCGGCCGTCACGGTCAGCCTCGCGCTCGCCACGGCACAGAACACGGGCGGCGCGGGCGCCGACACGCTCGTCAGCATCGAGAACCTCGTCGGCTCCGCCTTCAATGACACGCTGACCGGGGACGGCGCGGCGAACACGCTGGACGGCGGCGCGGGCAACGATCGGCTCGATGGCGCCGCCGGCAGCGACACGGCCAGCTACGCCTCCGCAACCAGCGGCGTCACGGTCAGCCTGGCGCTGAGCACCGCGCAGAACACGGTGGGCGCCGGCACGGACACGCTCATCAGCGTCGAGCATCTGGTCGGCTCGGCCTTCAACGACACGCTGACGGGGGACGGCGCCGCCAACACGCTCGAAGGCGGCGCGGGTGACGACCGGCTGGATGGCGGCGCGGGGAACGACACGGCCAGCTACGCGGGCGCGTCCTCCGCCGTCACGGTCAGCCTGGGCCTCGCGACCGCGCAGAACACCGTGGGCGCCGGAACCGACACGCTCCTCGGCCTCGAAGCCCTGCTGGGCTCCGCCTTCGATGACACGCTGAGCGGCGGCGGCGGGAACGACACACTCACGGGCGCGGCCGGCCACGACTCGCTCTTCGGCGACGCGGGCGACGATCTGCTGATCGGCGGCGTCGGCAATGACCGGCTGGATGGCGGCGCGGGGAACGACACGGCCAGCTACGCGGATGCAGCCGCCGCGGTCGCGGTCAGCCTGGGCGTCGCGACCGCACAGAACACGGGGGGCGCGGGCACCGATACGCTCGTCGGCATCGAAAGGCTGCTGGGCTCCGTGTTCAACGACACGCTGAGCGGCGGCAGCGGCAACGACACGCTCGCGGGCGCGGCCGGCCACGACTCGCTCTTCGGCGACGCCGGCAACGACACGCTGCTAGGCCAGGATGGCAACGACGTCCTCGACGGCAGCGCCGGCGGCGATTCGCTCCTCGGCGGGATCGGCGACGACTCGCTCAATGGCGGCGCCGACAACGACTCGCTGCTCGGCGAAGAGGGCAACGACATCCTCGAGGGCGGCACCGGCAGCAACACGCTGGATGGCGGCGCCGGCAGCGACCTCGCCAGCTACGCGAGCGCCGCGGCGGGCGTCACGGTCAGCCTGGCCATCGCCGGCCCGCAGGCCACCGGGGGCGCGGGCACGGACACGTTCCTGAGCATCGAGGGGCTGCGCGGCTCCGGCTTCAACGACACCCTCACCGGCGGCAACGCCGACGACACGCTCCAGGGCCTGGGCGGCCACGACACGCTGGCGGGCGGGCTGGGCAACGACACGCTGGACGGCGGCGCGGGCACGGATGTCGTGACCTACGCCGCCGCCAGCGGAGGCGTCATCGCCAACCTCGACGGGCAGCCTGGGGGCGGCGCCGCCGGCGCGGACACCCTCCTGAACGTCGAGAACCTTCGCGGCTCCGGCTTCGCCGACACGCTCACCGGCGACAACGGGGCGAACACGCTCGAGGGCGACGTCGGCGACGACACGCTGAACGGCGGGGGCGGCGACGACTTCCTGGATGGCGGGGCGGGCAACGACGCGCTGGCCGGCGGCGGGGGCCTGGACATCGCCAGCTACCTGAACGCCTCGGCGGCCGTGGTCGTGAACGTGACGACCGGCACGGCCTCGGGCGGCGCCGGCCAGGACACGCTGGCCGCGATCGAGGTCGTGTATGGCTCGGCCTTCAACGACACGCTGACGGGCGACGCGGGCTACAACAACCTGTTCGGCGCCGACGGCGACGACACGCTCGACGGCGCCGGGGGCAGCGACCTGCTGGACGGGCGCGAAGGCAACGATGTGCTGCTGGGCGGCGCCAACGCCGACGCGCTCTACGGCGGCAACGGCAACGACGCGCTCGACGGAGGTTCGGCGGGCGACACGCTGGATGGCGGCGCCGGCCACGACACCCTGCTGGGCGGCGACAACGACGACGTCCTCGACGGCGGCCTCGGCGACGACACGATCCAGGCCGGCGACGGCAATGACGTGATCAACGCCAGCGGCGGCAGCGACGTGGTGGACGGCGGCGCCGGAAGCGACGTGGTCGTGCTGTACCAGGCCGGCGGCCCGCTCGACATCGACTTGAGCCTCACGACCGTGCAGGCCGCGGGCGCGCTGGGTACGGTGCGGCTGTCGAACATCGAGGCCGTCATCGCAACGGACGATCATGACGACATCCTGCGCGGCACGACCGGCAACGACACGCTCGACGGGCGCTACGGCAACGACACGCTGATCGGCGGCGCGGGCGACGACCTGCTGGTGAACGGCGACGGCACCTACCTCGGCGAATTCGGGCTCGATGGCCGTCCCGACGACGACGTGTTCGAAGGCGGTGAGGGCAGCGACACCGTCAGCTATGCCACCGTCAGCATCGGCTACGCCGGTCTCACGGTGGACCTCAACCTCACCACCCAGGACACGGTCGTCGGCGGCGTCGACACGCTGATCGGCATCGAGAACATCATCGGTTCCGCTGGCATCGACACGCTGATCGGCAATGGTCAGGCCAACACTCTCACAGGCAGCCTCTGGGACGACACGCTGATCGGCGGCGGCGGCGACGACGTGCTCGATGGCGGGGCGGACAGCGACCTGCTGGTGGGCGGCACGGGCAATGACACGCTGATCGGCGGGGCATCCGGCTGGGATGTCGCCGACTACTCAGCCAACACGGCCGGCCAGGGCATCACCGTGGGCCCCGGCGGCGGCAGCGACGGGCTCGGGGGCACGGACACCTTCTCCGGCATCGAGCAGGTGGCCGGTGGGGCCGGCAACGACCGCATCACCCTCGGCGGAACGCTGATCTCCGCCAATGGGGGGGCGGGCGACGATTCCTTCTTCGCCCAGTCCGGCAACGTCTTCGTCGATGGCGGGGCCGGCATCGACACCGTGAATTTTTCCACCGCCACCGGCGGTGTTGCCATCATCCTTTACGACCCCGGCCTCGGCTCCACCCGTCGCTACCTGCCCAACGTCGAGAACCTCATCGGTTCGGCCTTCGACGACACGCTGATCGGGACAGCCGGCAGCAACATCATCGAGGGTGGCGCAGGCAACGACTTGCTGCTGGGCGACAGGAACCTCGGCGACCCGGGCTTCGACATCGTTTCCTATGCCAGCGCCGCCTCGGGCGTCACCGTCAGTCTGGCCATCACATCCGCACAGGACACCGGCGGCGCCGGGATCGACCGGTTGTCCGGCTTCGAGCAGATCGTCGGATCCGCCTTCAACGACACGCTGACCGGCGGGAGCGACAACAACCTGCTGGAAGGCGGGCTGGGCAACGATTCGCTCAACGGCGGCGGGGGCCTGGACATCGCGAGCTACCTGAATGCCTCGGCCGCGGTGGTCGTGAACGTGACGGCCGGCACGGCCTCGGGCGGGGACGGCCAGGACACGCTGACCTCGATCGAGGTCGTCTACGGCTCGGCCTTCAACGACACGCTGACGGGCGACGCGGGCTACAACAACCTGTTCGGCGCCGATGGCGACGACACGCTCGACGGCGCCGTCGGCAACGATCTCCTGGACGGGCGCGAGGGCAACGACCGGCTGCTCGGCGGCGCCTGGGCCGACACGCTCTACGGCGGCAACGGCAACGACACGCTGGACGGGGGTACGGAGGCCGACACGCTGTTCGGCGATGATGGCGACGACGTCCTCGACGGCGGCATCACCGGCAACGACACGCTCGATGGTGGCGCGGGCAGCGACACCGCCACCTTCGCTTCCTCGGCCACCGGCGTGACGGTCCGCCTCGCCGTCGCCACCGCCCAGACCGTCAGCGCCGGCCGCAACGTCACCCTGACGGGCCTCGAGAACCTCACCGGCTCCGCCTTCGCCGATACCCTCACGGGGAGCACGGCCGTCAACACCATCTCCGGCGGCGACGGCGACGACACCATCGACGGCGGTGGCGGCAACGACGTGCTCGACGGCGGAACGGGCTACAACACGGTCTCCTTCGCCTCCGCCGCCGCCGGCGTGACCGTCTCGCTCGCCCTCGCCACCGCGCAGGACACCGGCGGCGCGGGCACCGACATCCTCGCCAACTTCAACGGCGCCATCGGCTCGGCCTTCAACGACACGCTGACCGGCAACGCCAACACCAACCTCCTCGACGGCGGCGCCGGCAACGACACGCTCGACGGCGCCGGCGGGTTCGACTACGCCGTGTTCGACAGCGCGACCGGCGCGGTGGTGGCCAGCCTCGCCGCCGGCACCGCCACCGGCCACGGCACCGACACGCTGCTCAACATCGAGGGCCTGGCCGGGTCCGGCTTCGCCGACACCCTCACCGGCGATACGGGCAACAACCTGCTCTTCGGCCGCGGCGGCAACGACGTGCTGAACGGCGGCGGCGGCAACGATCACCTCGACGGCGAGGCGGGGTCCGACGCCATGGCCGGCGGCGCGGGCAATGATCGCTTCCAGATCGACGCGGCGGGCGACACCGTCATCGAGGCCACCGGCGAAGGCCAGGACATGGCCGTCGTCACCGCGAGCATCGCCTGGACCCTCGGCGCCGGGCAGGCGGTCGAGGTCGTCACCATCGCCGCGGCGGGCGGCGCGACCGTGACCGGCAACGAACTGGCCAACCGCGTGGACGGCGCCGGCGGCAACGACACCATCGACGGCGCCGGCGGCCACGACGTCATCATCGGTCACGGCGGCGCCGATGTGCTGACCGGCGGCGCGGGCAACGACACGCTCTCGGGCGGTGCGGGCAGCGACACGCTCGCGGGCGGCGACGACGACGACGTGCTGTCGGGCGGCGGCGAGGCCGACGCGCTGACGGGCGGCGCGGGCCACGACCAGCTCGACGGCGGCACCGGCGCCGATGCCATGGCCGGCGGCGCCGGCAACGACACCTACGTCGTGGACGACGCCGGCGACACCGTGACCGAGGCGACCGCCGGCGGCACCGACACGGTCCGCGTGGCCGCGACGCTGGGCTGGACGCTCGCTGCCGGCCAGGCGGTGGAGCACATCGTGATCACGGCCGCGGGCGGCGCCTCCGCCACCGGGAACGAGCTGGCCCAGCGCATGGACGGCGGCGACGCCGCCGACACGCTCGACGGCGCCGGGGGGGCCGACAACCTGCTCGGCCTGGCGGGGGCCGACGTGCTGGCGGGCGGCGCGGGCAACGACACGCTCTCGGGCGGCGCCGCCGCGGACACGCTCTCGGGCGGCGACGACGACGACTGGCTCTCGGGCGGCAGCGAGGCCGACAGCCTCGACGGCGGCAGCGGGAACGACCTGCTCGACGGCGGCACCGGCGCCGACGCCATGGCCGGCGGGCTCGGCAATGATCGATTCCAGGTCGACGCCGCGGGCGACACCGTCACCGAAGCCACGGGCGAAGGCACCGACATCGTGGAGGTGACGGGCGGCCTGGCCTGGACGCTCGCGGCTGGGTCCGCGGTCGAGGTGCTGCGGGCCGCGTCCGGCGCGGCCGCTTCCGTCTCCATCACCGGCAACGAGTTCGGCCAGCAATTCTGGGGGACGGGCTTCGGCGACACGCTGGATGGTGCTGGCGGCCACGACACGCTCACCGGCGGGGCGGGCCTGGACACGCTGATCGGCGGCGAGGGCGACGACAGCCTCAACGGAGGGGCCGACGCCGACCTGCTCCAGGGCGGCAACGGCCACGACATGCTCAACGGCGCCGAGGGCGACGACGTGCTGCAAGGCGGCGGGGGCAACGACCGCCTGATCGGCGGCACCGGCCTCAACAGCCTGGCGGGCGGCACGGGCGACGACGTGTACGAGCTGCGCCTCGCCACCGACACGGTGACGGAAGCCGCCGGCGAGGGCTACGACCAGGTCGCGGCGATGCAGGCCGGCAGCTTCACGCTGGCCGTGGGCGCCGAGATCGAGTCGGTCTGGGCCTGGACCTTCGGCGCCAGCTTCGCCGTGACGCTGACCGGCAACGCGTTCGGCCAGCGCGTGGCGGGCGGCGAGCTGGGCGACACCATCGCCGGCGGCGGCGGGGCGGACCTGATCTATGGCCGCGGCGGCGCCGACGTGTTCCGGCTGCTCGCGGCGTCGGACAGCACGGTGGCCGCGTCGGGCCGGGACTCCTACGCCGACTTCAGCACGGCCCAGGGCGACCGGCTGGACGTCTCGGCGCTCGGCGCCGGGCAGGGCTTCATCGGCACGGCGGGCTTCTCGAACGTGGCGGGCCAGGTGCGGCAGCAGGCGTCGGGGGCGCACACGCTGGTGCTGGGCGACCTCGACGGCGATGGCGCGGCCGACTGGTCGGTGCTCATCGCCGGCAACGTCACCCTCGCCGCCGGCGACTTCATCTTCGCGTGAGGGCGCGACGCCGATGGCACGGGGTGGCCGGGGCCAGGATCGGCGCCGGTCCGACGCCGCGGCGAATGGCCGTGCCTGCGGCGTCCGCCTGCGGCCCTTGTGGCGCGTGGGCTTCGCGCCCCGACCGATTCCGGTCCGGACGCTCCCGCGCTGGCGAGCGCTTCACGGGTCCTGCGCGTCGCGCCCGCTCCCGACCCTCGGCTTCCGCGGGCGCCGCGCGGTGAGGGCCATGGCGTTGGCCGCCCCGGCCACGGGCTTCGCGGCGACCGGCGTCACGGCCCCCGCCTTCGTCGCGCCGGGCGCGACCAGCACCTTGTCGCGGTAGTTGCACGCGGCGATGGCGGGGCAGCGCCAGCACTCGGGGGCGCGCGCCTTGCAGATGTAGCGGCCGTGCAGGATCAGCCAGTGATGCGCGTCCCGCAGCAGGGCCGGTGGGCACCGCTTCACCAGCGCGTCCTCCACCGCGCGGGGCGTCTTGCCGGGGGCGAGGCCGGTCCGGTTGCCGAGGCGGAAGATGTGCGTGTCCACCGCCATCGTCTCTTCCCCGAACATCACGTTCAGCACGACATTGGCGGTCTTGCGGCCGACGCCGGGCAGGGCTTCCAGCTCCTCCCGCGTGCGGGGAACCTCTCCCCCATGATGCTCCACCAGCATGGCCGCGAGCTTCGCCAGGTTCCGCGCCTTGGCCTGCCACAGCCCGATGCGGCGGATGCGCTCGCCGATCCCCTCGGCGCCGAGGGCGGCCATGGCGGCGGGCGTGGGCGCGGCCTCGAACAAGGCGGGCGTCACCTTGTTCACCATCGCGTCCGTCGTCTGCGCCGAGAGCACGACGGCGCAGAGCAGCGTGAAGGCGTCGCTGTAGGCGAGCTCGGTCTCGGGCTCGGGGTTGGCGGCGGCGAGCGCCTGCAGGAAGCGCTCCGCCTGGTCGCGCGCCATGAGGCGGGCGCGGCGGGGCTGCGTCGCGGTGCCGTGAAGGGGGGTTTTCATGACGGCGCGCAACCTATCTCCTTCGTCGATGGACGCCAGAGAGGACGCGGTGCTGTTCGAGGCCCGCAGCGCGCCGCTGCACGCGCTGAGCGAAAACGGGGTGTTGTGGGTGGCGGGCCTGCTGCTGGCGGGCTTCACCTTCACCGGGCTGGTCTTCACCCTGATGGGTGCCTGGCCCGTGCTGGCCTTCGCCGGCATCGAAGGCATCGGCGTCGTCGCGCTGCTCTTCCTCTACCGCCGCCACGCCCGCACCAGCGGCGAGGTGATCAGGCTGACCGAGCGCGAGCTGCTGGTCCGCCGCCGCGAAGGCGGCCGCGTCTTCGAGGCCAGCTTCGAACCTTTCTGGGCCCGCCTCGAGAAGCGCGAGGAAGCCGGGCGCCTGCCGCGGCTGTTCCTGGTGCACCGCAGCCGCGAGGCGGAGGTCGGCTGCTACCTGGCCGCCGAGGAGCGCGACTCACTGGAAGCCGCGCTGCGCGACGCGCTGCGCCGCTATCGCGAGCCGGCCTGGCTGCGCGCGGCCGAGTAAAGCGGCCGGTGCAGGGGCGCGGCGTCTCCGCCCGGGCGCCGCGGCCGGTCGGAGGCCCGCGCCACGTCGGCGAATGGCGCGCGTCCGACCGGACCCGTGCCTCCACCCGCCGCGGATCGGGGCGCGGCAGGCTTCGGCGGGATCAGTGCAGCCGGAACACCCCGTTGGCGTAACGAAGCTCGGCCGGATGGGTGAGGGCGGCGCTGGCGACGCGCACCATGTGCAGCTTCCCCTCGATCTCGCGCTCCCAGAAGGCGAGGAAGCGGCTGAGCTCCGGGAAGGTCGGCGCCTTGTCGTGCTTCTGCCAGACGAAGCTCTGGAGAACGGCCGGGTGGTCCGGCAGGCGGTACAGGATCTCGGCGGTCGTCAGCCGCCAGTCGGGGTGACGGATCAGGGGAACGAGCGCGTCGAGCACGATCGGTGAGCCTCCTTAGACGTCCATCCGGGCCCGTCCGACGGCGCCACCCCCTCAGTGTCCCTCGCGGGTGGGCCCGTCCGGCGGGCCTCTTGTGAACGCAGGATGACACGAGGCGGCACCGGCCGGGCAAGAAAAATCGTGCTGAATCAGGAGATTAGCACTCGCGCTCCGAGAGTGCTGCCATCTGTCTTGACGCTGGGGCACCCCTTCACCTAGATCGCTGGCACTCGCCGGAGGGGAGTGCCAGCAAGGGCTCCCTCACCCCGCGCGAGGACTCCCACCCCCTGCGCCCCAGCCGCGGGGCAGACCCAGGAGAGAGGAAAGCCATGAAGTTCCGTCCCCTGCACGACCGCGTGCTCGTCCGCCGCATCACGGCGGAAGAGAAGACCGTCGGCGGCATCATCATCCCCGACACCGCCAAGGAGAAGCCGCAGGAAGGCGAAGTGCTCGCCGTCGGCTCCGGCACCGTGAACGAGAAGGGCGAGGTCCGCCCGCTCGACGTGAAGCCCGGCGACCGCATCCTGTTCGGCAAGTGGTCCGGCACCGAGGTGAAGATCAACGGCGAGGAGCTGCTGATCATGAAGGAGTCCGACGTGATGGGCATCGTCGAGGGCTCCGCCGCCACCGCCAAGGCCGCCTGAAGAGCGCCTCTCCGGCTCATTCATTCCAACGACACGAGGTAAGAGACAATGGCTGCTAAGGACGTGAAGTTCGGCGCCGGTGCGCGCGACAAGATGCTGCGCGGCGTGGACATCCTGGCCGATGCCGTGAAGGTGACGCTGGGCCCCAAGGGCCGCAACGTGGTGATCGACAAGTCCTTCGGCGCTCCGCGCATCACGAAGGACGGCGTGACGGTCGCCAAGGAAATCGAGCTGGCCGACAAGTTCGAGAACATGGGCGCGCAGATGGTGCGCGAGGTCGCGTCCAAGACGAACGACCTGGCCGGTGACGGCACCACGACGGCCACCGTTCTCGCCCAGGCGATCGTCCGCGAGGGCGCGAAGGCCGTCGCCGCCGGCATGAACCCGATGGACCTGAAGCGCGGCATCGACAAGGCCGTCGCCTCCGTCGTCGCCGAGCTCGAGAGCAAGACCAAGAAGATCACGACCTCCGCCGAGGTCGCCCAGGTCGGCACGCTCTCCGCGAACGGCGAGGCCGAGATCGGCGAGATGATCGCCCAGGCCATGGAGAAGGTCGGCAACGAGGGCGTGATCACGGTCGAGGAAGCCAAGAGCATCCAGACCGAGCTCGACGTCGTCGAGGGCATGCAGTTCGACCGCGGCTACGTCTCCCCGTACTTCATCACCAACGCGGAGAAGATGATCGCGGAGCTCGACAGCCCGTACATCCTCATCCACGAGAAGAAGCTCTCCCAGCTGCAGCCGATGCTGCCGCTGCTCGAGGCCGTGGTGCAGTCCGGCCGTCCGCTGGTGATCATCGCCGAGGACGTCGAGGGTGAGGCTCTCGCCACGCTCGTCGTCAACAAGCTGCGCGGCGGCCTGAAGATCGCCGCCGTGAAGGCCCCGGGCTTCGGCGACCGCCGCAAGGCGATGCTCGAGGACATCGCGATCCTCACGGGCGGCCAGATGATCTCCGAGGACCTCGGCATCAAGCTCGAGAACGTGACGCTCCAGATGCTCGGCCAGGCCAAGACGGTCCGGATCGAGAAGGAGAACACGACGATCGTGGACGGCGCCGGCTCCAAGGACGAGATCACCGGCCGCTGCGAGCAGATCAAGGCGCAGATCGAGGAGACCACCTCGGACTACGACCGCGAGAAGCTGCAGGAGCGCCTGGCGAAGCTCGCCGGTGGCGTGGCCGTGATCCGCGTCGGCGGCTCGACGGAAGTCGAGGTGAAGGAGCGCAAGGACCGCGTGGACGACGCGCTGCACGCGACCCGCGCCGCGGTTCAGGAAGGCATCGTGCCGGGCGGCGGCGTCGCCCTGCTGCGCGCCTCGCAGAACCTCGGCTCGCTCAAGGGCCTGAACAACGACGAGCAGGTCGGCATCGAGATCGTGCGCCGCGCGATCCAGGCGCCGGCCAAGCAGATCGCGACCAACGCCGGCAAGGACGGCGCGGTCGTCGCCGGCGAGGTGCTGCGCAGCTCCGAGTGGTCCTACGGCTATGACGCCCAGAAGGACGAGTACAAGGACCTCGTCGCGGCGGGCATCATCGACCCGACCAAGGTCGTGCGCACGGCCCTGCAGGACGCGGCGTCGGTCGCCTCGCTCCTGATCACCACCGAGGCGATGGTCGCCGAGCGCCCCGAGAAGAAGGCGGCGCCGGCGGGTGGCCCCGGCGGCGGCATGGGCGACATGGACTTCTGATCCGTCCCGGATCGGAAGGACGAAGGGGGCGGTCCGCAAGGGCCGCCCTTTTTTCATGCGCGCACGGTTTCAACACGATCCGGCGCCGCAAATGCCACATCGCCCCGCCTCCATGCCCCGGCCGAAGGCAGCCCCTTCGCCGTCGCCGTTCAGGCTGGATTAAGTTTCAGTTTCGCCCCGAACCTGATCGGTGTAGAAGGATCGCCGGAAGCCGGTGCGGGTTTGCGCCCGCCCCGCCCAGTTCAACCTGCTTCCGGCCAGCCGGGGAAAGTTCGAAACTGCCATGGACGTGATGGAGCAGAAGGCGCCCCAGGTTGCCGCCCCGCCGGCGGCGCCGCCCGAGCCGCCGGTCGCGGCGGAGCCGCCGCGGGCGCG
>JAIEOO010000262.1 GCA_019750475.1 Acetobacteraceae bacterium | reverse complement strand
ACCCTGCCACGAACCACCGCGGTGACCGCCTCAAGTCCGGCGGTCAGGTCCTACACCACGGTCTGGGACACGACCGGGCTGGCCGGTCGCCGGGCGGATGCCGGTCGGGCGTGTGGCCGATCTTCGCGCGCGGAGGAGGGGGCTGGAGGTCCGGGGCGGAATCGAACCGCCGTTGGGGGATTTGCAGTCCCGTGCCTGACCACTCGGCCACCGGACCCCGCGCCACGACGTGCCGCGTGGGGCGGGCTGTATCGGCCCGCCGTCGCGTCGGGTCAAGCCGGTGCGCCCTTTGCCCGCCCCTGGGCGCGGCCCTATAACCCGCGGAAAGAAGGCAGGCGCGACCACCATGGACCAGGCTTTGGCATCCCCGACCGCCGCGGCGGACTGGCAGACGGATTTCGCCGCGGCGCGGCGCTTCATGGTGGATGGCCAGGTCCGCCCCAACGCCGTGACGGACCCGCTGCTGATCTCCGCGCTGCGGGAGGTGCCGCGGGAGGTGTTCGTGCCCGCGGCCCTGCGCTCCCGCGCCTATGCCGACGAGATGGTCACCGTCGCGCCTGGCCGGCGGATGCTGACGCCCATGGTGCTGGCACGGCTCCTCCAGGCGGCGCTGCCGCAGCCGGGGGAGCGCGCGCTCGTCCTCGGCGCCGGCACGGGCTACGGCGCGGCGATCCTCGCGCGGATGGGGGCGGAGGTCGTGGCGGTCGAGCCCGACCCCGGGCTGGCCGATGCCGGCCGGGCCGCCTGCGCCGCGGCGCTGAGCGGCCCCCGGCCGGACATCGTGACGGCCGACCCCTCCCGTGGGTTCCCCGATGGCGCGCCCTTCGCGCTGATCGTCATCGAAGGCGCCGTCCAGACCCTGCCCGAGGCCGTGCCGGCCCAGCTGCGCGAGGCCGGGCGCCTCGTGTTCCTGCGGGAGGTGCAGGAGCCGCTGTCGCGCGCCGTTCTGGCGCGCCGCCTGGGCGGCGCGGTGAGCGAGCGCGTCCTGTTCGAGGCGGCGGCGCCCGTGCTGCCCGGTTTCGCGGCACCGCGGACCTTCACCCTGTGAGCCCCTTGCCGGCGAGACCATGGTCGCCGGGCACGGCAATGAGTATGTTGCGCGAGAGCGAGAAGACGGAGCGGTTCGGGATGCGGATTCGGGGATGGGGCCTGGCCCTGCTGCTCGGCGCGGCGTTGCCGGTTCCGGCGGGGGCCCAGACGCTGAACGAGGCGCTGGCGCGGGCCTACAGCAACAACCCGACGCTGCTGGCCGCCCGGGCCCAGCTGCGCGCGACCGACGAGCAGGTTCCGCAGGCCCTGGCCGGCTGGCGGCCGACCGTCGTGGTCGCGAGTTCCTATGGCGCGGCCGACGTGACGCAGCGGCTGCGGCCGCAGACCCTGCCGAACGGCCAGCAGGTGCCGTCGCCCAACAACGTGTCGGTCCAGCGCTCGCCCTTCAACGCCACGGCGACCGTGACGCAGCCCCTCTTCCGCGGCGGGCGCACCATCGCACAGACCCGCCAGGCCGAGAATGCCGTGCTGTCGCAGCGCGCCGTGCTGCTGGCGACCGAGCAGCAGGTGCTGTCGGACGCGGTCAACGCCTACGCGCAGGTCATCCAGCAGTCGGAGCTGGTGCGGCTCAACACCAACAACGAGCAGGTGCTGGCCCGGCAGCTCCAGGCCACCAACGAGCGCTTCCGCGTCGGCGAGATCACCCGGACGGACGTGGCGCAGGCGGAGAGCCGCCTCGCCGGCGCGCGCGCCAACCGCCTGACCGCCGAGGGCAACCTCCAGATCGCGCGCGCCACCTTCCAGCGCGTCATCGGCGAGCCGCCGGCGCGGCTGACCAACCCGCAGCCGCTGCGCCCGCCGGTGCGCAGCGCGGCGGAGGCGCAGGCCCAGGCCTCGACCAACAACCCGAACGTGGTGGCGGCGCTGTTCACCGCGGCCGCGGCACGGGACAACATCGACGTCCAGATGGCGACGCTGCTGCCGACGCTGTCGGCCTCGGGCCAGGTGTTCCGCCAGGACAACCAGGTGACGCAGGGCGTCCAGCAGAATGGCGGGCAGATCACCGCCAACCTCTCCATCCCCATCTTCCAGGGCGGCGCCGAGCACGCGCTGGTGCGGCAGGCGCGGCAGACCGCGCAGCAGCAGCTGGCGCAGGTGGACGTGCAGCGCCGCCTCGCCGCCCAGCAGGCCGCCCAGGCCTGGGAGCAGCTCCAGGCGGCGCGCGCCAGCGTGGACAGCGTGCGGGCCCAGATCCGCGCGGCCGAGATCGCCCTCGACGGCGTGCAGCGCGAGGCGATCGTCGGCAGCCGCACCACCCTCGACGTGCTGAACGCCGAGCAGGAGCTGCTCAACGCGCGGACCAGCCTCGTCAACGCCCTGTCGTCGGTCGTGACGGGGTCCTACGCGCTGGCGGCCGCGGTCGGGCGGCTGACCGCGGTGGACCTCGGCCTGCCGGTCGAGATCTACGACATGCGCGCCTACTACAACGCCGTCCGCGATCGCTGGGTGGGTCTCGGCGACTACAGCAACGTCGCCACGCGCGGGCGCTGAGCGGGTGTCGGACAGCGCCCCCAAGCCGCCGGCGGGCGGCGCCGCCGACCCCTCGATGGACGACATCCTGGCGTCCATCCGGAAGATCCTGCACGACGACGCCTCGCCCGGCGCGGCCCTGCCCGAACCGCCGCCCGCGCCGGAGCCGCTGGTCCTGACCGAGGACATGCTGGTGGAGGAGCCCGCTCCCCCGCCGCCCGCGCCCGTCGCCGTGACGCCCGCACCGCCCGCCCCCCGGGCCGCCGAACCCCCGCCGGAGCCCGCCATGCCTCCTTCCGACAGCCTCGTCGCCCCCGCCGCCGCGGCCGCGGCCGCCGCCATGCTCGGGCAGCTCACCCGGGCCGTGACGCAGGAGCGGACGGCGCCCGTGACGCGGAGCGGCGGACCCTCGATCGAGGACGTGGTGCGCGAGGAGATGCGCCCGCTGCTCAAGGAGTGGCTCGACACGCATCTGCCCGCCATCGTCGAGCGGCTGGTCAAGGCCGAGATCGAGCGGGTGATGTCCCAGCGCTGAGGCCGCGTCGCGGGCCAGGGCCCGCGCATCCGGCTTGACGGCGGCCGGCCTCCGGTGGACAGCCGGGGCATGCTTGACAAGTCCTTCGACCCCGCCGCCATCGAGGCCCGCCTCTACGCCGAGGCCGAGGCCGCCGGCGCCTTCCACGCCGATGCGACGCGCGACGCGGCGCCCTACACCATCGTCATCCCGCCGCCGAACGTCACCGGCAGCCTGCATATCGGGCATGCGCTGAACAACACGCTGCAGGACGTGCTGGTCCGCTTCCGCCGCATGCAGGGGCGCGACGCGCTGTGGATGCCGGGCACCGACCACGCCGGGATCGCGACGCAGATGGTGGTGGAGCGCCAGCTGGCCGAGCGGCAGCAGCCCGGGCGCCGCGCCATGGGGCGTGAGGCCTTCGTCGCCCGCATCTGGGAGTGGAAGGCGGAATCGGGCGGCACCATCACCCGGCAGCTCCGCCGCCTCGGCGCCTCGCTCGACTGGCCGCGCGAGCGCTTCACCATGGATGAGGGGCTGTCGCGCGCCGTCCTCGAGGTCTTCGTGCGGCTGCACAGGGAAGGCCTGATCTACCGCGACACGCGCCTCGTGAACTGGGACCCGGTGTTCCAGACCGCGATCTCCGACCTCGAGGTCGAGGCGCGGGAGGTGAAGGGCTCGCTCTGGTATCTGCGCTACCCGCTGGCGGATGGCAGCGGCCACCTGACCGTCGCGACGACGCGGCCCGAGACGATGCTGGGCGACACCGGCGTCGCGGTGCACCCCGAGGATGAGCGCTTCCGCGCGCTGATCGGCAAGGAGGTCATCCTGCCGCTCGTCGGGCGGCGCATCCCCATCGTGGCGGACGAGTATTCCGACCCCGAGAAGGGCTCGGGGGCCGTGAAGATCACGCCGGCGCACGACTTCAACGACTACGAGGTCGGCCGCCGCCACGCGCTGCCCATGCCGTCGGTGCTGGACGCCGAGGCGCGGGTGACCCTGCGCGAGGTCGAGGGCGCGGCAGTGCCCGGCATCGCCGACCCGGCGTTCCTCGCCTCGCTCGACGGGCTCGACCGGTTCGACGCGCGGAAGCGCATCATCGCCGAGCTGGAGCGGCTGGAGCTGCTCGAGAAGATCGAGGCGCACACCCATCAGGTGCCGCATGGCGACCGCTCGGGCGTGCCGATCGAGCCGCGGCTGACGCTGCAATGGTATTGCGACGCCAAGACGCTGGCGCAGCGCCCGATCCAGGCCGTGGAGGACGGGCGCATCCGCTTCGTGCCCAAGCAGTACGAGAACCTGTTCTTCGCCTGGATGCGCGACATCCAGCCCTGGTGCATCTCCCGCCAGCTCTGGTGGGGGCACCAGATTCCGGCCTGGTACGGGCCGGACGGGACCGTCTTCGTCGAGCGCAGCGAGGCCGAGGCGAAGGCGGCGGCGCGCGCCCATTACCGCCGCGACGAGGCGCTGACGCGGGACGAGGACGTGCTGGACACCTGGTTCAGCTCGGCGCTCTGGCCCTTCTCGACGCTGGGCTGGCCGGACGACACGGCGGAGCTGCGGAAGCACTACCCGACCGACGTGCTGGTGACGGGCTTCGACATCATCTTCTTCTGGGTCGCCCGGATGATGATGATGGGGATGCACTTCATGGACGAGGTGCCCTTCCGCGACGTGGTGATCCACGGCCTGGTGCGGGACGCCAAGGGCCAGAAGATGTCGAAGTCCAAGGGGAACGTGATGGACCCCCTGGACCTGATCGCGAAGCACGGCGCCGACGCCGTCCGCCTGACCCTCTGCGCGCTCGCTTCCCCGGGGCGTGACGTGAAGCTCTCCGAGCAGCGGATGGAGGGGTACCGCGCCTTCGCCACCAAGCTGTGGAACGCGGCGCGCTTCCTGGAGATGAACGGGGTCCGGCCCCAGCCCGGCTGGGACCCGGCTTCCGCCAAGGGGACGCTGGCGCGCTGGCTGTTGGCGAAGGCGGATGCGGCGGCGGTGGAGGCGACGGCCTCGCTCGATCGCTTCCGCTTCGACGACTATGCGAGCGGCCTCTACGCCTTCACCTGGGGCAGCTTCTGCGACTGGTTCATCGAGTTCGCGAAGCCCGTGCTGAATGGTGAGGATGGGCCCGAGAAGGAGGAGGTGCGCGGTGCCGCCCAGCATGTGCTGGGCATGCTGCTGCGGCTGCTGCACCCCGTCATGCCCTTCGTCACGGCGGAGCTGTGGGAGAAGCTGGGCTATGGCGACGCGGTGTCGCTGGTCCGCGCGCCTTGGCCGGCGGGGCAGGGGAGCAACGAGGCACACGAAGCTATTGCCGACATGGAATGGGCTGTCTCGCTCACTGAGGGTCTACGTTCCCTTCGAAACACGCTGGATGTGCCGCTATCGGCTCGAGTCCAAGTGCGGCCTGTTCTTGGCCGCGACCGTGCCTCTTCGGACGCTACCTGGCGAGCGCGGGCGCGTCTGTTCGAGGCCGTTCAGCGGGTTGCGCGTGTGGAACTAATGCCTCCTCTCGACCTTGATGCAGTGGAAATCCCCAGAGCTCAAGGTGACGTGATCTTCCCGCTTGCGGGCGGGGAATACCGGCTCGCCCTTGGGGACGTGGTTGACCTAGCGGCGGCGCAAGCTCGCCTGACGAAGGAGCGCGCCAAGGCCGAGGGCGAGCGCGGCAAGCTCGCCCAGAAGCTGGCGAACCCCGGCTTCGTGGCCAAGGCTGACCCCGAGGTGGTGCGCGAGACGGAGGAGCGCGTGGCCGAGCTGGCGGCGGAGGTCGCGCGGCTCGACGCCGCGATCAGCCGGATCGCCTGATCAGGGGCCGAGCAGGTCCTCCGCCTGAACGGTGATGCCGGGCGGGTCGAGCAGGATGGAGCCCGAGCCGAGGATGGTGGACTCGATCGTCCCATTCTCGGTTCGGCGGTGATGCAGGACCCGACGCTGCGCCAACTGGATGATGACATAGTGCCGCACCGATGGCAGGCGGAAATACTCGCCGAACTTCACGGTCAAATCCACGCGGCTGTTGGAAGGCGAGGTGACCTCGACGATGATCACGGGGTTGGGCGCGGCCAGCCCATCGAGATCGAGCGCGCCGCAATTCACGACGACATCGGGCTCGAAGACTGTGTGCTCGTCCACCTCCACCGAGACGCCGTCGGGCAACGCCTCGCAGCGCACGCCCGCCTTGGCGATGGCATCCCCGAGAAGCCGGTAGGCACGCCCCTTCGCCTGGGCGTGTCGGACACGTTCCGGCGCCATCGCGATGACCTCGCCTGCGTGGAGCTCGAAACGGCCCTGAGGCTGCGCCAGTGCCCATGCGTAGTAGCTTCGCCGGTCGAGCCCTTTCGGAAGTGGTGCCGCCATCTCGCTCATTCGCTTACCCTACCGCCCCGCCCGGCCTTTCCGCCACCGTCAACCGCAGCCGTCTTGCGGTGCGGCCCCGCCGGCGCGACAAAAGCGGGGCAAAGACTTCGGGAAAGACGCCGCGCATGACCACCTGGGACAAGTCCAAGCTGCCGAGCCGCCACGTCTCCATCGGGCCGGAGCGCGCGCCGCACCGCTCCTACTACTACGCGATGGGCATGACGAAGGAGGAGATCGCCTCCCCCCTCGTCGGCGTGGCGACCTGCTGGAACGAGGCCGCGCCCTGCAACATCGCCCTCAACCGCCAGGCCCAGGCGGCGAAGCGCGGCGTCTCGGCCGCCGGCGCCGCCCCGCGCGAGTTCACGACCATCACGGTGACCGACGGCATCGCCATGGGTCACCAGGGGATGAAGGCCAGCCTCGTCAGCCGCGAGGTGATCGCCGATTCCGTCGAGCTGACGATGCGCGGCCATTGCTACGACGCCCTCGTCGGCCTCGCGGGCTGCGACAAGACGCTGCCCGGCATGATGATGGTGATGCTGCGCCTCAATGTGCCGAGCGTCTTCATGTATGGCGGCTCGATCATGCCGGGGAAGTTCCGCGGCAAGGACGTGACCGTGCTCGACGTGTTCGAGGCGGTGGGCACGCATGCCGCCGGCAACATGTCGGATGCCGACCTCGAGGAGCTGGAGCAGCATGCCTGCCCGGGCGCCGGCGCCTGCGGCGGCCAGTTCACCGCCAACACCATGGCCTGCATCTCCGAGGTGATCGGCCTCGCCCTGCCGCATTCGGCGGGCGCCCCGGCGCCGGACGAGGAGCGCGACCAGTGGGCCTACAACTCGGGCGTCGCGGTGGTGGACCTGATCAGGAAGCAGATCCGCCCGCGCGACATCGTCACCCGCAAGGCGCTCGAGAACGCGGCGCGCATCGTGGGCGCGACGGGCGGCTCGACCAACGCGGCGCTGCACCTGCCGGCGATCGCGCATGAGGCGGGGATCGACTTCCCGCTCGAGGAGGTGGCGCGGCTGATGCGCGACACGCCGCACATCGCCGACCTCAAGCCCGGCGGGAAGTACGTCGCGCTCGACGTGCACAACATCGGCGGCGTGCCGGTCATCATCAAGGCGCTGCTGGAAGGCGGGCTGCTGCATGGCGACTGCCTGACCGTCACGGGCAGGACGCTGGCCGAGAACCACAAGGACGTGGTCTTCCCGAAGGACCAGGACGTGGTGCGCCCCGTCTCCAACCCGATCAGCAAGATCGGCGGCGTGGTCAGCCTGTTCGGCAACCTCGCGCCCGACGGCGCGATCGTGAAGATCGCCGGCATGCAGAAGCTGCGCTTCGAGGGCACGGCGCTCTGCTTCGACTGCGAGGAGGACGCCTTCGCCGCCGTCGAGGCGCGCGCCTACAAGCCGGGCGACGTCATCGTCATCCGCTACGAGGGGCCGAAGGGCGGCCCCGGCATGCGCGAGATGCTCTCCACCACCTCGGCCATCTACGGCCAGGGGATGGGCGACAAGGTGGCGCTGATCACCGATGGCCGGTTCTCCGGCGCGACGCGCGGCTTCTGCATCGGCCATGTCGGGCCCGAGGCCGCGGTGGGCGGTCCCATCGGCCTGCTGCAGAACGGCGACCGGATCGTCATCGACGCCGAGAAGGGCACGATCGACGTGCTGGTGCCCGACGAGGAGATGGCGAAGCGCCGGGCGGCGTGGAAGCCGCGCGGGCACAACTTCAACTCGGGCGTGCTGTGGAAATACGCGCAGCAGGTGGGCCCGGCGCGCTACGGCGCCGTCACGCAGCCGGGCGCCAAGGCCGAGACGCACGTCTACGCCGACATCTGACGGCGGCCCCGGGGGGCGGCCGGGTTAAGCCTTCCTTCGGGATCGGGGCGGCATGGTCGAGCGAGGGGACGGGTGGGCCGTCCCCTTGGCTTCGACAAGGGAAAACCCCGATGCCGATCAATTCCGTCCAGACCAATGTCGGCGCGATGGTCGCGCTGCAATCCCTCAACCGCACCAATGAGGAGATGCAGGCGACGCAGAAGCGCATCTCCACCGGCTTCCGCGTCGCCGACGCCAAGGATGACGGGGCGGCCTTCGCCGTCGCCCAGCGCATCCGCGGCGACGTCGCCGGTCTCAACACGGCGAACGAGCAGCTCGGCGCCACCAAGGGCCTGATCGAGACGACGATGGGGGCTCTGAACGAGGCGTCCACCGTCCTGCGCTCGATCCGGGAGACGCTGACGCGCCTCTCCTCCGACACGATCAGCACCTCGGACCGCGAGACCTACACCCAGGATTTCGAGCGGCTGGTGAACCGGATGAACCGGGCCCTCGGCGATGCGAGCTACAACGGCCGCTCGCTGCTTGGCAGCCAGGACGTCAACCAGAACAACACCAGCACCGCCACGAACACGGACGTGGTCCGCAACGAGGTGGGCGGCACGCTGCGCATTACCGGCGTGGACGCCGCGACGCTGACCTTCGACACCCGCGTCGCCACGCGCGGCCGGATGGTGGGCGGCAACTTCACCCCACCCACCGAGTATGAGTGGGGCACGCCCGGCAACACCGTCATGACCGCCGCGGCGGCGCGCGCCATGCTCGGCAACGGGGACCAGACGGCCACGGGCCCGCTGAACAACATGCACAATGGCTACGCCGACGACGCCGATTTCGGCGGCGGCGCGGCGCCGAGCCTCCACAAGAGCTTCGCCACCGTCGAGACCAACGTGAACTCGGCGCTGGCGAAGTTCGGCGCCGACGCGCGCGCGGTGGACGCCGCGATCCAGACCAACCGCACCAAGCTCGATTCGCTGGAGACGGGCCTCGGCTCGATGGTGGATGCGGACCTGGCGAAGGAGAGCGCGCGGCTCCAGGCGCTGCAGATCCGCCAGCAGCTGGGCACCCAGTCGCTGTCCATCGCCAACCAGGCGCCGCAGGCCCTGCTCAGCCTGTTCCGCTGATCCGCTGACCGGGCTGGCAAAACGCCGCCCGCACCCCCTGTCCCTCCCCCTCGCTGGACACACGCATGCCGCTCGACGAGACGCGACAGCACGCCAACGCCGCCTACCGGCAGCGCCGGACCTCGAAGCAGGCGGAGGCCGCCGTCTTCGCCGAGGCGAATTGCCGCCTGCGCATGGCGGCCGACGCCGGTGGGCAGGCCGCGCTGCGCGCCCTGGCCGACAACCGCCGCCTCTGGGCCGCGATCCTCGGCGCCGTGACCGAGCCCACCAACGCCTTGCCCGTCCCGCTTCGGGCGCAGCTGGCGTCCCTCGCGCACGCCGTGCTGCGGGAAACCGACGCGCCGGAGCCCGACATCAACTTCCTGATCGAAACGAACGAGGCCATCGCGGCCGGCCTCTGGGCTTGACCGCCGCGGCGCGCGGCCCGACAGCCGCGCCATGCCCCATACCGAGATCGCCAGCCACCGCGGCGGCGCCTTCCACTGGCCCGAGAACAGCATGCTGGCCTTCCGCCACGCCCTGGCCTGGCCGGCGGACCAGGTGGAGTTCGACGTCCACGCCTCCGCCGATGGGGAGCCGGTGGTGTTCCACGACGCGACGCTCGACCGCATGACCGATGCCGAGGGCACGGTCGGCGGACGAAGCTGGGAGGGGTTGCGCGCCGTCCGGCTGCGCGGGACGGGCGGCGAGGGCATCCCGCATCTCGCCGACGTGGTGTCGCTGCTCGCCGCCTCGCCCCAGCTGCCGCGGCTCGAGATCAAGGCCGATGGCAATGGGCGGCCCTATCCCGGCCTGGTGGCGCGCTGCGCCGCCGCCCTGGACGCCGAGGGTCAGCGCGGCCGCTGCGTGCTGATGAGCTTCCAGGCCGCGACCGTCGCCGAGGCGGCGGCGCTGGGTGGCTTCCGGGAGCTGGTGTTCCTCATGGAGAGCAAGCTCGTCCGCGGCATGCGCCCGGCCGACGCCGTCACCCTGGCCCGGTCCTGCGGCGCGACCGAGATCGGCGTGCATGTGGGCGTCGCCGACGCGGCGCTGCTCGGCGCCTGCCGGTCGGCGGGGCTTCGCCTGTCCGTCTGGGGCGCCAACCACGCGCCCACCATCATGTCGGCGCTGACGCTCGGCCTCGATGCCATGGCGACCGACGACCCGCCGCTGGCGCTGCGGCTGCGGGAGGCGTTCGAAGGCATGGACGGGGGCTGAACGCGTCACTATCCTCCCGTTCAACACATGGGAGGTATGGCGTCTTGGCAGAGCCGGAGAGCGGCACGCCCATCCTGGCGGCCGAACACGTGTCGCTCCGCTTCGGCGGCGTGCGGGCCCTGACCGACGTTTCATTCGACATCCGCAAGGGCGAGGTCTTCTCGATCATCGGGCCGAACGGCGCCGGCAAGACCTCCATGGTGAACTGCATCTCGGGCCGGTACCGGCCGACCGAGGGGCGGATCCTGTTCGAGGGGCAGGACATCACCCGGATGCCGCCCAACCGCCGCGCCGCGCTCGGCCTCGGGCGGACGTTCCAGAACCTCGCCCTGTTCGGGCACATGAGCGTCCTCGACAACATCATGGTGGGCCGCCACCACCTGCTGAAGTCCGGCTTCCTCCGCGGGATGGCGTACTGGCTGGGCGGCGCCCAGCGCGAGGAGCTGGAGCATCGGCGCGAGGTCGAGGAGATCATCGACTTCCTCGAGATCCAGCACGTGCGGAAGGCGCAGGCCGGCACGCTGCCCTACGGGTTGCGCAAGCGCGTGGAACTGGCGCGCGCCGTCGCGCTGCGGCCGAAGCTGATCCTCCTCGACGAGCCGATGGCGGGCATGAACCTCGAGGAGAAGGAGGACATGGCCCGTTACATCCTCGATCTCAATCGCGAGTGGGGGATGACGGTGCTGATGATCGAGCACGACATGGGCGTGGTGATGGACATCAGCGACCGCGTCATGGTCCTCGATTTCGGCAAGCGCATCGCCCATGGCGGCCCGGCCGAGGTGCTGGCCGACCCGCATGTGAGGCGCGCCTATCTCGGCGAGGAGGATGAGTTGGTGCGGGAGGACGCCGCGGCGTGACCGACACCCTTCCCAAGCTGCTGGAGCGCAACGCGCAGCGCCATGGTTCCGAGATCGCGCTGCGCGAGAAGGAACTCGGCATCTGGCGCGAGATCACCTGGGCGCAGTACCGCGACCGGGTGCGGGCCTTCGCCTTCGGCCTGAAGGCGCTCGGCGTGCAGCCGGGGGAGGTGGTCGGCCTGATCGGCGACAACCGGCCCGACTGGGTGATGGGCGAGGTCGCGGCCCATGCCTGCCGCTGCCGCTCGCTCGGCGTCTATCGCGACGCGCTGGAGGAGGAGGTCGCCTACCTCTTCGGCTTCGCCGGCGTCTCCGTCGTCTTCGCCGAGGACGAGGAGCAGGTGGACAAGCTGCTGGCCGTGGGCGACCGCTGCCCCGGCCTGCGGCACATCGTCTATTCCGACCCGCGCGGGATGCGGAAGCTCGAGGACCCGCGGCTGATCAGCGCCGAGGAGCTGGTGCGCCGCGGGCTGGACGCGGGCGGCGACTGGGAGGCGATGATCGCCGCGACCTCGGGCGAGGAGGTGGCGATCCTCTGCACCACCTCCGGCACCACGGCGCGGCCGAAGCTCGCGCAGCTCACGGCGGGCGCGCTGGTCCGCCATTGCGAGAGCTACCTGCGCGCCGACCCGAAGGGGCCCGACGACGACTACGTCTCCGTCCTGCCGCTGCCCTGGATCATGGAGCAGATCTACGCGCTGGGGTGGAACCTGATCGCGCGCATGCGGGTCAATTTCGTCGAGGAGCCGGAGACGATGCTCGCGGATTTCCGCGAGATCGCGCCGACCTTCGTCCTCTTCGCCCCCCGCACGTGGGAGGCGCTGGCCGCCGAGGTGCGGGCCAAGGTGCTCGACGCCAGCCCGCTGAAGCGCCGCCTGTTCGAGGCGGGCATGGCGATGGGGCTGAAGGCGCTGGATTCGGGCGGGCGCAGCGGCATGGCCGACACGCTGCTGTTCCGCGCGCTGCGCGACCGGCTGGGCTTCACGCGGCTGCGCTCCGCGGCCACCGGGGGGGCGGCGCTCGGCCCCGACACCTTCCGCTTCTTCCTCGCGATGGGCGTGCCGCTGCGGCAGCTCTACGGCCAGACCGAGCTGCTCGGCGCCTATACGTTGCAGGCACCGGGGCGGAGCGACTTCGAGAGCGTGGGCCAGGTCTTCGGCCCCGAGATCGAGCTGAAGATCCACGCGCCCGACCCGAACGGCGTGGGCGAGATCGTCACGCGCCACCCCAACATGTTCCAGGGCTATTTCGGCATCGAGGACACGGGGGACATCCGCGAGGGCTGGATGCACACGGGCGACGCGGGCTATTTCGACAAGCAGGGGCGGCTCGTCGTCATCGACCGCATCAAGGACATCGCCGCGACCAGCACGGGCACGCGCTTCAGCCCGCAATACATCGAGAACAAGCTGAAGTTCAGCCCCTACGTGGCCGAAGCCGTGGTGCTGGGGGACGGCAAGCCGCACCTGGCGGCCATCATCTGCATCCGTTTCCCCATCGTCTCGAAATGGGCGGAGCGGAACCGCATCGCCTTCACCACCTACACCGACCTCTCGGCCCGGCCGCAGGTGCTGGAGCTGATCGCGGCGGAGGTGGCGAAGGTGAACGCGACCCTGCCCGAGCCCCAGCGCATCCGCGACTTCGTCCTCCTCTACAAGGAGCTGGACGCCGACGACGAGGAGCTGACGCGCACCCGCAAGGTGCGGCGCGGCGTCATCAACGAGAAATACGGCGACATCATCGCGGCGATCTACGCCGGCGAGGAGACCATTCCCGTGGACACCACCATCACCTTCCAGGACGGCAGCAAGGCCCGCATCCGGACGACGCTGCGGGTGATCCGGGACGGCGCGAAGACCAAGGAAGCGGCGTGATGGAGTGGGCCCTCCTCGTCCAGCTTCTCGTCAACGGGCTGATCGTGGGCGCGCTCTACGGCGTCGTCGCGATGAGCTTCGTGCTGATCTACAAGGCGAGCCAGGTGGTGAACTTCGCCCAGGGCGAGTTCCTGCTGGTCGGCGCCTGGGCGTGCTGGTGGCTGATCACCTCCCAGCAGCTGCCCTTCTGGCTGGCCTTCCCGGTCTGCCTGGCCTTCATGACCGTCTTCGGCATCGTGCTGCAGGTGGTGGTGCTGCGGCCGCTAATCGGGGAGCCGGTGATCAGCGTCATCATGGCGACCGTCGGCCTGTCCATCTTCTTCCAGGCGCTGATGAAGTGGATGTTCGGCGTCTTCGCCCAGCCCTTCCCGGCGATTTTCGGCGCCGACCGGATCGAGTTGCTGGGGCTCGAGGTCAAGAGCGTCTACCTGCTCTCGCTCGGCCTCTCGGCGGTGATCATGCTGGGCTTCTGGTGGTTCTTCACCTTCAGCAAGCACGGGCTGGCCATGCGGGCGACGGCCTTCGACCAGCAGGTGGCGCAATCCCTCGGCGTCTCGGTGCCTCGGGTCTTCGCCATGTCCTGGGCGATCTCGGCCGTGGTCTCGGCGGTCGCGGGCGTGGTGGTGGGCGTCGTCTCCGGCGTGTCCTCCGGCCTCAGCTTCTACGGGATCAAGGTGTTCCCGGCGGTGATCCTGGGCGGGCTCGATTCCATCGTCGGCGCGATGCTGGGCGGCATCATCGTCGGCGTGCTGGAGAACCTGGCGCAATACGTGGACAGCCAGTGGCTGAACTGGGGGAACATGATCAACATCGCCCCCTTCTACGCGCTGATCCTGATCCTGCTGATCAAGCCCTACGGGCTGTTCGGCACCAAGAACATCGAGCGGGTCTGACGCCGTGGCCGGGACCATGCACCTTCCTGCCGGGGATTTCCGCACCTCCTACCGGGCGGACACGACGATCTTCCCGACGCGGAATTCCCGCATCGCGCTGTGGCTCGGCATCGCCGCGCTCTGCGCCGCGCCGCTGTTGCTCGGCCGGTACGAGATGACGATCCTGATCCAGATCGGCTATTTCGCCATCGCCGCGCTCGGTCTGAACATCCTGGTCGGCTTCACCGGCCAGATCTCGATCGGGCACGCGGCCTTCTTCGGGTTCGGCGCCTTCGCCTCGGCCGGCTTCGTCGCGCAGGGCGTGCCGGTCGCGCTGGCGATCCCGCTCGCGGGCCTGGTCACGGCGCTGGTGGGGCTCGTGTTCGGGCTGCCGGCGGCGCGGCTGAAGGGGCTCTACCTCGCCATCGCGACGCTCGCGGCGCAGTTCATCCTGGAGGATTTCTTCGCTCGCGCGGCCTGGTTCTCGGGCGGCGTGGCTGGCCGCGTGACCGAGAGCTTCTCCCTGTTCGGCATCCGCTTCGACCAGCCGGAGACCTATTTCTACATCGTGCTGTTCTGGGTGCTCGTGATGTTCGTCGGCGCCGCCAACCTGATGCGCACGCGGGACGGGCGCGCGCTGGTCGCGGTGCGGGACCATTACCTGTCCGCCGAGATGATGGGCATCAACCTCGCCTACTACCGCACGCTCTCCTTCGGGATCGCGAGCTTCTACGCGGGCGTCGGCGGCGCGCTCTACGCGCACCACATCCTGTTCGTTTCGGTCGAGGCGTTCAACATCCTCTTCTCCATCCAGTTCCTGGCCATGGTGATCATCGGCGGCCTCGGCAGCATCATGGGCAGCCTGATGGGCGCGGCCTTCATGGTGATCATGCCCGAAGCCGTGCAATCGGCGGCCCAGGCTCTCGAGGGTTCCTGGGTGGACACGGCGCTCAACCTCGGCAGCTCGCTCAACTTCCTGCGGGAGATGGCGATCGGCGCCGCGATCATTCTGTTCCTGATCTTCGAGCCCGACGGTCTGGCGCACAGATGGCGGTTGATCCGGGCGTATTGGAAGCTCTACCCCTACAGCCACTAGTCTCGCAGTCACCAGAACAATCCCAGGGAGGTCCAAGCACGATGAAGCGCATCCTTCTCGCCGCGGCGCTCGCGACGGCGCCCTTCGCGGCGCCCTCTTCGGCGCGCGCGCAGGCCCCGATCCAGGTCGGCCACATCGCCGATTTCTCCGGCCCCACCTCCGATGTCGGCGTGCCCTTCGGCCATGGCGTGCGCGACGCGCTGGCCTGGGTGAACGCCAACCGCACCATCGGCGGGCGGCGCATGAACGTGATGACGGTGGACTACGGCTACCAGGCGCCGCGCGCCATCGCGCAGTACCAGGCCTGGATGGGACGCGAACGCCCGGTCGCGATCCAGGGCTGGGGCACGGTGGACACGGAGGCGTTGATCGCCTTCAACACGCGCGACCGTGTGCCCTACATCTCGGGCTCGTACTCGGCCGCGCTGACCGATCCGACGGGCCGCGCGCCGCGCGCCGACAAGGCCGCGCCCTTCAACTTCTTCTACGGCCCGTCCTACTCGGACGCGCTGCGCGCCATGCTGATCTGGGCGCGCGAGGACTGGAACCGCCGCGGCCAGCAGGGCCGCCCGCGCTACGTCCACATGGGGGCGAACCATCCCTATCCGAACTCGCCCAAGGCGGCGGGCGAGGCGCTGGCGCAGGAGCTCGGCTTCGAGGTGCTGCCCGCCATCCAGTTCGCGCTGACGCCGGGCGACTACACCGCCCAGTGCCTGACGCTGCGCCAGCAGGGCGCGAACTACGCCTATCTCGGCAACACCGCGGGCTCCAACATCTCGGTGCTGCGGGCCTGCCAGACCGTGGGCGTGCAGGTGCAGTTCCTCGGCAATGTCTGGGGCATGGACGAGAACGCCATGAAGGCGGCCGGCACGGCGGCGAACGGCGTCGTCTTCCCCGTCCGCACCGCCGCGGTCTGGGGGGCGCAGGCGCCGGGCATGGCGAATGTGCAGGCGATCAGCCGCATGTCGGACCGCGAGGGCAACGCCTACCGCCCGGTGCACTACCTCGCCGGCATCTGCTCCGCCATGCTGATGGTCGAGGCGATGGAGACGGCCGCGGCCAATGGCGGCCAGATCACCGGCGAGCGTATCCGGGACGGCTTCTATGCCCGCCGCGACTGGGTGCCCGCCGGGTTCGAGGGCATCTGCGAGCCGTCCAACTTCACCAATGAGGACCATCGCGGGACGATGCGCGTCGGGCTCTACCGCGCCCGGGTGAGCGGCGACACCACGCAGGGTTCCGTGGACGAGCTGATGCGCAACGGGACCATGCGCCTCGAGGCGGTGCAGACCATCACGCTCGAGCGGCGCCGCGACTGGCTCGGCTGGTGAGTGCGGCCCTGAAGGCGGAGGCAGGGGCGGCGCCCCTGCTCTCCGTCAACAACATCGAAGTCGTCTACAACGACGTCATCCTGGTGCTGCGGGGCCTCTCGCTGGAGGTCCCGCCCGGGAAGATCGTGGCGCTGCTCGGCGCCAACGGCGCGGGCAAGTCCACCACGCTCAAGGCCATCTCGGGCCTCCTCAAGACCGAGGAGGGGGAGGTGACCCGGGGCGAGGTGCGCTTCATGGGGGAGCGCATCGACGGAATCGACCCGCACCTCATCGTCCGGCGCGGCATCTTCCAGGTGATGGAGGGGCGGCGGATCGTCGCCGACATGACGCCGGTCGAGAATCTCCGCCTCGGCGCCTTCACCCGCTCGGACAACGAGGTGAAGCGCGACATCGAGATGGTGTTCTCCTACTTCCCCCGGCTGCGGGAGCGCACCGGCCTCGCCGGCTACCTCTCGGGCGGGGAGCAGCAGATGCTCGCCATCGGGCGGGCGCTGATGGCGCGGCCGAAGCTGATCCTGATGGACGAGCCCTCGATGGGCCTCTCGCCGCTGCTGGTGAAGGAGGTCTTCGGCATCATCCGCAAGCTGAACCAGGATCTCGGCATCACCATCCTGCTGGTCGAGCAGAATGCGCGCATGGCGCTCTCGGTCGCGTCCTACGGCTATGTCATGGAGCAGGGGAAGGTGGTGCTGGACGGCACGGCCGAGGCGCTCTCGCAGAACGAGGACGTGAAGGAGTTCTACCTCGGCGGCCACGGCGCGGAGCGGAAGAGCTTCCGGGACATCAAGAGCTACAAGCGGCGGAAGCGGTGGCTGTGACTCATCCCCACGAGAGTTTGCCTGCGGCAAACCTTCGCGGGGGCCCCGTTTTGGTCCCGGCCTTGCCGGCAAGGCTCTCGTTGCCGCGGCAAAGCCGCGGCGCCGGCCGGGGGGCGGAGGGCGGCGCGAAGCGCCGCGCGTGGGTTGCGCCCCAGCAGCTATGAGGCATGGCGCGATGCGTTCCGCTGGGCCATTCCGGAGCGCTTCAACATCGCGCGCGCCTGCTGCGACCGCTGGGCCGATGGCTCGGGGCGCGTGGCGCTGATCCACCTGCGCGCGGATGGCGGCGTCGAGCGCATCAGCTTCGACGAGCTGCGGCGGCGCACGGCGCGGCTCGCCAACACCCTCGCGGCGGGTGGCATCGGGCGGGGCGACCGCGTCGCGGTGCTGCTGCCCCAGGTGCCGGAAGCCGCCGTCGCGCATCTCGCCTCCTACCGGATGGGCGCCATCGCCGTGCCGCTGTTCCAGCTCTTCGGCGAGGAGGCGCTGGAATACCGCCTGCGGGATTGCGGCGCGGCCGCCATCGTCACGGACGCGACGGGCCTGGCGAAGCTCGAACCCATCCGCGGCCGGCTGCCGGACCTTCGCGTGGTGCTGAGCGCCGACGGCGCGGCGCCCGGCGCGCTGGACCTGCACGCGGAGATGGCGCGGGCGTCCGACGCGCATGAGTGCCGGGACACGGCGGCGGAAGACCCGGCGCTGATCATCTACACCTCGGGCACCACCGGGGCGGCCAAGGGGGCGCTGCACGCGCATCGCGTCCTCCTCGGCCACCTGCCGGGCGTGGAGATGCCGCAGGACCTCTTCCCCCGGCCCGGGGACCTGTTCTGGACGCCGGCCGACTGGGCCTGGATCGGTGGGCTGCTCGACGTGCTGCTGCCCTCGCTGTTCCACGGCGTCCCGGTGCTGGCGCACCGCATGGTGAAGTTCGACCCCGAATTCGCCCTGACGCTGATGGCCCGGCACGGCGTCCGCAACGCCTTCCTGCCGCCGACGGCGCTGAAGATGCTGCGCCAGGTGCCGGATGCGGCGCGCTTCGGCGCGCGGCCGCGCAGCGTGGGCTCGGGCGGGGAGAGCCTGGGGGGCGAGCTGCTGGATTGGGGCCGCGCCGCGCTCGGCGTCACCATCAACGAGTTCTATGGCCAGACGGAGTGCAACCTCACGCTCTCCTCCTGCGGCGCGCTCTTCGCCCCGCGTCCGGGCTGGATCGGCAAGCCGGTGCCCGGCCATGTGGTGGAGGTGATCGGGGGCGAGATCTGCGTGAAGGCGCCCGACCCCGTGATGTTCCTGCGCTACTGGAACCGGCCGGAAGCGACCGCGGAGAAGTTCCGCGACGGCTGGCTGCGGACCGGGGATATGGGGGAGAGCGACGGCGACTGGTTCCGCTTCACCGGCCGCGACGACGACGTGATCACCAGCGCCGGCTACCGCATCGGCCCCGCGGAGATCGAGGAGTGCCTGATGCGCCACCCGGCCGTCGCCATGGCGGCCGTGGTGGGCGTGCCCGACGCGCTGCGGACCGAGCGGGTGACGGCCGTGGTCGTGCCCGCCGCCGGCATCCCGCCCACGCCCGCGCTCGCGGCCGAGTTGCAGCTCCACGTGAAGTCGCGCCTCGCGGCGCATCTTTACCCGCGGGAGGTGCGCTTCGCCGACGCCTTGCCGCAGACCGCGACCGGAAAGATTATGCGCCGGCAGCTCCGCCAGGAGCTCGCGGCCGAGGAAGCGAGACCGTGATCCCCAACACCACCATCCCCTCCCTCGATTTCGGCCTCGGCGAGGAGCTGGACGCGCTGCGCGACAGCGTCCGCGCCTTCAGCGCGGAGAAGGTCGCGCCGCTCGCCGCCGAGATCGACCGCACCGACGAGTTCCCGCGCCATCTCTGGCCGGAGATGGGCGCGCTCGGCCTGCATGGCATCACCGCCAGCGAGGAGCGGGGCGGGGCGAACATGGGCTACCTCGCCCATTGCGTCGCCATGGAGGAGGTGAGCCGCGCCAGCGCCTCCGTCGGCCTCAGCTACGGCGCGCATTCCAACCTCTGCGTCAACCAGATCGAGCGCAACGGCACGCCGGAGCAGAAGCGGCGCTACCTGCCGAAGCTCATCAGCGGGGAGCATCTGGGGGCGCTGGCGATGAGCGAGCCGGGCGCGGGCTCCGACGTCGTCTCCATGAAGCTGCGCGCGGAGAAGCGGGGCGACCGCTACGTGCTGAACGGCACGAAGCTCTGGATCACCAACGCCCATTACGCCGAGACGATCATCGTCTACGCCAAGACCGAGCCCGAGGCCGGTCCCAAGGGCATCACCGCCTTCATCGTCGAGCGCGGCTTCAAGGGCTTCACCCCGGCGCAGAAGCTCGACAAGCTCGGCATGCGGGGCTCTCCCACCAGCGAGCTGGTCTTCGAGGATTGCGAGATCCCGGAGGAGAACGTGCTGGGCGCCGTCAACGGCGGCGTGCGCGTGCTGATGTCCGGCCTCGACTACGAGCGCGCGGTGCTGGCGGCGGGGCCCATCGGCATCATGCAGGCCTGCCTCGACGTCGTGGTCCCCTACATCCATGAGCGCAGGCAGTTCGGCCAGCCGATCGGCGAGTTCCAGTTCATCCAGGGGAAGGTCGCGGACATGTACACGCGGCTGAACGCCGCCCGCGCCTATGTCTATGCCGTGGCGCGCGCCTGCGACGCCGGGAAGACCACGCGGAAGGACGCGGCGGGCGCCATCCTCTTCGCCGCGGAGGAGGCGACGAAGGCGGCGCTCGACGCCATCCAGATCCTGGGCGGGAACGGCTACATCAACGACTACCCCACGGGGCGGCTGCTGCGCGACGCCAAGCTCTACGAGATCGGCGCCGGCACCAGCGAGATCCGGCGCCTGCTGATCGGGCGCGAGCTGTTCCGGGAAACCGCGTGATGGTCTCCTCACGTCATTTGCCGCGCCGTCGCCGCGACACGCCGCGGGGCCGCCGGTGAAGATCGCCTCCCAGCTCGACACGCGCTCGGCCGAGTTCCGCGCCAATGCGGAGCGGATGCGCACGCTGCTCGACCAGCTTGCGGAGCGCACGGCACGGGCGGCGCTGGGCGGGCCGACCCAGGCGCGGGAGCGGCATGTGAAGCGCGGAAAGCTGCTGCCGCGGGAGCGGGTGGAGCGGCTGCTCGATCCTGGCGCGCCCTTCCTCGAACTGTCGCCGCTGGCGGCGCACGGGATGTATGGCGGGGAGGTGCCGGCCGCCGGCCTCATCACCGGGCTCGGGCGCGTCGCGGGGCGGCTCTGCGTCATCGTCGCCAATGACGCGACGGTGAAGGGCGGGTCCTACTACCCGCTGACGGTGAAGAAGCACCTGCGCGCCCAGGAAGTGGCGCAGCAGAACCGGCTGCCCTGCCTCTACTTGGTGGACAGCGGCGGCGCGAACCTGCCGAACCAGGACGAGATCTTCCCCGACCGCGAGCATTTCGGCCGCATCTTCT
>JAIEOO010000167.1 GCA_019750475.1 Acetobacteraceae bacterium | reverse complement strand
CGGCGCCGGTGCGGGCGCCGCGACCACCGGCGCCACGACGCAGCCGGGCGCGAACCCGCCGGGCAGCCGCCCGGCCGTCTGAGCCGGGCACCCCGTCCGGATCCATGCCCGCCATTCCGCCGGAGGCCGCCGCCCAGCTCATCGAGGCCGGGCGGCGGATGGACCGTTTCGGCTGGGTGCCCGCCACGGCGGGCAATCTCTCCGTCCGGCTCGGCGACGGGCGCGTCGCCATCACGCGCTCGGGCTGCCACAAGGGCTTCCTGACGGCCGGCCATGTCATGGCCGTGGACCTCCATGGCCGCGCCGAGGATCCGGCGCTGCGCCCCTCGGCCGAGACCGGGCTCCATTGCGGCGTCTACCGCCGCTTTCCCGCGGCCGGCGCCTGCCTCCACGGGCATTCCCCCGCGGTGACGGTCCTCTCCCGGCTGGCGGGCCCCGCCATCCGCCTGTCCGGGTATGAATTGTTGAAGGCGTTCCCGGGGCTGCCGACGCACGAGGCCAGCGTGGCCGTCCCGGTCCTCGACAACGACCAGGACATCCCGCGCCTCCAGGCCCGGGTGGAGCAGATCTGGGATGCCGACCCGGCAGCCCCGCCGGGCTACCTGATCCGGGGCCACGGGATATATGTCTGGGCCGAGGACATGCCCGGCGCCCTGATGCGCCTGGAAGCGCTCGAGTTCATGCTCGCCTGCGAGCTGGAAGCCCGCAGGCTTCGCTGAAGGACACACGCCATGAGCCGCCTGACCGTCTGGGACGCCGCCACCAAGGCCGAGCTGGTCCGCACCGAGGACCCCACGGCCATCGCCGCCGAGCTGCAGGCGATCGGTGTCCGCTTCGAGCGCTGGCCCGTGGCCGACCTGCCCAAGGGCGCCGCGCCCGACGCCGTGCTGGCCGCCTATCGTGACCGCCTCGACGTCTTCCTGGCCGAGACCAAGGCCGGCACGGCCGACGTCATCCAGCTCACCCCGGACCACCCGATGAAGGGCGCGCTCCGCGACAAGTTCCTCAAGGAGCACACCCACACCGAGGACGAGGTGCGCTTCTTCCACGAGGGCGCGGGCAACTTCGTGCTGCACGTCAACGGCCGCGTCTACGACGCGCACTGCACGACGGGCGACCTGATCAGCGTGCCCGCCAACGTCACCCACTGGTTCGACAGCGGCGACGCGCCGGACTTCACGGTGCTGCGCGTCTTCACCGACACCTCGGGCTGGACGCCGCACTACACCGGGTCCGACATGGCGGAGCGCTTCCCCGTTCAGGTCGGCTGAGCCGTGCCCCACGGCGAAGCCCGCGTGGCCGGCATCCGGCACGTGCTGACCGACATCGAGGGCACGACCACCGCCATCGCCTTCGTCCACCGGACGCTCTTCCCCTTCGCGGCCGAGGCGCTCGACGCCTTCCTCGCGGCCCATGCCGCCGAGCCCGAGGTCGCCGCCGCGCTGGCGGAGGTGCCGGGCGAGGACAAGGTGGGGCAGCTGCGCGCCTGGATGCGCGACGACGTGAAGGCGGGCCCGCTCAAGGCCATCCAGGGCATGATCTGGCGAACCGGCTACGCCGATGGCCGGCTGCGCGGCCATCTCTGGCCCGACGTGGCGGCCGAGCTGCGCCGCTGGCGCGCCGGCGGCCTCGCGCTCGCCGTCTATTCCTCGGGCTCGGAGGAGGCGCAGCGCCTGCTGTTCCGCCACTCCGAGGCGGGCGATCTGGAAGGGCTGTTCGCCGGCTTCCACGACACCCGCTTCGGCGCCAAGCGCGAGGCCGCGAGCTACGCCCGCATCGCGGCGTATCTCGGCTGGCGACCGGACGAGACGCTGTTCCTGTCCGACATCGCGGAGGAGCTGGACGCGGCGCGCGAGGCGGGCCTGGCCACCTGCCAGCTGATCCGCGCCGCGGATGGCACGCGCGCCTCGGGGCGGCACGCGGAAGCGGCGGATTTTCCGGACGTTTCGCGGCGCTTCGCGCTGGTTGGCACGGCCGCCGCGGCAGACTAGGTTTCCGCGATCGCCGGCGCACCCGGGAGGCTCCCCGACATGTTGACCACCTACACCGTCGAGGGCGGCCAACTCTCCCTGCGCGACGGCGTCCCCTCCCCCGAGGCGCTGCGCCAGGCGGTCTGGATCGACCTGCTGCAACCCACCCTCGAGGAGGAGCGCGCGGTGCAGACGGCGCTCTCCCTCGAGATCCCGACGCGGGAGGAGATGCAGGAGATCGAGAGCTCCTCGCGCCTCTACCGCGAGGAGGACAGCCTCTTCCTCACGGCCAACTTCCTCTACGGCATGGATGCGGGGGAGTACGGCTCGACCGCGATCACCTTCGTGCTGTCGCCCACGGCGCTCGTCACCGTCCGCTACGTCACGCCCAAGGCCTTCGCCGTGTTCGGCGCGCGCTGCCAGCGCGCGCCCGTGGCGCTGCTGAACAGCCCGGACGGCGTGATGCTGCACCTGTTCGAGCAGATCGTGGACCGCCTCGCCGACATCCTGGAGCGCATCGGCTCCGACATGGACCGCGCGAGCCAGGCCGCCTTCCGCACGGCCCGCAGCGACCGGAAGGTGACGCAGAAGGACCGGGACCTGAAGGACGCGCTGATCACGCTCGGTCAGGTGGGGGAGGTGACGACGCGCGCCTCGGAGACGCTGCTCGGCCTCTCGCGCATCCTCACCTTCATCTCGGCCGAGAAGAGCAGCGCCATCCGCAAGGAGAACCAGGGGCTGATCAAGACCCTGGTGCGCGACGTGCGGTCCCTGGTCGAGCATGCCGGCTTCCTGAACCAGAAGGCGACCTTCCTGCTCGACGCCGTGCTCGGCATCATCAATGTCGAGCAGACCAACATCATCAAGACCTTCACCGTGGTCTCGGTCGCGCTGATGCCGCCGACGCTGATCGCCAGCATCTACGGCATGAACTTCGAGTTCATGCCCGAGCTGAGATGGGCGATCGGCTACCCGCTGGCGCTGGGGCTGATGGTGGCGACCGGGGTTCTGCCGATCTGGTACTTCCGGAAGCGGGGCTGGCTGTAGCCCGGCACGGCCTCCAGCTCGGCGGGCCAGGGTTCGACCAACGCGCCCTTCGGCGGAGCAGTCGCGGCAACCCGGCAAGCGCCTGCGTTGGACGAGCAAGCGGCCCGGCCGGACGCGGTGGATCGGTCCCAGGACCCGGGAGCCTTTCGCCGCGCCGCCCCGTCGAGACCGGCTGCATCGGCAAGCAGGTTGGCGTCGAGCGCGATCGCCTCTTCGGATCGCGCTCGCGGATCCCGTCACGCGTCCGGGGCTCGCTGAGCGGACGAGGCGCGTCTTCGAGCGCCCGGAGGAAGGCCTCGCGCCCGCTTCTCGAGCATGAGCGGCGCCACGGCCGGCGGCACCGGCTCCGCCACCACGCGCCCCTCGGCGGAGATGCTCATGCGCTCGCCCGTGCGGCACGCGCCCCTGGGGCACGCGCCCGAGCAGCGCGGGGCGCTTGCCGCCCGGCTCGGCGGCGAAGATCACGCCATGGCCTCGTCGTCCCTTCCGATCGGGCCGAGCGAGGCGCTGCCGCCGTCCAAGCGCGACGCACCTGCCCGCAGATGCGGCAGAGCCCGCGCCGGCCCGGCCGGAAGCGCCGCCGCCGCCGGTTGACCGGCCGCCCACCTTCCGCTTGACCCGCCTCCGCAGCACAGGAACGACCGCATGCCCGCCACCCACCGCGTCCCCGCCACGCCCGAGACGATCCGCTGGGGCACCTTCGACGCCAGCCACAAACCCGTGCTGGAAGTGGAGAGCGGGGACCTCGTGGTGCTGGAATGCGTCTCGGGCGCGCCGGACGTGATGCCGCCGGCGTCCTCCGGCCTGGTCATCACCCCGGCGCTCGCCGCCATCCATGCCTCGAACCCGCCGCGCCTCGGGCCGCACATCCTCACCGGCCCGATCGCGGTGAAGGGCGCCGAGCCCGGCGACGTGCTGCGCGTCGACATCGAGACGATCGAGCTCGGCGCCGATTGGGGCTTTTGCGGTTTTCGCCCGCTCGGCGGGACCTTGCCGGAAGACTTCCCCTACAAGCGGATGCTCCACATCCCCGTGGACCGCGCGGCGAAGACCTGCCGGGTGCCGGTGGGCCCCGGCGTGACCCTGCCGCTCTCGCCCTTCTTCGGCGTGATGGGCGTCGCGCCCCCGGCCGAGTGGGGCGCGATCTCGACGAAGGAGCCGCGGGCGCATGGCGGCAACCTCGACAACAAGGAGATCGGTGAGGGCGCGACGCTCTTCCTGCCGGTCCATGTCGCGGGCGCCAACTTCTCGGCCGGGGACGGGCACGGCGTGCAGGGCGATGGCGAGGTGTGCATCAACGCGCTGGAGATGTGCCTGACCGGCCATTTCCGCCTGAGCGTCGAGAAGGGCGGCGGCGCGAAGGACCCGGCGCTGCTCTACCCGCGCGCCGAGACGAAGACGCATTTCATCTCGATGGGCATGCACGAGGACCTGGACGAGGCGATGAAGCGCGCCCTGCGCGAGATGATCGGCTTCATCACCTCGCGCACCAACCTCTCGCCGGCGGATGCCTACCAGTTCTGCTCGCTCGCCGTGGATTTCCACGTGACGCAGACCGTGAACGGCGAGAAGGGCGTGCACGGCCTGCTGAAGAAGGGGCTGCTGTTCTGAAGCCTCGCCGGCGCCGGGTTGCACGGCGGCCGCGAAATATTCCCGTCGTGCCGCTCGCACGACCGCGTCATCGTGCCGGCGAGCCCGTCCCGTGGCTTGTCGGCGCTTCCTCATGCGCCGTGTGAAACACATGCGGCAGCAAGCTTGAGCGGCGCGTTTTCCACAGCTTTCTTGGCTGCAACTGAATCCAGCGCTTGTGTGTTGGCCCCCCAGTCCCCTACCGTATATGGTATCAGGGGGCAGTTCAGGGGGCCGACATGGACTGGAATGTTGACGCCATCGAGCGGCTGCGCGCGCTGTGGTCCGAAGGCCATTCGACGGCCGAGATCGGGCGCCGCATGGGCATTTCGAAGAACGCCGTGGTGGGCAAGGCCCATCGCCTGCAGCTTCCCGCCCGGCCCAGCCCCATCCGCCGCGAGGCGCTGACGCCGCGCCCCGCCCCGGCCGGCCGCCGCCCCACCCTGCCGCCGCTGCGCATGCCGGTCTCGACCAGCGTGCCCGTCGCGCCGGCTCCGAACCTGCCCGTCGCGGCGAAGACGCCTCTGGTCGCCAAGCCGGCCCCCGCCACGCTGCTGCGCCCCTTCCCGCGCGCCAGCGCGCGCAGCTGCTGCTGGCCGATCGGCGAGCCCGGCACGGAAGGCTTCCGCTTCTGCTCGGCCGAGGCCATGCCGTCCAAGCCCTACTGCCTGGAGCACGCCTCGGTCGCCTATGTGCGCGTGAAGGATCGGCGCGAGGACGCCGCCTGACGGGCAAGCCGGGCCCGCGGGCCCGGCCCTCGCTTCACCAGCCCTCCGCCACGGCCTTGCCGATCATCGTCCCGCTCTCGACGAGGGCGTGACCGGCGCGGAGGTTCGCGGCGGTGATGGCGCCCAGGTGCCGCGTCAGGGTGTGGCGCAGCGTGCCCGCGTCCACCAGGCGCGAGACCTCATCCAGCAGCCGGTGCTGGGCGTCCATGTCGGCCGTGCCGAAGACCGGACGCGCGAACATCGCCTCCCACAGGAAGCCGGCCGATTTCGCCTTGAGCCGGCCGATCTCGATGGTGGCGAGGTCGTCGATGGCGCAGACGAGGCCCTGCGGGGCGACGATGTCGCAGATGGCGCGCCAGTGCCGCGCCGTCTGCGTCGTCGAGAAGATGCAGGGAAAGGCGAGCTTCGTCGCCCGCGCCTGGGCGGCGAGGTCGCCCGAATGGTCCAGCACGTGATGCGCGCCGAGCCGCTCGCACCAGGCGCGGGTCTCGGGCCGGCTCGCGGTCGTGACGACCGTGAGCCCGGTCAGCTTCCGGGCGAGCTGGATGGCCATGGAGCCGACGCCGCCCGCGCCGCCGATGATCAGCACCGCGCTTCCCGCCGGCGCCGCGTCGCGCGGGACGCGAAGACGGTCGAACAGCGCCTCCCACGCGGTGATCGCGGTCAGCGGCAGGGCCGCGGCCTCGGCGAAGGAGAGGCTGCGCGGCTTCCGGCCGACGATGCGCTCATCCACCAGGTGGAATTGCTGGTTGCTGCCGGGCCGGTTGACCGCGCCGGCGTAGAACACCTCCTCACCGTCGCCGAAGATGTGGGCCTGCGGTCCGCGCGCGCGGATGATCCCGGCGGCGTCGAAGCCGAGGATGCGGGGCTCCCCGCCCGGGTCGGCGCCGGCGCGCAGCTTGGCGTCCACCGGGTTCACCGAGACGGCGCGCACCTCGACCAGCAGGTCGTGCCCCCTGGGCTCCGCCGGGTCGTTGAGGTGCAGGTCGGCCAGGGCCTCCTCGTGATCCACCGGATGGCAATGCGTGTAGCCGACGGCCTTCATGCTGCGACCTCTCCCTTGCGTTCCCGCGCCCTTCCGCCCGGGCGAAGGCGCGCGCATGATCCGCGCCAAGGCCGGCGCGGCGCAACGACGAAGCGCGCAATGCAGCGGCCATGTCGGAGGAGACGAGCGGGATGCGACAGGCGCGGCGCGGATGGAGACACGTGGCGATGCTGCTGCTGGCCCTGGCGGGACCGGCGGCGGCGCAGACGCGGCCCGCCACGGTCGACCCGGGCCCGGCGCCGGCCTCCGCCATCTGGATCGGCAACAGCTTCTTCTACTTCAACAACGGCATCAACGCGATGTTCGGGCAGCTCGTGCAGGCGGCCAGGCTGCGGCCGGTGCGGCAATCCCTCGTGACCATCAGCGGATCGGGCTTCGACTGGCACGACGTCGCGAGCTACTTCCGGCCGAACGCCATCGGCCGCTACAGCTTCGACGCGCAGAACGTCATCCGCTTCAACAACTCCGATCGCCTCTTCGACGTCGCCATCCTGATGGATTGCAGCCAATGCCCGCTGCATCCGGTGATGGGCCCGGTCTTCCCCGAGGTGGGGCGGCGCCACGCGGAGACGGTGCGGGCAGCGGGCGCGCGGCCGGTCTTCTTCATGTCCTGGGCCTACCGCGACGAACCCGAGATGACGCGCGGCCTCGCCGACGCCTACACGCGCCTGGGCAACGAGACGGGCGCGCTGGTCATCCCGGCCGGCCTCGCCTTCGCCGCGGCGCGGGAGCAGCGGCCCGACATCGAGCTGTACATGGCCGATCTGCGGCACCCGACGCCGGCGGGCACCTATCTCGCGGCGCTGGTCAGCTTCTGGTCGCTGTTCCGCGACGCCCCGCGCAGCACGGGCTACACGGCGGGCCTGCCGGCCGAGCACGCCGCGGCGCTCCAGCGCATCGCGGCCGAGACGGTGTCCGGCTATTTCGCCCCGCGCTGACATGGCCGGGGCATGGCGCGGCGGACAGATTTCGGCTGACAGGCGCATGCGCGGCCTCTATTGGCCTTCCCGTCCCCGACGGGAGAGGACCGACCCGATGACCGAGATCGCCCGCCGCGGCGCCCTGATGGCCGCCGCCACCGCCGCAGCCGCCCTGCCGCTGATCGGTACCGCCGCCGCCCAGACGGCGTCGTCCGGTGCCGGCACCGCCGCCACGGGGGGCGTGCCGCCCCAGCGCGGCCCGAACCCGCCCCGCTTCCACCGGCTGAAGGTCGGCGACGTCGAGGTGACGACGCTGCTGGACGGCGCGATGCAGGGCGTGAACGCCGGCATCCCGACCTTCTTCCCCGACAGCCGCCCGGAAGAGATCGTCCCCCTGCGGGAGCGCGCCTTCGCGATCGAGCCCGGCCTGCACCAGCCGGTCGGCGCCTATGTGCTGAACACCGGCCGCAACCTGGCGATGATCGATTGCGGCGGCCATTCGAGCTTCATCCCGACGACCGGCCAGACGCTCGATGCCCTCCGCGCCTCCGGCTACACGCCGGAGCACGTGGACACGGTCATCCTGACCCACATCCATCCGGAACACGCGCTCGGCCTGTCCTATGACGGCGTGACGCGCAACTTCCCCAACGCCGAGATCATCGTCACCCAGATCGACTTCCAGTTCTGGACCGACCCGGCGATGGAGAGCCGCGTGCCGCAGGGCCAGCGCTTCATCGAGGCCGCGCGCCGCGCCATCCGCCCCTATGACGGGCGCATCCGCACCGTCGAGATGCGCGAGGGGCTGGAGGTCATCCCGGGCGTCTTCATGGTGCCGGCGCCCGGCCACACGCCGGGCCACGTGTCCTTCCGCGTGACCTCGCAGAACCAGTCCATGCTGATCTGGGGCGACATCGCGCATCAGATGGTCATTCAGCTCGCCCGGCCGCGCTGGCGCGTGGGCGTGGACGTGGACCCGGCCATGGGCGTGGAGAGCCGCGTCCGCACCCTGACGATGCTGGCCGAGGAGCGCCTGCTGATGGGCGGCGTGCACGTGCCCTGGCCCGGCTTCGGCCGCGTCATCCGCGACGGCGAGGGCTTCCTCTACGTGCCGCGCCCGGCGCAGTTCACCTGACGCTTCCCGCCGGGAGGGCGCTCCCCTCCCGGCGCGGGCGGCCGCGGCGCCTCCGCCATGGAGCGTCCGCTGACCGAGTCCCGCTTCTTCCAGGCCCTCGCGGCGCGGCCCTCCGTGGGCGCGATCTGGCTCCACGGCCGCCGCGCCCGCGGCACGTCCCGGGCGCGCGGCGGCCTTCGCGCCGGCATCCTGGCGAACCACCGGCCCGTGTTCGAGCGAGAGACGGCTTGACCGCGCTCCGGCTCAGGCGGCCCGCCCTGCCCGCTTGATTCAGCGCATAGGCGCCCGCCGCCGGCTGCGCCATGCTGCCGGGCAATGAGGATCGCCCTGTTCGCGGACATCCACGCCAATCTGGAGGCGCTGGAGGCCTGCCTCGCCCATGCCGAGGCGGCCGGGGCACGGCGCCTCGTCTTCCTGGGCGACCTCGTGGGCTATGGCGCCGATCCGCGTGCGGTGCTGGCGCGGGTGCGGCCGCTGGTGGAGGCGGGGGCCCTCGCCGTGCTCGGAAACCATGACGAGGCCGCGGTGCACGGCGCGGTGAATTTCAGCCCGGACGCCGCCACCGCCATTGCCTGGACGTCCAGCCAGCTCGACGCCGAGGACAAGGCCTTCCTCGACCGCCTCCCGCTCGAGGTCGAGGCGGAGGACCGGCTCTACGTCCATGCCGACGCGTCCGACCCTGCCGCCTGGACCTACGTGACCGGCCCGCGCGAGGCCCGGGCTTCGCTCGACGCGACGCGAGCCCGCGTGATCGTCTGCGGCCACACGCATGTCCCGCTGCTCTGTGGCCTGACCGCGACGCAGAAGCTCGTCGCGCACACGCCGCCGCGCGACACGCCCATGCCGCTGACGGAGCCGCGACGGTGGCTCGCGGTGCTGGGATCCGTCGGCCAGCCGCGCGATGGCAGCCCCGCGGCCTGCTACGGGATGCTCGACACCGCGCGGCAGGAGATCGCGTGGATGCGCGTGCCCTACGACGTGGCCGAGGCGGCGCGGAAGATCCGCGCCGCCGGCCTGCCCGACCGGCTGGCCGTGCGCCTGGCCATCGGAAGCTGACATGTCGCGCGAGGGCGAGGTGATCGGCGGCTTCACCCTCGGGCCGGTCGCGCACCGGGGCGGCATGGCCATCCTGCACGAGGCGACGCACCCGGACCACGCGCTGCCGATCCTCGTGAAGCTGCCGCGCCTCGCGGAGGGGGAGGACCCGGCGGCCATCGTCTCCTTCGAGATGGAGCAGATGATCCTGCCGCGCCTCTCGGGGCCGCATGCGCCGCGCTGCCTCGGCACGGGCCACCTGCCCGTGCCCTGGATCGCGATGGAGCGCATCGCCGGGCAATCCCTGCTGCCGATGCTCGACCGGCTGCCGCGCCCGCCGGAGGAGGTGGCGCAGATCGGCGCGCGCATCGCCGACGCGCTCGACAGCCTGCACCGGCAGGGACTCGTTCACCTCGACCTCAAGCCCTCCAACGTGATCGTCGCGGCGGAGGACGGGCGGGCGGTGCTGGTGGATTACGGCCTGTCGCACCACGCCAGCCTGCCCGACCTGATGGAGGAGGAGTTCCGCCTGCCCTACGGCACGGCGCCCTACATGGCGCCCGAGCAGGTGATGGGCATCCGCGGCGATCCGGCCTCCGACCTCTTCGCGCTCGGGTCGCTGATGTACTTCTTCGTGACCGATCTGCGCCCCTTCGGCGATCCGCAGCGCCTCTCGGGCCTGAAGCGCCGGCTGTGGTGGGACCCGAAGCCGCCGCGCGCGCTGAACCCCGCCGTGCCCCCCTGGCTGCAGGAGATCATCCTCCGCTGCCTCGAGGTCGAGCCGGCGAAGCGCCACCCGAGCGCCGCGCAGCTCGCCCTCGACCTGCGGAACCCGGCGGCGGTGCCGCTCACCGCGCGGGCGGAGCGCCTGGCGCGCGACCCGTGGTCGGCCCGCATCCGCCGGCGCTTCCACCCGGATCATCGGCCGCGCCTGCAGCGCGAGCGGCCGTCGGCGCCCCAGGCCGACGCGCCGATCGTCGCGGTGGCGGTGGACCTCGACAACATCTCGGCCGAGCTGGCGGAGGCGCTGCGGCGGAACGTCGCGCTGGTGCTCTCGGCCCTGCCGGGGGCGCGGCTCGCCTGCCTCAACGTGCTGCGGACCAACCTGCTGCGGCCCGACACGACCCTCGACGGGAGCGGGCGCAACAAGCACCTCCAGCGCCTGCTGGAGCTGCGCCACTGGGCCGAAGCGCTGCGCCTGCCGGAGGAGCGCGTGACGCATCACGTGCTGGAGGCGACGGGCGCGGCGGCCGCGCTGCTCGACTACGCGGAGGCAAACCGGGTGGACCACCTGGTGCTGGGTGCCCGCGCCGACGGCATCGGGCGACGCGTCCTCGGCAGCGTCAGCGCGGAGGTGGCGCGGGACGCGCCATGCTCCGTCACCGTGGTGCGCCTCCGGAGCTAGAACAGCCCCTCGATCCGACCCCCGGCATCGAGGCGGATGGTTTCTGCGGCGGGCACCCGGGGCAGGCCCGGCATGGTCATGATGTCCCCGCAGATGGCGACGACGAAGCCCGCCCCGGCCGAGAGGCGCACCTCGCGCACCGGCAGCGTGTGGCCCGTCGGCGCGCCGAGGCGCGTCGGATCGGAACTGAAGGAATACTGCGTCTTGGCGATGCAGACCGGCACATGGCCGAAGCCCTGCTCCTCGAAGCGCCGGAGCTTCGCGGCCACGCTGTCCGGCAGGGCGATGCCGTCGGCGCGGTAGATCTCGCGCGCGATGGTGGCGATCTTCTCCGCCAGCGGCAGGCCGTCGCCGTAGATCGGCTGGAACTTCGCCTCCCCCGCCTCGATGCGGCGCATCACCGCCCGGGCCAGCGCCTCGGCACCCGCCGCGCCGTCGGCCCAATGGGTGCAGAGGATGGCCTCGGTGCCCAGCGCCGCCATCGCCGCCCGCACCGCCTCGATCTCGGCGTCGGTGTCGGCGGTGAAGCGGTTGAGGCCGACCACCACGGGCAGGCCGAATTTGCGCAGGTTCTCGACGTGGCGCGCAAGGTTCACCACGCCGCGCGTCACGGCCGCCACGTCCTCCCGCCCGAGGTCGCTCTTCGCGACGCCGCCATGCATCTTGAGGGCCCGGACGGTGGCCACCACCACCGCGGCATCGGGCGCGAGGCCGGCGAGGCGGCACTTGATGTCGAGGAACTTCTCCGCGCCCAGATCCGCGCCGAAGCCCGCTTCCGTCACGACCACGTCGGAGAGGTGCAGGCCGAGCGTCGTCGCCATCACGGAATTGCAGCCATGGGCGATGTTGGCGAAGGGCCCGCCATGGACGAGCGCGGGGGAGCCCGCCAGCGTCTGCACCAGGTTCGGCGCCAGCGCGTCGCGCAGCAGCACGGCCATGGCGCCGTCGGCCTTGAGGTCGGCGGCGGTGACGTTCTTCCCGTCCCGCGTCTGGCCGACGATGATCCGCCCGAGCCGCGCCTGGAGGTCCGCCAGGTCCTTCGCCAGGCAGAAGGCCGCCATGACCTCGCTCGCGACGACGATGTCGAAGCCGTCCTCGCGCGGGAAGCCGTTCGCCGTGCCGCCGAGGCTGCCCACGATGGAGCGCAGCGCGCGGTCGTTCATGTCGAGCGCGCGCCGCCAGGAGATGCGCCGCGCGTCGAGGCCGAGCGAATTGCCCCAGTAGATGTGGTTGTCGAGCATCGCGGCGAGCAGGTTGTTGGCCGCGGTGATGGCGTGGAAGTCGCCCGTGAAATGGAGGTTGATGTCCTCCATCGGCACGACCTGCGCGTGGCCGCCGCCCGCCGCCCCGCCCTTCACGCCGAAGCACGGGCCGAGGCTCGGCTCGCGGAGGCAGATCATGGCGCGCTTGCCGATGCGGTTCAGCGCGTCGCCCAGGCCCACCGTCGTCGTCGTCTTGCCCTCGCCGGCGGGCGTCGGGTTGATGCCGGTGACGAGGACGAGCTTGCCGCGCGGCCGCTCGCGCCGGACGCGATCCACGAAGTCGAGACCGATCTTCGCCTTGTGCTTGCCATAGGGCTCCAGCGCCTCGTCCGGGATGCCGGCGCGGGCGGCGATGGCCGCGATGGGCTGAAGCTTCGCGGCACGCGCGATCTCGAGGTCGATGGACATCCGCCCCCCTTGGCGACTCTCCCGGAACGACGGGCGATATGCGGCCCGCGGCCCGCGCGGTAAAGTGCCGCCCAAGAATTGGAGGAAGCCCCATGCATCGCCGCACCCTGCTGGCCAGCCCCGCGCTCGCCCTGCCTGTCGCCATGCCCCGCCTCGGCCGGGCCCAGGCCGAGTGGCCGAACCGTCCCGTCTCCATGCTGGTGCCCTTCGTGGCCGGCGGGCCGTCCGACATCACGGCGCGCGTCATCGCGGGGCGGATGACGCAGACCGTCGGGCAGCCCGTGGTGGCTGAGAACCGGCCCGGCGCGAACGGCGCCGTCGCCTCCCAGGTGCTGGCGCGGGCGGCGCCCGACGGGCACACGCTGATGGTGGGCTCGATCGGCGTCTACGCCATCAACGTCGCGCTGCGCCCCAACCTCGGCTACGACCCGGTGCGGGACTTCACGCCCATCACGCTGGCGGTGACGACGCCCAACGTGCTGGTGGTGAACCCGCAGCAGATCCCGGCGACGGATCTGCGCGGCGTCATCGAATGGCTGCGCCGGAACGGCGCCCGCGCCTCCTACTCGACGAGCGGCGTCGGTTCCTCGGACCAGCTGACGATGGAGCTGTTCAAGCTGCGCACCAGCACCGAGGCGACGCACATCCCCTATCAGGGGGGCGCGGCGGCCGCGACGGCGCTGATCGCGGGCGACGTCCAGCTCTCCTTCCAGAATCTCGGCACGGTCGCGGGACACATCGCCGGCGGCCGGCTGCGCGCCGTCGCGGTGACGAGCCGCGCGCGCCACCCGACCATCCCGGACGTGCCCACCGCCATCGAGCAGGGGATGGCCGATTTCGAGGTCACGTCCTGGCAGGCGCTGATGGGCCCGGCCGGGATCCCGGCCCCCACCCTCGCGCGCATCCACGCCGCCGCCGTCGAGGCGCTGAACCACCCGGAGAGCCGCCAGCGGCTGGAGCAGATCGGCTTCACCGTCGTCGCCAACACGCCGGAGGACTACGGCGCCTTCCAGCGCGCGGAGATCGCCCGCTGGACCGAGGTGGTGCGGGCCGCGAACATCCGGCCGGAGTGACCGTTCCCGTGGCCCTGCGGGCCCCCGGCTGGCTGGGCCGCCTACCTGTCCTTGCCGCGGAAGGAGGAGAGGAAGCGGCTGAGGATCGCGTCCTTGCCGCCCACGCCGGCCATCTCCGCCGCCAGCGTGCCGGGGATGGCGGCGCGGCGCTCCGCCAGCACGAAGGCGCGGGCGATGGCCGTGCAGATCACGTAGTAGATGACGCCGACGAGGCTGTAGATCAGCAGCACGCGGAAGGTGGCGTTGGCCAGCAGCTCGCCGGCGCGCATCAGCTCCAGCACCGAGATCGTCGCGACCAGCGACGTCTCCTTCACCAGCACCGTCGCGTAGTTGCCGAGCGCCGGCAGGATCGTGCGGAAGGCCTGCGGCGCGACGACGAGCGCGAAGACCTGAAGCCGGTGCAGCCCGAGCGCCGAGGCCGCCTGGCGCTGCCCGGGCTCGACCGCCTGGATCGCGCCGCGGAACAGCTCCGCCAGATAGGCGCCGAAATTCAGCGAGAGGGCGAGGGTGCCGGCGACGAAGGCCGGCATGACGATGCCGAGCTCGGGCAGGCCGTAATAGATGTAGAAGATCTGCAGCAGCAGCGGCGTGCCGCGGATCAGGGAGATGAAGCCCTTGGCGGGTGCGACCAGCAGCGCCGTGCCCGACATGCGCGCCCCGCAGACGAGCAGCCCGACGACGATGGCGCCCACGGCCGAGCACGCGGCGAGCGCGATGGTCCAGACCGCCCCGCGCAGCAGCGCGGGGAGGTAGAGGCGGATCTCCGCGAGCAGTTCCATCAGGAGATGAGGGTGTCGGGGACGTCCCAGCTCGTGAGGATGCGCAGCAGCTCGCCCTCCGCCTTCATCGCTGCGAGGGCCTGGTTCACGGCCGCGAGCAGCGTGGCGTTCCCCTTCTGCACGGCCATGCCGATCTGCCAGCGGTTCACCGGCCGGTAGCCCTCGACCAGGCGAAGATCGGTCAGGCGCCGCAGCCGCAGCTGATAGGCGATGGAGGGCGGATCGATCAGGGCCACGTCGATGCGCCCCGCCCGCAGGTCGAGCAGCAGGGTCACGTTGTCGGGATAGGTGCGGACCTCGCGGATGCCGGGCACGGCGCGCAGCATCTCGAGCTGCACGGTGCCCACCTGCGCGCCCACGGTCTGGCCCGAGAGCGCGTTGAGGTCCGGGTAGGCGCGGGTGTTGTTGGACCGCGTCACGAAGCCCTCGCCCCAGCCATAGAGCGGGACGGAGAAGTCGATCACCTCGGCGCGCTGCGGCGTGATGAAGAGCGGCGCCGACATCAGGTCGCTGCGGCCGCTGCTCAGCTCCCCGATGAGGGAGCCGAAGGGCACTTCGGCGAACTGGGTGCGCAGGCCCAGGCGACGGCCCACGGACTCACCCGCCTCGAACATGATGCCGCGCAGCGTGTTCGTCGTCGGGTCGAGGAAGCCATGCGGCGGCGAGGAGGAGGTGATCGTGATGCGGAGGACGCCGCGGCGGCGGATGTCCTCGAGGCTCGGGGCCTGCGCGAGGGCCGGGCCGGATGCCGCGAGCGCAGCACCCCCGAGCATGAGCGAGCGGCGCGCGATCTTCTGCATCACGGCGGATCTCCATCGCTGGTGCGGATGGGAGCTTGACCGAGTTGCGGGGCGGCACGCAAGACTCGTTCAGTCGCATTGAAAAGGTCGCGCGGATGGATGCTGCCTCGCTCTACACGCCTCCTGTCACCTTCCTCGGCATCCCGTCGGGACCGGCGCGGAAGGGCAACAGGGTCGCGGTCCTCGGCGTGCCCTTCGATTGCGGCATCCATCCCTTCCGCATCGGCTCGCGCGAGGGGCCGGCCTCGGTGCGGGCGCAGTCGCCGCTGATCCGGCGGCATCACCCCTCGCTCGCGGATTTCGACGTGCTCTCGGCGCTGGATGCGGTGGATTGCGGCGACGTCGCGGGCATCACGCCGGGCAAGATCGCCGACGCGCATCCCAGGATCGAGGCGGCGGCCGCCGCCATCCTGGACGCCGGGGCCATTCCGATCGGCATCGGCGGCGACGGCTCGGTCTCGCTGCCGCTGATGCGGGCGGCGGCGAGGAAGTACCCGGACATGGTCGCGCTGCACGTGGACAGCCACACCGACGCCTATCCCTACAACCCCGCCGACCCCTACGACGCGTCCAACCAGTTCACCCACGCGGCGGAGGAAACGCTGGTGGACGCGGCCTCCACCTGGCATGTCGGCATCCGCGGCTTCACCGGCGTGCCGGGCGTGCTGCGCCACGCCGACAAGCTCGGCTTCCGCGTCGTCACCACCGAGGACCTCGTGCGGCGCGGCACGGCGCAGGCCATGGCGGAGTTCCGCGACGTGGTGGGGGACCGGCCGCTCTATCTCTGCTGGGACATGGACGTGTTCGATCCCTCCGTGGCGCCGGGTGTCGCGACGCCGGCCTGGGGCGGCCTCTCCGCGCGGGAGGGGATCGAGCTGATGCGCAGCCTGGCCGGGCTCAACTTCGTCGCGGCCGACTTCAACACCGTCAGCCCGAACCACGACGTGCAGGGCATGGCCGCCGCGCTCTGCGCCCACATGATGATGGAGTTCATGGTGCTGGTGGCGGGCCGGCAGGGACTGATTCGTTGAGCAAACACAAGATGTTGTAACCGGGCCGGCGGGGCGGCGTTGCATCTTGTGCCATGACGACCGCCCGCCTCCCCTGGGAGTTCCATCCGGCCCTGACGGCGGAGCGCCTCGCGGTCTGCGCGCGGCTGCTGGTCCAGGCGCGGCGCGATGCGGTCACGCTGGCCCGCGCCGCCCTCGGCGATGACAGCTGGAGCATCGGCTGCCGCGCCTTCGCCTTCGGGCGCGAGCGGCTGCGCCGCGCGGCGGAGGGGCGGCTCTACCCCTGGATGCGCGTCCTCGACGGCTCGCACCACTTCGTTTTCCTGATCGAGGACGTGCCGGTGCGCTTCTATCGCGGCCCCGCCGACGACGCGCCCGAGCGCACGCTGAAACGCCAGGAGCAGGAGGCGACTCAGCTTCGCCTCGCCCTTGGGCGCGAGGAGGCCGAGGGGTTGGCCTTCCGTCTGGCGGTCGAGACCGGGCCCGATGGCCGCGCCTCGCGCATCGTGTTCCTCGCGCTACGGGGCGAGGACGGCCTGGCCGAGTGCTTCTGGCCCGTCCCCCTGCCGGAGACACGCGCGACGGGACCGCGCGCGGCCGACCAGCTGAGCCTGATGGTGGAGGAGACGGCACCCCTGCCCCGCCCGCGGCGGCGCAAGCCGCGCGTGCCGGAGCGGCTGCCGGCGCCGCGAGCGGCGGGCGAGGCGATGTCGGGCTGAGGCCGTCTCCGCACGCGTGGAACCGGCTTCGGCCGCGTTGTTCCGCGCCGATCCACGCAATGGCCGTGCCGGCCATGTGCGATCCGCGACTCATCCCGCGCAGATTCACGCAATGGCCGTTCCGGCCATGTGCGATCTGCGACTCATCCCGCGCAGATTCACGCAATGGCCGTGCCGGCCATGTGCGATCTGCGACTCATCCCGCGCAGATTCACGCAATGGCCGTTCCGGCCATGTGCGATCCGCGCTGGGCGCCCCTACATCGAGGAGGTGATGGCGGGCTCCAGCCCCTGGGCCTTGGCGGCCGGGTGGGCGGGGTTGCGGAAGCGAAGCTCCCCGTCCGGCGCGGCGTCGGCGGTGCCGAGCAGCTCCATCCGGGTGGCGCAGGTGACGGCGACGACGGGCCTGGCCGCGGGCTCCGTCAGGAAGCGGCGCACCACCCCTTCGAGCTCCAGCGTGTCGCGCAGGTTGCGCCACTCCGCGGCCTCGAGGTCGTCGAGGAAGACGGCGAGGATGCCGGGCAGCTTGCCCGAGAGCCGTGCCTCGGCCGCCGTGGCGAGGCGGCGCTTCACCGCGCCGGAGATCTCGTTCTCGCGGCCGGCGCGGGCCGCCATGACGAAGACGCTGCCGCTCGCCTGGTCGGTCGTCACGGCGAGATGCGCTTCGAGGCCGAATTGCTGGCGCAGCGTGCCGGGCAGGGCGCGGCAGGGATCCATCCCCGCATGGGCGCCGGCCAGCACCAGCGGGTCGAGCTTCAGCACGGCGTCCGCGCTCGAATCCTGGCGCTTGTGGTTGGCCAGCATCGCCGAGATGCGCTCATGCAGGGAGCCGATCTGCTCGTCGCGGGAGACGCCGGCCGGCAGGGTCATCTTCAGGATGTAGCGGCCGGGATGCGCGGCGAGCCAGGTCTGCAGGTCGGGGTTCACCCGGTCCACGAGCTGCGCCCAATGGCCGCGATGGACGGGGCGCCCCTCCTCGGCCGAGACGGTCTCGCAGGCGACCTCGGCCACAGACCCCTCGCGGCGGACCATGAGGTCGTGGCTGGTGCCGTGGAGCAGCCCGTCGAACCGCACCTCGAAGCCGCGGGCGCGGAACAGGCCGGCGGTGCGCAGCAGGTGGAAGAGGGGCACGAGCGTCGCCTCCCCCTCCAGCCCTTCGCCGATCAGGGCGCGGAGGCGCTCGCGCGGGCCGTCGGCCAAATCCTCGGCCAGCAGGGCGGCTTCCCGGGCGAAATCGAGGATGCGCCGCTCCGACTGGCCCGCCTTGGCGAGCAGTCCGGGGTTGGACAGGCGCGCCAGCATGATCTCGAGCGCGTGGCGGCGCTGGGCGGCACGGGCGGTCTGGCTTTCCGGGCGGATGCGGCTGCCGATGTCGCGGACGCGGGCTCGCCAGCGATCCGGTCCGGCGAGCGCCAGGAAGGCGTCGAGGCCCACAAGGGCAGGCTGCTGGTCTCGCTCGGGCATGCGGCGACGATGCCTTCCGTTTCGCTCTTGCACCAATATGGCGGCCGGGAACGGCCAGGGTCAATCAATACCTTCCCAGGTGGGGACCAACCCGGCAATAACCTAGCGTGACAGTCAGTTTCTGGGGAGTCTCCCGACCTCCGGCGCCGAGGGGTTCTGCGCGCGGTGGCGCAGCAGGTGGTCGGCCAGGACGCAGGCCAGCATCGCCTCCCCCACCGGGACGGCGCGGATGCCGACGCAGGGGTCGTGGCGGCCCTTGGTCAGGATGTCGGTGTCCGCCCCGCGGCGGGTGACCGCCTGGCGCGGCGTCAGGATGCTGCTCGTCGGCTTCACGGCGAAGCGCGCGACGATGGGCTGCCCCGTCGAGATGCCCCCCAGCACGCCGCCCGCATGATTCGCCAGGAAGCGCACCGTGCCGTCCGGGTTCATCCGCATCTCGTCGGCATTGTCCTCGCCGGAGAGGGCCGCCGCGGCGAAGCCATCCCCGATCTCGACGCCCTTGACCGCGTTGATGCCCATCAGCGCCGCCGCGATGTCGGCGTCGAGCTTGCCGTAGATCGGCGCGCCGAGGCCGGGCGGCACCCCTTCCGCCACCAGCTCGATCACGGCGCCGACGCTGCTGCCGGCCTTGCGGATCGCGGCCAGTTGCTCCGCCCAGCGGGCGGCGGCCGCGGCGTCCGGGCACCAGAACTCGTTCTGCGACACCTGCGCCCAGTCCCAGGCGGCGCGGTCCACGGCGTCGGGGCCCATCTGCACCATGGCGCCCCGGATCACCACGCCCTCGCCCAGCACGCGGCGGGCAACGGCGCCGGCGGCGACGCGCATCGCCGTCTCCCGCGCCGAGGCGCGGCCGCCGCCGCGATAGTCGCGGATGCCGTATTTCCACTCATAGGCGATGTCGGCATGGCCGGGGCGGAAGCGCTCGGCGATCTCGCCGTAGTCCTTCGAGCGCTGGTCCTGGTTCGTGATCTCGAGCGCGATGGGCGTGCCGGTGGTGCGCCCCTCGAACACGCCGGAGAGGATCCGCACCTCGTCCGGCTCCTGCCGCTGGGTCACGAATTTCGAGGAGCCGGGGCGGCGCTTGTCGAGAAAGGGCTGGATCCACGCCTCGTCGAGCGGCAAGCCTGGCGGGCAGCCATCCACCACGCAGCCGATCGCGGGCCCGTGGCTCTCCCCCCAGGTGGTGACGCGGAACAGGTGGCCGAAGCTGTTGTGGGACATCGTGCCGCCGGGATAGCGGGCCGCGGCGCATCGCAGAAGGGCCGAGGCCGGCGCGGCGCCGCGCCGGGGAGGGCTGTGTCCTCCCGCGTTCCCCTTCGCCGGACGCGCGGACATGCTCGGCGTGTCCGCACCATCGCCTCGCCCTCCCGGGGTCGCGCCGTCGGGTGCCCGGCGAGATCCCGGGCCGTCACGCGGGCCAGCGCGCGCCTTCGGCGCCGCGAGGCCCGGGCGATGGCGGGTCCACCGTGGGGGTCTTGCCGTGCGGCTCTCGCGCTCGCCTCGCGCGGCGGGTGCTGCCGCGGCCCGGCCTCCGCAGGCCATGCCTCCCCCGACGCCGCGACATCGCCTCGGTGCGCAACAGCCGCGAGCGCGGCGCGGCGTCGGGGGGCGATGCTGCCCAGGTCCGCGATCCGGTTCGCCGGGCCGCGCGGCGCCCGCGCGGCCCGGCGAGGACGTCGGTCGTCGCGCCGTTCAGCGAATGAGCACGTATCGCGCCGTGAATTCGAGGCGCAGCCCGTCGGCGTTGCCAGCCGCCGGCAGGGGCGGCAGCTGCGCGTCGATGAAGGGCCAGGTTGTCATCCGGTTGAGCGATGGAGAGGTCGAGGGACGGACCATCGTGACGCGGCGAACCCGGCCGTCCACCCCGATGTCAAGAAGGACCGTCACTGGCCCATCCTCGCCGCGAGCCGCCGCGTCCAGCGGAAAGTGAAGGTTCTGGCGGACCCATCGCTGAAACCCGGCCTGCCAATCCTGCGGAGCGTTGCCGGACAGCACACGGAGGCTGTTGCTGGTCGAGGGCCGCGCCTCCAGGAAGCGCGGCGCGACGGAGGTGTCCAGCCCACGGCCGCCATCCGGCCGCCCCTGGCGCTGCGGCACCGCCGGCTGACCGAGCTGCGTGCCCTCCGGCATCCAGATCCCGCCCGGGATGCTGGGGCGCGAGGGTGGGGTCTGGGGCTGCGCCTGGCGCGGCGGCTGCGGCTGCTGCCGCGGCGGCGCGGGCGGACTCGGCGGGGGCAGCGGCAGGGCGAAGCGCTCGGGCAGGCGCAGCTCGGTCTGCGGGGCCAGTTCCGGCTCGGGCGTGGGCATCACCAGCTCGAAGGCGGGCGGCGCCTGCAACTCGGGCAGGACCGGGTCGGGCAGGCGCGGCGGGGCCGTCGGCGGCCGCGGCTCGGGCGAGGCCTCGGCGAGGCGGGGCGCGGAGGG
>JAIEOO010000358.1 GCA_019750475.1 Acetobacteraceae bacterium | reverse complement strand
GGTGGGGCAGCGCGTCCGCCGCGCAGGCGAGCCGCGTGCGCAGCAGCCGCAGGTAGTTGGGCCAGGCGGTGCGCAGCTGCCGCGCCGCCGCCCCGCTGCGCTCCCGCCCCGCGACGATCTGCGCGCGCGGGTCGGGCAGGACCAGCCAGCCCAGCGCCAGCTTGCGGTTGACGACGAAGGCCGGCAGCGCCTGGCGCAGCCGCTCCCCCCGGTCGTCGAGACGCTGGCGCAGCACCTCCACCATGGAGGGCAGGTCCGGCAGGCTGCGCTCCGCGAGGTCGAGCCGCTGGCGATGGTCCCGCAGGCGCGAGGCGATGGCGCTGGCGAGGCGGGAGCCGCGATGCGCGAGATCGGCCGAGAGCTCGACGCGGGACGGCACGACCAGCTCGGCCGCGGCGGTCGGCGTCGGCGCCCGGCGGTCGGAGGCGAAGTCGATCAGCGTCGTGTCGGTTTCGTGCCCCACGGCGGAGACGAGGGGGATGGTGCAGGCGGCTGCCGCGCGCACCACGCTCTCCTCGTTGAAGGCCATCAGGTCCTCGAGGCTGCCGCCGCCGCGCGCGACGATCAGCACGTCGGGGCGCGGCACGGGGCCGTCCGCCGGCAGGGCCGACACGCCGCGGATGGCCGCCGCGATCCGCTCCGCCGCGCCCTCTCCCTGGACCGGCACGGGCCAGAGCAGGACGTGGCGCGGGAAGCGCCGCGCCAGCGTCGTCCGAATGTCCTGGATGACGGCGCCCTGGGCGCTCGTGATCACGCCGACGACGCGCGGCAGCAGCGGCAGCGCCCGCTTGCGCTCCGGCGCGAAGAGGCCTTCCGCGAGGAGCGCGGCGCGCAGCTTCTCGATGCGGGCGAGCATCGCGCCCTCACCGGCATATTCCAGGCGCTCGACCGTCAGCTGGTAGGAGGAGCGGTCGGCGTAGCCGGTCAGGCGGCCGGTCGCGATGACCTCGGTCCCGTTCTCGGGCCTGAGGCCGGTGCGGCTCGCGGTCCAGGCCCAGATGACGGCGTTGAGCTTCGCCTTGCTGTCGGGCGTGGTGTCCTTCAGCGAGAAGTAGAACCGCCCCGGGCCGTAGGCCTTGCATTCGGTCACTTCGCCGCGGATGCGGACGCGGCCGAAGGCGCCTTCGAGCGTCCGCTTCACGGCGCCCGACAGCTCCCCAACCGTGAACTCGGGTATGTTGGTGCCCGGGCTGTCCATTGCGCGCCCTTATGCTACGGGCCGGGGCGTTTCGGGAGAGCTTTCGATGCGCGTTCTGGTCGTGGGCGGCGGCGGCCGCGAGCATGCGCTGTGCTGGGCCCTGGCCGCGTCCCCGCTGCTCGACAAGCTGTGGTGCGCGCCCGGCAATCCCGGCATCGCCGAGGTGGCCGACTGCATCGCCATCGGCGCCGAGGACATCCCGGCCCTGGTGGGTTTCGCCCGCGACAACGCCGTGGACCTCGTCGTGGCCGGTCCCGAGGCTCCGCTCACGCTGGGGCTCGCCGATGCCTGCGCCGCTTCCGGCATCGCCTGCTTCGGCCCCTCCCGGGCGGCGGCGCGGCTCGAAGGCAGCAAGACCTTCACGAAGGAGGTCGCGGACGCCGCCGGCGTGCCCACGGCCGCCTGGGCCCGCTTCGAGGACAGCGCGGCCGCCCGCGCTTACGTCCGCCAGAAGGGCGCGCCCATCGTGGTGAAGGCCGACGGCCTCGCCGCCGGGAAGGGCGTCGTCGTCGCCCAGGCGGTCGCGGAAGCCGAGGCCGCGATCGCGGACATCATGGACAGCCGCGTGCATGGCGCGGCCGGCGCGTCCGTGGTGATCGAGGAATGCCTGCTCGGGGAGGAGGTCAGCTTCTTCGCCCTCTGCGACGGCGAGACCGCCCTGCCGCTCGCCGCGGCGCAGGACCACAAGCGCGTGGGCGACGGCGACACCGGTCCCAACACCGGCGGCATGGGCGCCTATTCCCCGCCGCCGGTGTTCACCGAGGCGCTGCGCGACGAGGTGATGGCCCGCATCGTCCGCCCGACGCTGGTGGAGATGGCGCGGCGCGGCACGCCCTTCCGCGGCGTGCTCTTCGCCGGGCTGATGATCACGGCCGACGGCCCGAAGCTGATCGAGTTCAACGTCCGCTTCGGCGACCCCGAATGCCAGGCGCTGATGCTGCGGCTGAAGAGCGACCTGCTGCCGGCGCTGCTGGCCGCCTGCCAGGGCGAGCTCTCGACCTTCGACCTGCGCTGGGAAAGCGACGCCTCCATCCTCGTCGTCATGGCGGCCGAAGGGTATCCGGGCACGCCCCGCAAGGGGACGGAGATCCGCGGCCTCGAGCGCGCGGCGCAGCTGCCGGGGGTGCAGATCTTCCACGCCGGGACCGCGCTGACGGAGGACGGGCGCCTCGTCGCCAATGGCGGGCGCGTGCTCGGCATCGGCGCGACCGGCCGGACGCTGCGCGACGCGCGGGACGCCGCCTACGCGGCGGTGGACCTGATCGAGTGGCCGGAAGGCTTCTGCCGCCGCGACATCGGGCATCGCGCGCTGTGAGCGAGGGGTTCCGCTTCCTCGGACCCGATCAGCCGGTGACGCCGCCGCGCCTCGACGCGCCGGCGACCCACCGCAACCGGGATGCGCTGCTCGCCGCGCTGCGCCCCCTGTTGCCGAAGCGCGGCCTGCTGCTCGAGCTGGCGAGCGGCACCGGCCAGCATTGCGCGCATTTCGCGGCCAGCCTGCCCGCACTCACCTTCCAGCCGACCGACCCCGATCCCGCGCACCGCGCGAGCATCGCCGCCTGGTGCGAGGGGCTGTCGAACGTGCGGGCGCCGTTGGCGCTCGACGTCATGGCGTCGCCGTGGCCGGTCGCGCAGGCGGACGCGGCGCTCTGCGTCAACATGATCCATATCGCGCCCTGGGAGGCGACGCCGGCGCTGTTCGCGGGGGCGGCGCGCATCCTGCCGGCGGGCGCGCCGCTGATCCTCTACGGCCCCTTCCGGCGCGGCGGCGCGCACACCGCGCCCTCCAACGCCGCCTTCGACGCCGACCTCCGGGCGCGCGACCCGCGCTGGGGCGTGCGGGATCTGGAGGCGGTGGCGAAGGTCGCCGCCGAAGCCGGCTTCGGCCCGCCCGCGGTCACCGGGATGCCGGCGAACAACCTCACGGTGGCTTGGCGGCGGCTGGCGTAGCGGCGGGTCAGTCCTCCGGGTAACGCAGCACCTGCAACTGGAAGGGCCGGAGCAGGAAGACGGTGCCGAAGCCCCAGGCACCGTTCAGCAGCCCGGCCCGCCACCAGACCTGCTGGTTGCCGCCGGCGAACATGGGCAGCCCCTTGAGTTGGGCGACGAGCGTGAAGGCCGTCAGCGTCACCACCACCGCCCCGAAGACGAAGCCGGTCGCCAGGTCCGGCACGCGCGTCGCGCGCAGGATGGCCGCGAGGGCGATGCCCCACAGCCCGCCCCAGAAGGCCTGGGAGGCGATGGTGGGCACGCCGAACGGGGGCACCGGCGCGACATTGAAGGGCGGGTTCCAACGGCCGAAGATGTCGGCCAGCGCCGGAACCTTGGCCGCGTGGTGGAACATCAGGAAGGCCGTGCCCTGATGGAAGATCACCACGGACAGCGCGCCGCAGACGAAGCCGAACAGCAGGACCTTCTTCATAGGCCGAGCCTAGCCAGGCTCGCGCACATGGCGCCACCCCCGACTTGCCCGAAGGGTCGTCCCGCCGCAGGCTGCCGACCTTCGCCGATCGGGGGAACACGCACGTGAACGGTGCCGAAAGTCTCGTCCATACCCTGCTGAAGAACGGGGTGAATGTCTGCTTCTCCAATCCCGGCACCAGCGAGATGCATTTCGTCGCCGCGCTGGACCGCATCCCGGGCATGCGCTGCGTCCTCGGCCTGCAGGAGAACGTGGTCACCGGCATGGCCGATGGCTACTGGCGGATGACCCACAACCCGGCGGTGACGCTGCTGCATTGCGGCCCCGGCCTCGCGAACGGGCTGGCCAACCTGCACAACGCCCGCCGCGCCCGCAGCGGGATCGTGAACTGCGTGGGCGACCAGGCGACCTACCATCGCCAGTACGACGCCCCGCTGACCGCCGACACCGAGGGCTTCGCCCGGGGCGTCTCGGCCTGGGTGCGGACCTCGACCAAAGCGGCCGAGGTGGGCGCCGACACGGCGACGGCGGTGCAGGCCGCCCGCACCTCGCCCGGGCAGGTGGCGACGCTGATCCTGCCCTCCGACACCTGCTGGGACGAGGGCGGCGTCGTCGCCGAGAAGCTGCCCACCCCCGCCGTGCCCCAGGCCGACGCCCATGCCGTGCGCAACGCGGCGCGGATCCTGCGGGAGAAGCGCAACGTCCTGATCCTGCTGGGCGGCGCCATGGCGCTGACCGAGGCGTCGCAGCACCTGGTGCACCGCATCGCCTCGGCGACCGGCGCGCGGGTGCTGGCGATGACGTCGAACGCCCGCTTCCAGCGCGGCCGCGGCCGCGTGCCCATCGAGCGCGTGCCCTACCCGGCCGACATGGCGATCGAGAATCTCAAGAACGTCGAGCACCTGGTGCTCGTCGGCGCGCCGGCGCCCATCGGCTTCTTCGCCTATCCGGGCAAGCCCTCGAAGCACTATCCCGAGAACGCCTCGATCACGGTGCTGACCCGGCCGGAGCAGGACGCCGAGGCCGCGCTGCGCGCCCTGGCGGAAGACCTCTCTGCCCCCGCCGTGGCCTTGCCCGATGCCGGCCCGCGCCCCGAAGCGCAGCGCGGCGCGCCGACGCCGGAGGGCCTGGCGCGCACCGTCGCCGCGCTGATGCCCGACAACGCCATCATCGTGGATGAGAGCGTCTCCTTCGGGCGTGGCTTCTTCCCGGCGACGCACGCGGCGCCGCCGCATGACTGGCTGCAGATCACGGGCGGCGCCATCGGCTGCGGCCTGCCGCTCGCGACCGGGGCGGCGATCGGCGGCGGCGGGCGGCGCGTGATCAACCTGCAGGCCGATGGCTCGGCCATGTACACGGTGCAGGCGCTGTGGACCCAGGCGCGCGAGAAGCTGCCCATCACCACCGTGATCCTGTCGAACCGGAAGTACCAGATCCTGATCGGCGAGTATCACAACGTCGGCGCCAACCCGGGCCCGACGGCGATGAACATGCTCGACCTCGGCAACCCCGATATCGGCTGGGTCGGCATGGCGCAGGCCATGGGCGTGGAGGCGGCGCAGGCGACGACGCTCGAACAGGTCGCCGACCTGATGCAGCAGAGCTTCGCCCAGAACGGGCCGTTCCTGATCGAGCTCGTGATCTGATCCTGGGCGGGGCCGCCTGTCCGGGCGGCCCCGCGCACGCTCAGCGCCGCTTCGCCTCGATCGCGTCCCAGATCGCGCGTTCGAGGTGGATGCCGTCGAAGCGGGCGATCTCCTGCAGGCCGGTGGGCGAGGTGACGTTGATCTCGGTGAGGTAGCCGCCGATCACGTCGATGCCCACGAAGATCATGCCGCGGCGCTGCAGCTCGGGCCCGATGCGGGCGCAGATCTCGCGCTCGCGCTCCGTGAGCTGCGTGGGCTCCGGCCGGCCGCCGACATGCATGTTGGAGCGGGCCTCGCCCGCCGCGGGGACGCGGTTGATGGCGCCCATCGCCTCCCCGTCCACGAGGATGATGCGCTTGTCGCCCTTGCGCACGTCGGGGACGTATTTCTGCACCACCAGCGGCTCGCGCGAGCGCTCGGTGAACATCTCGATCAGCGAGTTGAGGTTGGGGTCATCCGGGCGCAGGTGGAACACGCCGGCGCCGCCATTGCCGAAGAGCGGCTTGACGATGATGTCCCCGTGCGTCTCCCGGAACCGGCGGATCGTCGGGATGTCCGCCGTCACCAGCGTCTCGGGCATCAGCTCCGGGAAGTGGGTGACGAAGAGCTTCTCGGGCGCGTTGCGGACGCTCGCGGGGTCGTTCACCACGAGCGTCCTGGGGTGGATGTGCTCGAGGATGTGGGTGGCCGTGATGTAGGCCATGTCGAAGGGCGGGTCCTGGCGCATGAGCACCACGTCCGCTTCCTTCCCGAGGTCGAGCTCCACCGGCGCGCCGAAGGTGAAGTGGTTGCCCTTCTCCCGCCGCACCGTCACGGGATGGGCCAGCGCCGTGACGCGGCCGCCATGCAGCGCCAGGTTGCGCACGTGGTAGTGCCACAGCGCATGCCCGCGCGCCTGCGCCTCGAGCATGAGGGCGAAGGTGCTGTCGCCATCGATGTTGATGGACTCGATCGGGTCCATCTGGACCGCCACGCGGAGCGCCATGTCGGGTTCGTCCTTTAGGTTCGCGCGAGGTTAGAGCAGATCGCGCGTGGCTGGAGACAGCCCCCGCGTGAATCTGCCCGGAACGAGGGGGCTGGAGCCGTTTCCACTCGACCGGAAACGGCGCTAGCCGAGAAGGCTCGTCCCGCCCATCTCGGCGGGCTTGGGAATGCCGAGCAGCGCCAGCAGCGTGGGCGCGAGGTCGGCGAGGCCGCCATCGCGCAGCTTCGCCCCCGCCGGCCCGCCCAGCAGGAAGGCGGGAACGGGATTGGTGGTGTGCGCCGTGTGCGGCCCGCCGGTCGCGGGATCCTTCATCATCTCGGCATTGCCGTGATCGGCCGTGACGAGCAGCGCGCCGCCCTGGGCCTGCACGGCGTCCGCGATGGCGCCGAGGCCGGCGTCCACCGCCTCGCAGGCCTTGATCGCGGCGTCCAGGCTCCCGGTGTGGCCCACCATGTCGGCATTGGCGAAGTTCAGCACGATGAGGTCATGCCGGCGGGAGGCGATGGCGGCCACCGCCTTCGCCGCGAGTTCCGGCGCGCTCATTTCGGGTTGCAGGTCGTAGGTGGCGACCTTGGGCGAGGGGACCATGATCCGCTCCTCGCCCGGGAACACCGCTTCCTCCCCGCCATTCAGGAAGTAGGTCACGTGCGGGTACTTTTCCGTCTCGGCCATCCGCAGCTGCGTCCGGCCCGCGGCGGCGACGGCCGCACCCAGGATGTCGGCCATGGATTCGGGCGCGAAGAGCGTGGCGAGGTAGGGATCGAGCGCCTCGGCGTATTGCGTCAGGCCGAGCGCCGCCGCGAGCCGCGGCACGCGCGGCCGGGCGAAGCCGCCGAATCCGGGGTCGAGGATGGCGGCCAGGATCTCCCGCACGCGGTCGGCGCGGAAGTTGAAGCAGAGGATGCCGTCGCCGTCCTTCACGCCCGTATGGCCGGGCAGGACGGAGGCCGGGACGAACTCGTCCGTCACGTCCCTGGCGTGGGCGGCGGCGACCACGGCCTGCGCGCTCTCCGCCCGCGCGCCCTCGCCCAGGATGACCGCCCGCCAGGCCTGCTCCACGCGCTCCCAGCGGTTGTCGCGATCCATCGCGAAGTAGCGGCCCGTCACGCTCGCGATGCGGGCGCCCGCCGGCAGCGCGCCCTCGAAGGCGCGCAGATAGCCGGGCGAGGCCCGCGGCGGCGTGTCGCGCCCATCGGTGAAGGCGTGGATGGCGACGGGGACGCCCGCCGCAGCCAGGACCTGCGCCAGCGCCACCCCGTGATCCTGGTGCGAATGCACCCCGCCCGGCGACAACAGCCCCAGCAGATGCGCGGTCCCGCCGCTCGCCTTCAGCTTCGCGACGAAGTCCACCAGCGGCGGCATCGCGGCCAGCGACCCGTCCTCGCACGCCATGGTGATCCGCACGAGGTCCTGCATCACGACGCGGCCGGCGCCGATCGTCAGGTGTCCGACCTCGCTGTTGCCCATCTGCCCGGGCGGCAGGCCCACATCGAGGCCCGAGGTCTTAAGGAAGGCCCGCGGGCAGCTCTCCCACAGCCGGTCGAAATGGGGCGTGCGCGCCAGGGCCACGGCATTGTCCGCCTGGTCCGCCCGGTGGCCCCAGCCATCCAGGATGACGAGCATGACGGGACGGGGCGCGGCGGCTTGGGTCATGGGCGGGTGGGATAAGCGGGACCGGGCGCGCTGTCAGCCGGGGGCCCGTTCCCGGCGGAAGAGCAGCGCGAGCCCGGCGAGGGTGATGGCGCCGCCCAAGAGGTCGCCCCAGCCCAGCCTCTCCCCCATCAGCGCCCAGCCGATGACGGCCGCGACCGGCGGCGCGAGCAGCTGGAGGGAGGCCGCCGTGGCGGGCGGGAAGCGCCGCATGACGACGAAGAACAGGGCGTAGCCCAGCAGCCCGACCACCAGGCAGGACCAGAGCATGGCGAGGAGCAGCGCCGGCGAGGCCGAGGCGGGCGGCGGGTCCCCCGACAGCAGCCCGGCCACGAGCAGCAGGGTGACGGCCGCCACCACCGTCTGTCCGGCATTGGCGGTCCAGGCATCCACGCGCTCCCGCGCCGGGGCATAGGCCAGCAGCCCGGCGGCATGGGAGAGGGCGCCGAGCAGCGCGACGCCCAGCCCCCAGGCCTCCGCCCGCTCCAGCCCGTCGAGCGAGCGGGAAAGGCCGAGCAGCGCTACGCCGGTCCAGCCGAGCGTCAGCCCGGCCCAGGCACGTGGCGACACGGCCTCGCCCTGCAGGCGCTGGCCGAGCGCGACGAAGAGCGGCGCCGTCGCGGACAGCAGGGCCACGAGGCCGGAGGGCACATGGGCCGAGGCCACCCAGGCGCAGCCGAGATAGCCGCCCGTGCCGAAGACCCCGAGCAGCGCGAGCCGGCCGCGGTCGCCGGCGGCCGGCAGCGGCGCGCGGCGCCAGGCCCAGATGGCCCCCAGCAGCACGGCCACCACCGCGAAGCGGATGGCGATGCCCCAGAGCGGCGGCCATTCCACCGCGACCACGCGCGCCGCGTTGAAGGCGGAGCCCCAGATGAAGACGAAGGCCGCGGCGAGGAGGAGGTTCAACCCGGCCTCCCGCGCAGCGCCTCCTCGATGCGGGCGAGCGCCGCCCGCGTCTCGGCCAGCTCGCGCTCCGCGCGGCGCAACGCGAGGCCGAGGCCGCCGATGGCGACGAGGGCGAGGGCGGAGACGCTGCCCGCCCCGGCATAGAGCAGCCGCGCGCGGGACCAGCCCTCGCCGCCCAGCGGCGTCGCGCCCCAGGCGAGGTTCAGGCACATCAGCAGCGCGAGGGCGCCGAAGATCTGCAACGCGCGGTGCAGGATCACCCCGGCATCTCCCCTCAGGCCGTCCCCCGCCGCGCCAGCGCCGCGTCCAGCGTGTTCTCGAGCAGGCAGGCGATGGTCATGGGGCCGACGCCGCCGGGGACGGGCGTGATGGCGGCGGCGTGGGGCGCAACCTCTCCGAACGCGACATCGCCGACGAGGCGGCCATCGGCCAGGCGGTTGATGCCCACATCCATGACGACGGCGCCGGGCTTCACCCAGCCGCCGCGCACCATCTCCGGCCGGCCGACGGCGGCGACGACGATGTCGGCGCGCCGGCACTCCTCGGGCAGGTTGTCGGTGCGGGAATGGGCGATGGTCACGGTGCAGTCGGCGGACAGCAGCAACTGCGCCATGGGCCGCCCGACGATCTGCGACCGGCCGAGGACGATGGCCCGCGCCCCGCGCAGCTTCGCCCCGGCCTCGGCCAGCAGGTGCATGACGCCGCGCGGCGTGCAGGGCACGAGGCCCGGCAGGCCGGAGGCGAGACGCCCGGCATTGAGCGGGTGGAAGCCGTCCACGTCCTTCGCCGGATCCACCGCGGCGATGGCGGCCTCGGCCCGGATCTGCGGCGGCAGGGGCAGTTGGACGAGGATCCCGTCCACCGCCGGGTCGGCGTTCAGCGCCGCGATCTCCGCGAGCAGGGCGGCCTCGGTCGTGTCGGCGGGCAGGTGCCGCGTGCGGGAGGCGAAGCCGGCCGCCGCCGCCGCCTTGTCCTTGTTGCGGACATAGACGCCCGAGGCCGGGTCATCCCCCACCCGGACGACGACGAGACCGGGCTTGAAGGGCAGGTCGGCGATGCGGGCGGCGAGGCCGGCGCGGATGCGCTCGGCCACCGCCTTGCCGTCGATGACGCGGGCCGGCATGGCTCAGAAGTAGATCCCGCCGCGGATCATGTAGCTCTGCACCGCGCCGACCAGCAGCATGCAGGCCTGCACCAGCAGCAGCAGGATGAGGGGCGAGATGTCCACGCCGCCCAGGTTCGGCAGGCGGTTGCGGATGGGCCGCAGGGCCGGTTCCGTCACCCGGTAGAAGAAGTCCGACACGGCCCAGACGAAGCGGTTGCGCGTGTCGAGCACGTTGAAGCCGATGAGCAGGGACAGGACAGCCCCGATAATGATGGCCCAGAAGTAGAGGTTGAGCCCCGCCATCAGCAGGAAAAAGAGAGCGTCGAGGATCATGCGTGCACCGGCGCCTGGTTCGGGCGGGACCCTAGCAGACCCGTCGGAAATCGCCACACGCGGCGGAACCCGCGTGCGCCCCGCGGCGCGCTTGACTTGCCCGGCGGGCCGGGACAGAAAGCGCGCCCTGGCCGCGCCCCAAGGCGGCCGCTGGATACGGGGCTGTAGCTCAGTTGGGAGAGCGCGTCGTTCGCAATGACGAGGTCAGGGGTTCGATTCCCCTCAGCTCCACCAGCCCAGCCCTCCGCGCATCAACCGCCCGGCACGCGTCGTGTCACTGGCCCGGCCAAGGCCCTGATTCCGCTCGGCATCTGCGGCCCTGAGAGCCTTTCCCCCGGGCGGAACGGCGCCGGGCGTGTCGGGGGCGGGGCCCGGGGTCATGCCGTGCCGGCCATCCCGAGTCGCCGGCTGATTCCAGCCCCCGCGGACGCAGCCCATCACGCCACCCGGGGCGACGGCGGGCTCGCCGCGCTGCCCGAGACTGGTGCGCCGCCGTCGGGCATCCCGAGGCGCGCGGTGCCGCCGCCGCCGGCCTGGTTCGCCGCCGCCCGCAGGTCGATCCAGAACCGGCTCCCCGACGGGGTCGTGGTGACGCCGCAGCCGCCGCCCAGGCGCTCCGCGACGCGCCGCACGATGGAGAGCCCGACGCCGGTCCCGGGATAGGCCTCCCGGCCATGCAGCCGCTCGAACGGGCGAAAGATCCGGTCCTCGTCGGGCGGGGGGATGCCGATGCCCCGATCCTCGACCCAGAGCCGGACGAGCCCGCCATCGCGCGGCTCGGCCTGGATCAGGACGACGGGCGCCTCGCCCGGCCTCGTGAACTTGAGGGCGTTGGAGACGAGGTTGCCCACCGCCGCCTCCAGCGCGCCCGCATGGGCCTGCACGACCGGCATGGGGCGGACGACCGTGATCCGGGCGCCCTTGGCGACGGCGGCCTCGTGATGGGCGTTCAGCGCCGCGTCCACCACCGCGTCCAGCGCGACGCGGCCGAGGCTGAGCTGCTGCCGCGCGAGGCGGGAATAGGCCAGGATGTCCCCGATCAGCGCGTCCATCCGCTCGGCCGCGGCGCCGATCCGCAGGAGATGGTCGCGCCCGTCCTCGTCCAGCGCGTCGCCCATGTCCTCCAGCAGGGCTTCGACATAGCCCCCGACCGCCCGGATCGGTGCGCGAAGGTCGTGACTGATCGTCGCCGCGAAGGCCTCGAGCTCGGCGTTCGCTTCCTCGAGCGCGGCCGTGCGCTCCTCCACCTCCTGCTCGAGCCGGAGGTTGCGCTCGACCATCTGCCGCTCGTCGCGCCGCCGCAGGACGCCGAAGACCCCCAGGGCGGCGGAGACGAAGGCGAGCGAGCCGCAGCCGACCGCGAGCAGCGTCGCGGTGCGCGCCGCGTGTTCCACGTTCAGGTTGCGCTCGAGGAGGAGCTGCCGCGCGACCCGCTCGAACTCGCCGAGCGCGGCGCGGATCTCGTCCGCCAGCCGCTGGCCCTCATCGGTCCGCACGACCGCGAGCGCCTCGTCGAAGGACCTCGCCCGAAGCTCGACCGTTTGGGCGAGCTCGGCGAGCTTGGACTCGACCAGCGGCCGCAGGCGCTTGAGGCGCTCCCGCTGGGCCGCGACCACCACCCGCTGTTCGAGAGCGGCGAAGTCGGTCCAGACGCGCGCGGTCGCGTCGAGGTAGGGCCGGAGGTAGTGCGCCTCGCCCGTGAGGAGATAGCCGCGCTGGCCGGTCTCGGCGTCGATGATGTCCGACGCCAGGGAGCGTGCCCCGTCGAGAACGCTCACGGTCACGTCGGCGAGGCGGCGGGTTTCGGCCAGCCGCAGCAGGTTGAGAAGAAGCAGGACGCCGGCGACGACGACCAGCGCCAGCGAGAGCGCCGCGGCCACGCCCGAGAGGGTGGAGAGGTCTTGGGTCCAGCCCCGCCCCGCGCGCGGCGAACCCGCCTTCGATCGTGCCAACGCCCAGAACCTCCGCAACGCACCCGCCGGGGCGTGACCGGTGCCCGCGCGAGGCTGCGCCGAGGTGTAACCGAGCCGCGCCAGCCGGGTTTGCAAGGCCGATGCGGATCCTTGTCGCCGACGACGACCCTGACTTTCGCCACCTTGCCGTCCGCCAGGTCCGGCGGGAGTTCCCGGACGACGAGATCGTCGAGGTGGGCGACAGGGCCGGGCTGGACCGCGTCCTCGGCGAACGGCCGCCGCCCGGCCTGCTCGTCTCCGACTACAGCCTCAACTGGGCCGACGGCTTCGAGATCCTCGCCGCGGTGCGGACCCTCGTGCCCGACTGTCCGGCCGTCATGTTCACGGGCACCGGCAACGAGGACGTCGCGGTCCGCGCCATCAAATCGGGTTTCGACGACTACGTCGTGAAGTCCGTCAAGCAGCTGCGGCGCCTGGCCACCGCCTGCCGGACCGCGGTCACGCGGACCGAGGCCCGCCGCCGGCTGCAGCAGCACGGCGATCTGCTGACCCACGAGCTGTATCACCGTCTCCACAACAACCTGCAGCTCGTGATCAGCCTCATCTCGCTCACGGCCCGCGCCGTCGCGGACGAGGATGCGAAGCGCAAGCTCCGCGACCTCGGCCAGCGGGTGGGATCGCTGTCGCTCCTCCAGGAGCGGCTCTATCGCGGCGGCAACTTCGCCGAGGTCGACTTCGCGGCCTATCTTCGCGAACTCGCGGGCGATCTGGCGGGGCTGAATGGCCGGGGGATCGCCGTCGCGGTCACGGCGGAGGACGGCCTGTTGCCGGTCGACGTGGCCGTCCCGCTCGGCCTCGTCGCGAACGAACTGGTCACGAATGCGCTGAAGCACGCCTTTCCCGGGAAGCGCGCCGGCCGGATTGCGGTCCGGCTGAAACGACGGGATGATCGCGGCATCGTGCTGGAGGTTCTGGACGATGGTGTGGGAGTCCCCGAGAGCGGCGTCGGGGAGCCGGGAGCCGGGATGGGCCTCGTGCGGCGGTTGGTGGCGCAGGTCGGGGGAGCCCTCGAGATGCGGAGGCGGGAAGGCGGCGGGACGGCATGCAGAGTGACCGTTCCAGGACCCGGGCCGACCCGCTGAGGGTCCTCATCGTCGAGGACGAATTCCTGATCGCGGACTATTTCGCCGGGCTCGTGGAGGATGCGGGGCACGAGGTGGTCGCGACGGTGGCGACGGCCCGCGAGACGCTCGATCTCCTCGCCGCCGGGACGGAGGCGGACGTCGTGTCGCTCGACGTGAAGATTCCCGGCGGGATGGATGGCGTCGAACTCGGGACCGCGCTGCGCGAGCGTGGGGGTCCGCCCTTCTTCTTCGTCACCGGCTCCGGCGAGCCGATGACCCGGCGTCGGTGCGAGGCGCTCTCGCCCCTCGCGATCCTGCAGAAGCCCGTCGATCCCGCGGCGTTCGCGGCCGTCCTCCAGTCGCTGCGTCGAGGCGCGGAGGGCTGAAGGGCCGCCGCCTGGCCGTCCCGTCACCCCCGCCATGCGCCGTTCAGCCTTCCGGAGCGGCGGCCGGCGACCCCGCATCCCGGATGCGCGGGGCCGCGCCGCGGAGCAGCGTCGCCGCGCCGGCCCGGACGGCACAGATCCCCGGCGCCGGTGACCGTCCGGTCCGAGCGTGCGATCATGCGCCCGCGAGAGTCATGACGCCGAAGGTCGCGTCGCGGCCTCGGATGTCAGGAGGGGCGGATGCGCGACTTCGACGAATCCAACATCACCGAGGCGGTCGTGGCGCGCTTCGGCCAGACGCCCGATCCGCGGCTGCGCCAGGTCATGCAAAGCCTGGTCCGGCATCTGCATGCCTTCGTCCGCGACGTGGAGCCGAGCTTCGAGGAATGGGAGACGTCCATCGGCTTCCTCACCGCGACGGGCCGGATGTGCGACGACAAGCGGCAGGAGTTCATCCTGCTGTCGGACACGCTCGGCGTCTCCATGCTGGTGGACGCGATCAACCACCGCCTGCCGGAGGGTGCCACGCCCACCACCGTCCTCGGGCCGTTCTACGTCCAGGACGTGGAGGAGCGGCCGAATGGCAGCGTCCTCGCCGCCGGCGCAAGGGGAGAGCCGCTGCATGTCGCGGGTCAGGTGACGGCGGTCGGCGGCGGGCCGCTCGCCGGTGCCGTGGTGGATATCTGGCACTCGGACGCGGACGGCTTCTACGACGTGCAGTACCGCGACCGCGAGCCGCCGGAGCTGCGCGCCCGCTTCCGGACGGACGCCGAGGGGCGCTTCCACTTCTGGACGATCACGCCGACCGCCTATCCGGTGCCGACGGACGGCCCGGTGGGCGCGATGCTCGACGCCTGCGGGCGGCATCCGATGCGGCCGGCGCATCTGCACTACCGGATCGCGGCGCCCGGGCACCAGACGCTGGTGACCCACGTCTTCGTCTCCGGCGACGACTACCTCGACAGCGACGCCGTCTTCGGCGTGAAGCGTGAGCTGATCCGGGACTTCCCGGCCCAGCCGCCGGGGCCGGCGCCGGGCGGCCGCGTGATGGAGACGCCCTGGCGGCGCCTCGACTGCGACTTCGCGCTCAAGCCTCTCGGCTGAGCGCGGTCAGCGCACGAGCGCCGTCGAGAGGACCGGGATCGCCGCGATCAGGAGCAGCGCCGAGCCCATCACCGCCACGAAGGGCAGCGCGCCCGCGAACACCGTCTCGATCCGCACGCGCGGATCCCCGAGCGTTGCCTTCACGGTGAAGACGCTGATGCCGAAGGGCGGCGTCAGCAGGCCCATCTCCACCGCGATGATGGTGACGATCCCGAAGTGGATCAGGTCGAACCCCATGGCCTGCGCGATGGGCGCGCCGATCGGCACCATGATCAGCAGGATCGAGGTGCTGTCGAGGATGCAGCCCATCAGCAGGATGATGACGACGAAGACCGCGAGGAAGCCGTAGGGGCCAAGCCCCAGATGCTCCACCCACTCGCCGATCGCCTGCGGCACGCCCGCCATGGCGAGCATGCGGGAATACAGCCCGGCGGCGATCAGCAGGAACAGGATGGAGGCGGAGACGAGGCCGGTTTCCTTCAGCACGCGCCACAGCTTCGGGCCGTCGAGCTGACGGCGCGCCACGGCGATGACGAGGGCACCGGCCGCGCCCACCGCGCCGGCCTCGGTCGGCGTGAAGAAGCCGGTGTAGAGCCCGCCCAGGATGAGCGCGACGAGGCAGAGGATGGGCACGGACTTCGCCGCGATCTCGCTCCACGGCATCGCCTTCCCCGACACCTCCGGCGCCGGCCCGTCGGCCGCCATGATCCGGTGCGGGAAGAAGCGCGCATAGGTCCAGATCATCGCCGCGAAGCCGATCGCGATGATGATTCCCGGAATGACGCCCGCGATGAACATCGCGCCGATCGAGACCTCGGCCAGGACGCCGTAGACGATCATCAGCAGCGAGGGCGGGATCAGCATGCCGAGGATGGAGGAGCCGGCCACTGTGCCCGCGGCGAAGCGCATCGAGTAGCCGTGCCGCACCATCTCCGGCACGGCGACCTTGGTGAAGACCGCCGCCGAGGCGATGGAGACGCCGGTCACCGCCGCGAAGACGGCGTTCGCGCCCACCGTCGCGATGCCGAGGCCGCCGCGGATGCGGTGCAGCAGCCCCTGCGCGACCTCGAAGGTGTCGCGCCCGACATTGGAGACGCTGACCAGCAGCCCCATCAGCACGAAGAGCGGGATGGTGGCGAAGATGTAGTCTTGGATGCCGGAATAGGTGGCGAGCGCGGTGAAGCGGAAGGCGAGGTCGGGATTGTCCCGGATGAGCCAGACGCCGATCGCGCCGGTCGAGATCAGGCTGATGCCGATGGGCAGGCCCAGCACGATCAGCCCCACCATGGCGCCGATCAGCGCGAGCCCGAGCGAGAGGTCATCCATTCCGGTCAGCCCTTCCGGCCGGCGACGAGGGCGCGCAGCTCCGCCACGAAGAGCGCCAGGAAGGCGACGGCGCCGGCGGCGCCGCCCAGCACGATCAGGCCGCGGAACGGCCAGGTCGGCACGGTGAACAGCCCCTGGACGCCGAAGAACTCCCGCAGCGCCAGGCTGTTCCACATGCCGGGCCAGGCGGCCTGGGCGATGAAGGCCATGACGGCGGCGCCGAGCAGCGCGAACACGGCCTCGAGCAGCCGGCCGAGGCCCGGCGCCCAGGCGAGCACGCGCTCGATCAGGAAGTCGGCGCGCGTCATGCGGCGGCCATGGATGGTCGCGCCGATCTGGAGGAACACGATGCCCACCACCGAATGCGCGGCGATCTCCGCCACGCCGGTGATGGGCGCGTTGAGGAAGGAACGGCCGATGACGTCGGCGCAGATCAGCAGCATCAGGCCGAAGGTCCACAACGTCCCGATGGCGGCCAGCGCGTCGAGCACCAGCCGGACCGGGTCGAAGGGCCGTGGCGCGGCGCTCGCCTCCAGCGCCGCCATGTTCACGTCATCGGCCACGGCGCGTCAGGCCGTCAGCTCGCGGTCCCAGTCGCGGCCGGGTGTCTGCCCGGCCTCGCGGATGGCGGCGAAATAGGCGCGCAGCACGTCGCGCGCCGTCGGTCCCGAGCTGTCGGCCCAGGTGCGGGCGAGGTTGGGCAGGCCGCGGATCCAGCGCTCGCGCTCCGCCGCCGGCAGCGTCGAGACGACGGCGCCCTGGCGGACCATCTCGGCCTCGGCGTTGCTGATCCGGGCGGAGACGTCGGCGATGTGGGCCCGCGTCGTGGCCGCGCCCGCGGCGGTCATGGCGGCGCGGACATTGCCGGGCCAGCGCTCGAAGCGCTGGCGGTTGGCGGCGATGCCGCCGACATACATCGCGCCCACGTCGCACTTCGTGATGAAGCGCGCGACCTCGTGCACGCGCGTCGGCAGGATGCCGACGAAGAAGGACAGCGCGCCTTCGGACACGCCGGTCTGGATGTCCGTGTAGTAGGTGGTCAGCGCGCCATCCACCGGCGTGGCGCCCGTGCCCTGCAGCCAGTTGGCGCTGGTCCCGGGGGCCGAGATCTTGCGGTTGCGCAGGTCATCCAGCGTGCGGACCGGGAAGTTCGACCAGATGTGATAGGTGTCCGTGATGTAGGAGCACAGCGGCACCATGTTGAGCGAGTTCCAGTTCTGCCGGATGGCGGGCTGGTTCTCGTTCAGGCGGTCGAAGGCGTTCGCGATCAGGCCGTGGTCGCCGGTCGCGAAGGGCGTGAAGTAGGTCACGTTCTGGAGCGGCATGGTGCTGCCCTCCCAGAGCGTGCCGACATAGCCGATGTCGGTGATGTTGTCGCGCACCGCCTCCATCGTGTCCTGGAAGCGGTAGAGCGTGCCGCCATAGGCTTCGCGCCAGTTGACGCGGTGGGTGTTGCCGTTGTCCCGCAGGTGCTTGTCCACCTCCGGCTGGAACACGTTCTTCATCATCGCCACCCAGAAATTCGCGACGGGGTGGGAGGAGGCGATGGTGATGTTCAGCGCGGTCTGCGCCCTGGCATGATAGGCGACGAGCGGCAGCGAGGCCCCGCCGAGGAGCAGGCTGCGGCGATGCGTGGTCATGTCCGTTGTCTCCCTGTCCTGCGTCAGATGGCGCCGAGCGCGCGCAGGATGCGCGCCGGCGTGAAGGGCATCTCGGTCACGCGGGCGCCGAGGGGGCGCAGCGCGTCGTTGATGGCGTTCATGAGCGCGGCGGGCGCGCCGGCGGTGCCGGCCTCGCCGGCGCCCTTGGCGCCCAGCAGGCTCTCGCGCGTCGGCGTCTCGACGTGGCCGACATGCATGTCGGGCATCTCGGCGCTCATCGGCACCAGGTAGTCGGCCATGGTGGTGGTCAGCAGGTTGCCCTGCGCGTCGTAGACGCAGTGCTCGTAGAGGGCGCCGCCCAGGCCCTGGACGATGCCGCCGCGCACCTGCTCGTCCACCAGCAGCGGGTTGATCACCCGGCCGCAATCCTCGACGCACCAGTGCTCGAGCAGCTTCACCATGCCGGTCGCCGTGTCCACCTCGACCCAGCTCGCCTGGATGCCGTTGGTGAAGGCGAAGGGGAATTCCTTGGTGATGAAGTGGCGCGTCTGCACCAGCTCACGCTGCAGCTCCCTGGGCAGGGTGTCGCCGCGGAAGTAGACGATGCGGCCGAGCTCGCCCAAGGGCATGCGGGGCGTGCCGGAGGCGCGGTCCACCACCTCTCCCATGACGATGTCGAGCGTCCCGGGCCTGGCCTGGAGCATCGCGCCCGCGACCTCGAGGATCTGCGCCTTCAGCGCGATCGCGCCCTGGAGGGCCGCTTCGCCGCCGATGCCCGCCCCGCGGCAGGCCCAGGTGCCGCCGCCATAGGGGGTGGTCTGGGTGTCGCCGGTGACGATCTTCACGCGCTCCACCGGCACGCCCACGCCATGGGCCACGATCTGCGCCAGGATCGCCTCGGTGCCCTGGCCCTGCTCCGTCACCCCGGAGAGGGCGACGACCGAGCCGTCGGGATCCATCCGCACCGTGCAGCCATCCTGCGCCGAGATGCGCGCGCCGCCGATGCCGTACATGAAGGGCGAGGGGTTGGTCAGCTCGATGAAGCTGGCGAAGCCGAGGCCGCGGTAGATGCCCCTGGCCCGCCCCTCCGCCTGGTCGGCGCGGATGCGGGCGACCGGCACCATCGCCAGCAGCTTGTCGAGCGAGGCGTGGTGCGACAGCCCCTCGAAGCGCATGCCGGCCGGCGAGGTGCAGGGATAGGCATCGTCCCGCATCAGGTTCCGGCGGCGGATGTCGATGGGGTCCATCCCCAGCGCCTCGGCCGCGAGGTCCACCAGGCCTTCGGTGACCGCCGTCGCGATGGGGTGGCCCACCGCCCGGTACTGGCAGGTGGGCGTCTTGTTCTGCAGCACGACGGTGGTGGTGCAGCGGTAGTTCGAGAAGTCGTAGGGCCCGCCGCAGAGATTGACGACCTGGTTGCCCTCCACCGCGCTGGTGCGCGGATAGACCGAGTAGGGCCCGATGCCCGTGAGGTCGTCGATGTCGAAGCCGAGGATCTTCCCCTCCGCGTCCACGGCGATGCGGCCCTTGATTCGGTGGTCGCGGGCGTGGATGTCGGAGACGAAGCTCTCGAAGCGGTCGGCGACGAACTTCACCGGGCGCCCCAGGATCCGGGCCATGGTGGCGACCGCGACCTCGTCCGGATAGACGTGAACCTTGATGCCGAAGCTGCCGCCCACATCCTTGCAGATGACGCGGACATCGCCTTCGCGCATGCGCAGCTGCCTGGCGAAGACGCCCTGCATCATGTGCGGCGCCTGGGTGGAGTGATGGACGGTCAGCGTCCCGTCCGCCCGGTTGAAATCGGCGATGATGGAGCGTGGCTCCAGCGTCACGCCGGTGTGGCGGGCGGTGACGAAGGTGGCCTCCACCACCTTGTGGGCGGCGGCGAAGGCGGCATCCACGTCGCCGCTCGTCGCGGTCCGCGTGAAGACGAGGTTGTCGCCGAGCTGCGTGTGGATCACGACGGCGCCGGGGGCCCGCGCCGTCTCCATGTCGGTCTGGGCCGGCAGCGGCTCGAAGGTGACGTCGAGCGCGGCGACGCCGTCCTCCGCCGCGGCGCGGCTGTCGGCGACGACGGCGACGACGGCCTCGCCCTGCCAGGTCGCGCGCTCCAGCGGCAGCGGGTGCTGCGGCGCCGACTTAATCCCCTTGAGGTGATCGAGGGTGGCGACCCAGGGGTCGCACACCTCCGCGAGGTCCTGGCCGGTGAAGACGCGGATCACGCCCGGCACCCGGCGCGCGGCCTCGGCATTCACCGAGACGATGCGGGCATGGGCGTGCGGGCTGCGCAGGAAGGCGGCGTGCGCCAGGCGCGGCAGCGTCACGTCGTCGGTGTACGCGGCGCGGCCCTGCACCAGCTTCGGCACGTTGGGCCGCGGGACGGAGCGGCCGATGTAGGAATTGGGCAGGTCGGCGCGGGAGAGGCCGATGGAGGCCGGGCTCATCTCGTTCATGCCGCGCCCTCCTTCCGGGCGGCGAGCGTCTGCTCCACCGCGTCCACGATCGCCTGGTAGCCGGTGCAGCGGCAGTAATTGCCCGACAGGTGCTCCCGGATCTCCGCGCGCGTGGCGCCCGGATGGTGGCGCAGGATGTCGGCCGCCGTCATCACCATGCCGGGCGTGCAGAAGCCGCACTGGGCCGCGTTGCGGGCGACGAAGGCCTCCTGCAGGTCGGCCGCTTCGCCGCTGTCGGTCAGGCCCTCGATCGTCGTGACCTCGGCCCCGTCGAGCGAGGCCGCGACGACGAGGCACCCTCGCACGATCTCGCCGTCCACCCGCACGGTGCAGGCGCCGCAGACGCCATGCTCGCACCCGGCATGGGAGCCGGTCAGGCCGAGGTCGAGGCGCAGGAAGTCGATGAGGTGGCGGCGCGCCTCGACATGGCGCGTCACGCGCTCGCCGTTGACGGTCAGGGTGATCTCGACGCGGGCGCTCATGCCGCCTGCTCCCATCCGGGCGAGAGGTTCGAGAGGGCGCGGCGCAGCAGCACGCGCGCGAGGTGGCGCTTCATGGCGGGCGGGCCGTGCAGATCCCCGGGCGGGTCGAGGTCGGCGTCGAGCGCGGCGCAGGCGGCGGCGATGGCGGCCTCCGCGGGCGCCTGGCCTTCCAGCGCGGCAGCG
>JAIEOO010000007.1 GCA_019750475.1 Acetobacteraceae bacterium | reverse complement strand
CGCCGGCCGCCGCCGCGGCCGCGCCGCTCATCTTCGACCTCGGCGTGAACGACGGGACGGACACCGACTACTACCTGCGGAAAGGATACCGCGTCGTCGGCGTCGAGGCCGCCCCCGACCTCGTCGCGCATCTGCACCGGCGCTTCCCGGCGGAGATCGCCGACGGCCGCTTCGTCCTGCTCGACCGCGTCCTGTGGCAGCAGGCGGGCCTGAAGATCCCCTTCCACGTCAACCTCGACAACAACGAGTGGTCGAGCTTCGATCCCGCGATCGCGGGTCGCGACCCGTCGCACCGCGTGGTGACCCACGAGATCGAGAGCACCACCTACGAGGAGCTGGTCACGCGCTTCGGGCTGCCGCGCTACATCAAGTGCGACATCGAGGGCGGCGACGTCATCTTCTGCGAGCAACTGTCGCGATCCCCGCACCGTCCGGCCTTCGTCTCCGCCGAGCTCGGCCGCAAGGGCACGGTCGGGCTCATGGCGCAGGCCGGCTACGACCGCTTCCAGATCGTGAACCAGGGCATCATCCCGGGCACCCGCGCGCCCGCGGGCACGCGGGAGGGGCGCGAGGTCGACATGACCTTCGCCCACACCTCCTCGGGCGCCTTCGGCCTCGACCTGCCGGCGGATCGCTGGCTCGATCTCGAGGACACGATCGCGGTCCTCAACGCCTTCACGGTCGTCTGGCAGAAGGCGGGGCATCTCTGCGCCGCCTGGGCGGATGTCCACGCCACCCGGGCCGAACACCTCGGCTGACCAGCCCAGCACGACGGAGACGCGGATGTTCGACTGGTACCGAGGGCGGCGCATCGCGGTGACGGGGGGCGCCGGCTTCCTCGGGTCGCACCTCTGCGAGCGGCTGCTCGACATGGGGGCCGAGGTCCTCTGCATCGACAACTACTTCACCGGCCGGCGCGCCAACATCGCGCACCTTCTCGACAACCCGCTGTTCGAGGCCATGCGCCACGACGTGACGATGCCGCTCTACGTCGAGGTGGACGGCATCTTCAATTTCGCCTGCCCGGCCTCGCCCGTCCACTACCAGTACGACCCGGTGGCCACGACGAAGGTCTCGGTCCACGGCGCGATCAACATGCTCGGCCTCGCCAAGCGGCTGAAGTGCCGCATCCTCCAGGCCTCCACGAGCGAGGTCTACGGCGACCCGAACGTCCATCCGCAGCCGGAGGAGTATTGGGGCAACGTGAACCCCATCGGGCCGCGCGCCTGCTACGACGAAGGCAAGCGCTGCGCCGAGGCGCTGTTCTTCGACTATCACCGGCAGCACAAGCTGCCGATCAAGGTGATGCGCATCTTCAACACCTACGGCCCGCGCATGCATCCGAATGACGGGCGCGTGGTGTCGAACTTCGTGGTCCAGGCCCTCAAGGGCGAGCCGATCACCATCTACGGCGAAGGCCTACAGACGCGGTCCTTCTGCTACGTGGACGACCTGATCGAGGGCGCGCTGCGCCTCATGGTCACCCCCGAGGAGGTGACGGGGCCGATCAACATCGGCAATCCGGGCGAGTTCACCATCAAGGAACTGGCCGAGCGCGTCGTTCGCCTCACCGGCTCGAAGTCCAAGATTTCCTATCTGCCGCTGCCTCAGGACGACCCGAAGCAGCGCCAGCCGGACATCACCAAGGCGCGCGACATGCTCGGCTGGACGCCGACCGTCGCGCTGGAGGACGGGCTGGTGAAGACCATCGCCTATTTCGACCGGCTGCTCGCCAGCAACAGCCTGCCGGCATGACCATCCTGGTCACCGGGGGCGCCGGATACATCGGCAGCCACACCGTCAAGCTGCTCCGCCAGGGCGGGCATCGCGCGGTGGTCTACGACAACCTCTCCACCGGGAACGCCGCATCCGTGCTGGGCGCGCCGCTCGAGACGGGCGACATCCTGGACGGCGACCGGCTGGACGAGGTGTTCCGCCGCCATCAGCCGCGCTGCGTCATTCACTTCGCCGCCTCGGCCTATGTCGGCGAGAGCATGGTCGAGCCCGAGAAGTACTACCGGAACAACATCTCGGGCACCGTCTCCCTGCTGGCCGCGCTGCGCCGCCACGGCCTGCCGCCGATCGTCTTCTCCTCGACCTGCGCGACCTACGGCCTCGCGGCCGAACTCCCGATCCTGGAGACGACGCCCCAGGCACCGATCAACCCCTACGGGTTCACGAAGCTCGCGATCGAGCACGCGCTCGCCGATTACGGCCGGGCCTACGGCCTGCGCTCCGTCGCCTTCCGCTACTTCAACGCCGCCGGCGCCGACCCCGAGGGCGAACTCGGCGAGGACCACGACCCCGAGACCCATGCCGTGCCGCTCTGCATCCAGGCGGCCCTCGGCCAGCGGGCGAGCTTCTCGGTCTTCGGCACGGATTACGACACGCCCGACGGCTCCTGCATCCGCGACTACATCCACGTGATGGACCTCGCCTCCGCCCATGTGGCGGCGGCGGAATACCTGATGGCCGGCGGGGCGAGCGACGTGTTCAACCTGGCCACCGGCCGCGGGACCTCGGTCATCGAGATCGTGAAGGCGGTGGAGCGCGTGACGGGCCGCGAGGTTCCGGCGCAGTACGGGCCGCGGCGGGCGGGCGATCCGCCGGCGCTCTACGCCTCGGCCGCCAAGGCCGAGCGCGTGCTGGGCTGGAAGCCGCGCTACGTGAACATCGACGACACGGTGGCCCATGCGGCCGCCTGGTTCACCCGGAAGGGCAACCAGGCCGCCTGAGCGATCCTCACCGGTCGAGCGCGGCCACCGCCGTCCGGTAGCGCTCCATCACCTGCCGGCGCTTCACCTTCATCGTCGGCGTCAGCAACCCGTTCTCGACGCTGAATGGCTCCGGCAGCGCGTGCCAGCGGCGGATGCGTTCGATCGGCGAGAGCTTCGCGTTCACCCGCGCCACCGCCTCGCCGAGCCTGTCCTGCTGTCCCTCGGCCGCGACGAGCAGCGCGCCCACCCCGGCCATGCCTTCGCCCACCGCGACGGCCTGCGCGATCTCCGGCTGGCCGACCAGCATCGATTCGAGCTTGGAGGGGGCCACCATGTCCCCGCCCACGAGCTTGATGAAATCGCGCTTGCGGTCGGTGATGACGATGCGGCCCTCGGCCAGGTGACCGACATCGCCGGTGTGGAGCCAGGGGCCGTCGCCGTCGTCGCGGATGGCGGCCGCCGTCGCGTCCGGGTTGCCCCAGTAGCCATCCATGACGAGGTCGCCGCGGACGAGGATCTCGCCATCCTCGGCGATGCGCACCTCGACGCCGGGCAGGGGGCGGCCGACGCTGCGCCGGTCATTGTCCCAGGGCGCGTTGACGCTGACCACGGGGCCGGCCTCGCTCTGCCCGTAGCCCTGCAGCACCGGCAGGCCGAGCGCCAGGAAGAAGCCCGACAATTCGGGATCGAGCCGCGCGCCGCCGGACACCAGCGCCTCCACCGCGCCGCCGAAGCGGGCGCGGACCTTGTCGCGGACCAGCCGGTCCAGCACGGCATCCTGCACGCGCTCCAGCAGCCCGAGCGGCGGGCCGTCGAGCTGGCGCAGGCCGAGGGCGAGGGCGCGCTCGAACAGGCGCCGCTTCAGGCCCCCGTCCTTCTCCACCTGGGCGGTGATCCGGCCGCGCAGCACCTCGAACAGGCGGGGGACGGTGGTCAGGATCGCGGGCTTCCACTCCACCATCTCGGCCGCGATCCGGTCGGCGCCCCGGGAGTAGACGACCTCCATGCCGAGCGAGGGCAGGAGGAAGCCGCCCACCGTGTGCTCGTAGCTGTGCGACATCGGCAGGAAGGAGAGGTAGCGCTTCCGGTCGAGGTTGAGCGGCCCGAGGATCTGCGCGACCCCGGCCTGGTTCGAGAGCATCGCCCGGTGCGGCAGCATGACGCCCTTGGGCGAACCCCCGGTGCCCGAGGTGTAGATCAGGCAGGCGAGGCGCCCGCCCGGGATCTCCTGCACCTCGGCCAGCAGGGCGCCGCCATCGTCCCGGGGCTCCAGCAAGGCCTCCCAGCCGACGGACCGCACGCCATCCGGGGCGGGGAGGGCGCCGTCGAGGCCGATGAGCAGGTCGAGCCCGCCCACCTCCTCGGCGCCCGCCAGCACCCGCGCGGCGAGGGCGGCGTTCGCGACCACCGCGACCCTCGCGCCGGAGTCGCGGAACACATGGGCGTGATCGGCCGGCGTGTTGGTGGTGTAGGTCGGCACGGTGACCGCCCCGATCGCCATGATCGCGACGTCCGCGATCAGGAACTCGGGCCGGTTCTCGCTGACGATGACGACGCGGTCGCCGGGGCCGACCCCGTTCTCCCGCAGCCAGAGCGCGACGCCGAGGACGCTGCGGCCGAAGCCTTCCCAGCTCACCGTCTGCCAGGCGCCGCCGCGCCAGTGGCGCAGCATCGGCCGGTCCCCGCGCTCGCGGGCCAGCGCCAGCATCATCGCCGGCAGGCTGCCCCACCGCCTCGCTCGATCCGGCATCCGTTCTCTCCCTCTGCCGCCCGGCTTGGCCGGCGGTCCCACAGGCATATATGGAGAACATGCTGGACCGCCAAAACCTGCTTCGCTCCCCCCTCGACGCCGCCGGGGGCGGCGCGGACCTGCCCGCCTGGGACCTCTCCGATCTCTATGCCGGTCCGCAGGACCCCGCCTTCGCGCGGGACCTCGACGCGGCCGAGGCGGCGGCGCAGTCCTTCCGGGACCGGCACCAGGGCCGGCTGGCCACGCTGACGGGCGACGCGCTGGCCGCCGCCATCGCCGAGTACGAGCGCATCGAGGAGATGCTGGGGCGCGCGATGAGCTTCGCGAGCCTCACCTTCGCCGGCGACGCCCAGAACCCGGAGAACGGGCGGTTCTACGGCACCGCGCAGGAGCGCGTGACCGCGGTCTCGTCCCACCTCGTCTTCTTCACGCTCGAGCTGAACCGGATCGAGGAGGGGACGCTGGAGGCGAAGCTGCGCGAGAGCGCGGCGCTGGCCCGCTTCCGGCCCTGGCTCCGCGACCTTCGGGTGTGGCTGCCGCACCAGCTCTCCGACGAGATGGAGCGCCTGCTCCACGAGAAGGAGGTCACCGGCCGCGCGGCCTGGAACCGCCTGTTCGACGAGACGCTGGCCAACATGAAGGTCACCGTGTCGGGCGAGGAGCTGTCGGTCTCGGCCGCGCTCAACAAGCTGTCCGACCGCGACCGCGAGGTGCGCGCGGCCGCCGCCAAGGGCGTGTCGGAGGCGTTCGGCGCCAACCTCCGCCTGTTCTCGCTCATCACCAACACGCTGGCGAAGGACAAGGAGATCATCGACGGCTGGCGCCGCTACCCGCGCCCCGGCTCATCGCGGAACCTCGCCAACATGGTCGAGGACGAGGTGGTGGACGCGCTCGTCACCGCCGTGCGCGACAGCTTCCCGAAGCTCTCGCATCGCTACTACGCGATGAAGGCGAAGTGGCTCGGGCTGCCCAAGCTGATGCACTGGGACCGCAACGCGCCGCTGCCGCAGGACGCCGACCGGACGATTCCGTGGCCCGATGCGGTGCAGCGCGTCCGCGCCGCCTACGCCGCCTTCAGCCCGGAGATGGAGCGCCTCGCCGCGCCCTTCTTCGACAAGCCCTGGATCGATGCCGCGTTGCGGCCCGGCAAGGCCTCGGGGGCCTTCGCGCATCCGACGGTGCCCTCGGCGCACCCCTATCTGCTGCTGAACTACCACGGCAAGGCGCGGGACGTGATGACGCTCGCCCATGAACTGGGTCACGGCGTGCATCAGCGCCTGGCGGCGGATCAGGGCTACCTCATGTCCTCGACGCCGCTGACCCTCGCCGAGACGGCCTCGGTCTTCGGGGAGATGCTGACCTTCCGCGCGATGCTCGACGCCGAGCAGGACCCGGCGCGGCGGCGCCTGCTGCTCGCCGGCAAGGTGGAGGACATGCTGAACACGGTGGTTCGGCAGATCGCCTTCTACCGCTTCGAGACGCTGCTGCACGACGAGCGCCGCAAGGGCGAGCTGTCGGCCGACCGGATCGGCGAGCTGTGGATGCAGGTGCAGACCGAGAGCCTGGGGCCGGCCTTCGACTTCACGCCGGACTACAATGTGTACTGGGCCTACATCCCGCATTTCGTGCACACGCCATTCTACGTGTACGCCTACGCCTTCGGGGACTGCCTGGTGAACGCGCTCTACGGCGTCTACCAGGACCGCCGCGTCGAGGGCTTCGAGTCCAAGTACATCGAGATGCTGAAGGCCGGCGGCACGCTCCGCCACCAGGAGCTGCTGGCGCCCTTCGGCCTCGACGCCTCCCGGCCGGATTTCTGGCAGCGCGGCCTCGACGTCATCTCCGGCTTCATCGACGAGCTGGAGCGCGCGCGATGAGCGACCGGCGGGAATCCTCGCTGTTCGGCGAGGTGCGGCGCATGGTCCGCACCTCGGGCGCCGTCACCGGCATCGCGGCGCGCGTCGCGGGGGAGCGCTTCCTCGGCCTCAAGACCGACAAGAACGCCCACGCGGAGGATCTGAAGGCCGTTCTCGGCGGCCTCAAGGGCCCGATGATGAAGGTGGCGCAGTTCCTCTCGACCGTGCCCGACGCGCTGCCCGAGGAATACGCTCGCGAACTCGCGACGCTCCAGTCCAACGCGCCGCCCATGGGATGGGCCTTCGTCAAGCGCCGCATGTCGAGCGAGCTCGGCCCCGCCTGGCAATCCCGCTTCGCCTCCTTCACGCAGGAGGCGGTGGCGGCCGCCTCGCTCGGGCAGGTGCACAAGGGGACGCTGCCCGACGGCAGGGTGGTCGCTTGCAAGCTGCAATATCCGGACATGCCCTCCGTGGTGGAGGCCGATCTCCGGCAGCTCAAGCTCGGCATGCAGCTCTACCGGCGGATGGACAGCGCCCTCGACAACGAGGAGGCCTACGCCGAGATCGCCGAGCGGCTGCGCGAGGAGCTGGACTACACGCGGGAGGCCTCGCACCAGCGCCTCTACGGCCTGATGCTCGCCGGCGAGCCGACGGTGCACGTGCCGCAGCCGGTGGACGAGCTCACGACGAAGCGCCTGCTGACGATGACGTGGCTCGACGGCAGCTCCATCCTCCAGCGCATCAACGAGGACCCGCCGCTCGAGGAACGGAACGCCTACGCCAGGGCGCTGTTCGCCGCCTGGTACAAGCCGCTCTACCGCTACGGCGTCATCCATGGCGACCCGCATCTCGGGAACTATCAGATCCGCCCCCCTGGCGGCGACAACGGGGAAGGGGGGCTGAACCTCCTCGACTTCGGCGTGATCCGCGTCTTCCCGCCCTCCTTCATCACCGGCGTCATCACGCTCTACGAGGCGGTGCGGGACGGCGACGACGACAAGGCGCACCACGCCTTCGAGACCTGGGGCTTCCGGGACCTCTCGCGCGAGACGATGCTCGTCCTCAAGAAATGGGCGGACTTCCTCTACGAGCCGCTGCTGACGGACCGGGTCCGCCTGATCCAGCAGAGCGAGGACCTGAATCACGGGCGGATGGTGGCGCAGGAGGTGCATCGCGGCCTGAAGGCCACGGGCGGCGTGCGCATCCCGCGCGAGTTCCCGCTGATGGACCGCGCGGCGATCGGCCTCGGCTCTGTGCTCACGCGGCTCCAGGCGCGGCTCAACTGGCACCGCATGTTCCACGAGCTGATCGAGGGATATCGCGAGGAGGAGCTGCGCGCCCGCCAGGCCGCGGCCCTCGCCGAGGCCCGCGTGCCGGTGGCCCCGCCCGCGGGGTAACGCGATCCGTCCCGGCATGGGGCGCCCGCTGACCGCGTCGGAGGGGTTGCTGCTGACGCGCTCCCGGTACCGCCTCTCCGCGACGGTGTCCCTCGGAAGCGTGCGGTCCCTCGTCGTGTTCGGCCGCCGGGCTCGCGGCGCTTCGACGGCGCACGCGGACCTCGATCCGGGCGCGATGCGGCGCCTCGCCCCTGACGCGGCCTGGGACGCGATGGAGGAACTGGTCCCGCGGTCCATCGGCCTCGCGCCCGTGGCGCTTCCGCCGGGGCCGCGGCTGCCATCGCGGGAGAACATCGCGCGGGAGGGGATGGTGCTTCGGGCGGCGTGCGGGAGCCTCCGGACGCGCAGGTGCGGAGGGCGGCCAGCATCCTCCGCGCCGTCCCGGTGCCGCTGCGGGAGCGGCAGGCCGAGGGGATGATCTCAGCCTGACGGTTACGGGCTGCCGCGTTCGGCGCTCGCGATGCGGTCCGCCGCCGGTCTGGCGCCGCCGGCGCGTCGCACCAGCTGTTGGCGCTGGCGCTGCGGACGGCGGAGCCGAAGCGGGCCGCGATCCGGGAGCGAGCGCCGGAAGCTGCGGACGCGGTGGCGGAGGCCGAAGCGGTTCCGGTCGAAATCTCGCGGTCGTAACGAACCCACCTTGCGCCGCGTCGGCGGCCATGCATATGGACCCCGGTTCACGTTGCTGGAGCTTGAGGGCATGCGCCTCGCCGTCCTGAAGGAAACGATGCCGGGGGAAACCCGCGTCGCCGCGACGCCGGAGACGGTCAAGAAACTGAAAGGCCTCGGCTGCAACGTCGCCGTGCAGGCGGGCGCGGGCTTGGCCTCCGGCATTCCCGACGCCGAATTCGCGGCCGCCGGCGCCGAGATCGCGGCGGACGCCGCGGCGGCCGTCGCCGGCGCCAGCATCGTCTTCACCGTCCGCGCCCCGGAGGCGCCGCTGCCCCAGGGCGCGCTGCTGATCGGCACGCTCGCCGCCGACGCCGCGAAGGCCCAGGGCTACGCCGCGGCGGGCGTCGAGGCCTGTTCCATGGAGCTGCTGCCGCGCATCACCCGCGCGCAGAGCATGGACGTGCTCTCCTCCCAGGCGAACCTCGCGGGCTACCGAGCCGTGATCGAGGGTGCCGCCGCCTATGACCGCGGCTTCCCCATGATGATGACGGCCGCCGGCACCGTGGCCGCCGCCAACGCCTTCATCATGGGCGCGGGCGTCGCGGGGCTGCAGGCGATCGCCACGGCCCGCCGCCTCGGCGCGCGCGTGTCGGCCACCGATGTGCGCCCCGCCGCCAAGGAGGAGATCAAGTCCCTCGGCGCCGCCTTCGTCGGCTACGAGGACGAGGAGAGCCGCCATGCCCAGACCGCCGGCGGCTACGCCAAGCAGCTCTCGGCCGAGTTCTACGCCAAGCAGGCGGAGGTGGTCGCCGCCCACATCGCGAAGCAGGACGTCGTGGTCTGCACGGCGCTCGTCCAGGGCCGCAAGGCGCCGACGCTGATCACCGAGGCGATGGTGCTCTCGATGAAGCCGGGCTCGGTCATCGTGGACATCGCCTCCGACGCCGGCGGCAACTGCGCGCTGACGAAGCCGGGCGAGATCTTCGAGACGCCGAACGGCGTGAAGATCCTGGGCTGGACGAACTGGCCCGGCCGCATCCCGGCCGCGGCCAGCGCCCTCTACGCCCGCAACCTGCTGACCTTCCTGACCACCTTCTGGGACAAGGAGGCCAAGGCGCCGAAGCTCAACCCCGAGGACGAGATCGTCCAGGGCGTGCAGCTGACGCGCGGCGGCGCCGTCGTCCACAACATGTTCGCGCCCGCCCAGGCCGCCTGAGGAGACAGCCCGAGATGAGCACCCCCGCCCAGGTCGCGCAGGACGCGGCCAGCCTCGCCGAGCGCGCCCAGGCGCTGGCGCTGCAGGCGCAGGCGCTGGCCGACCAGGTGGCGCCCGTCGCCGCCGCGGCCAACCCCTTCCTGCTGATGCTGACGATCTTCCTGATGGCCTGCTTCGTCGGCTACTACGTCGTGTGGAACGTGACGCCGGCGCTGCACTCGCCGCTGATGGGCGTCACCAACGCCATCTCCTCGGTCATCGTGGTGGGCGCCATCCTCGCGGCCGGGACGGCCGAGAGCGGCGCGGCGCGCATCTTCGGCTTCATCGCCGTCACGCTGGCCGCCGTGAACATCTTCGGCGGCTTCCTCGTCACGCGGCGGATGCTCGCCATGTTCAAGAAGAAGGGCTGAGGCGATGGCGACCATCTCCACTCTCGCCTACCTGGCCTCGTCGGTCCTGTTCATCCTGGCGCTGCGCGGCCTGTCGCACCCCGAGACGTCGCGGCAGGGCAACCAGTACGGCATGATCGGCATGGGCGTCGCGATCGTCGCGACGCTGTTCCAGCCGGGCATGGATTTCGGCGGCATCGGCCTGATCGTCGCGGGCCTCGCCATCGGCGGCGGCATCGGCGCCGTCGTCGCGCAACGCATCCAGATGACGGCGCTGCCGCAGCTCGTCGCGGCCTTCCACTCGCTGGTCGGCCTCGCCGCCGTGTTCGTCGCGGCCGGCGCGCTCTACAGCCCGCAGAGCTTCGGCATCGGCGTGCCCGGCAACATCAAGGTCGCGTCGCTGATCGAGATGTCGCTCGGCCTGGCGATCGGCGCGATCACTTTCTCGGGCTCGGTCATCGCCTTCCTCAAGCTCGCCGGGAAGATGTCGGGCTCGCCCATCATCTTCCCCAACCAGCACAAGCTGAACGCCGCCCTCGGCGTGCTGCTGCTGCTGCTGGTGATCGTCTTCTGCGCCACGGGCTCGACCTTCCTGTTCTGGGTCATCGCGATCCTGGCCCTCGCGCTCGGCTTCCTGCTGATCATCCCGATCGGCGGCGCGGACATGCCGGTCGTCGTCTCGATGCTGAACAGCTACTCGGGCTGGGCGGCCGCGGGCATCGGCTTCACCATCGGCAACCTGCTGCTGATCGTGACGGGCGCGCTGGTCGGGGCCTCGGGCGCCATCCTCTCCTACATCATGTGCAAGGGGATGAACCGCTCGATCGTCAACGTGCTGCTCGGCGGCTTCGGCAGCGATGGCGGCGCGGCGGCGGCCGGTGCGGGTGCGGCCGACCGCGCGCCGGTGAAGGCCGGCAGCCCCGAGGACGCGGCCTACATCATGAAGAACGCCGGCAAGGTGATCGTGGTGCCGGGCTACGGCATGGCGGTCGCCCAGGCGCAGCAGGTGCTGCGCGAGATGGCGGATCTGCTGAAGAAGGAAGGCGTCGAGATCTCCTACGCCATCCACCCCGTCGCGGGCCGCATGCCCGGCCACATGAACGTGCTCCTGGCCGAGGCGAACGTCCCCTATGACGAGGTCAAGGAGCTCGAGGAGATCAACCCCGAGTTCGCCGAGGCCGACGTCGCCTTCGTCATCGGCGCCAACGACGTGACGAACCCGGCGGCCAAGACCGACAAGTCCTCCGCCATCTACGGCATGCCCATCCTCGACGTGGAGCGCGCGAAGACCGTGTTCTTCATCAAGCGCGGCATGGCCTCGGGCTACGCCGGCGTGGAGAACGAGCTGTTCTTCCGCCCGAACACCATGATGCTCTTCGGCGACGCCAAGAAGGTGACGCAGGAGGTCGTGCAGGCGCTGCAGCGCTGAGCCCGGCGCGGGGCGGCGCCCGGCGCCGCCCCGCCACGCCGGCCGTGCGGGCCGGCGATGCGGTGTCAGGCGTGCCGCGCCATCGCGTCCTGGAAGGCGGGGCGCGGGGCGAGCCAGGGGCGCGGCGCCTTCCGGGCGCCGGCTCGCTCGGCCGCGGCCTGGATCGCCCGTGTCAGGGCGGTGCTCGCCTGCTCCGCCGCCGCGGCGTCGCCGTCCCGCTCGCGGCGGGCATAGCCGGCCCAGGCGGCGCGAAGGAGCCGCCCCGGCAGCTCGCCCGAGTAGATCATGCCCCAGTCCGCGAAGCCGCGATGCGACGCGGGTTCGAGGATGAGGAGCCGCACGTCGTGGTGCCGCGGGTCCGACAGGATGCGGTCGAACACGGCGGTGAGCGGGCCGAGCGGGCCCTCGAGCACCTGGCCGAAGACGCCGGCGCCGCAGACGAGGGCGCCGGTCAGGCCGAGGCGGAGATTGGCCCGCCGCGCGTGCTCCGCGATGCCGAGGGCTTGCGCGCGCGCCTGGCGAGAGGTGGCGGTGCTGCGGCTGACATAGGCGAGGCGGTGCAGACGCAGCAGGGCATCGGGTACACGCGCCGCTGGCGTCGTGGAGCGGGTATGGCCGCCCGCGCCGCCCTTCGCGACGTCGTCCGAAACAGGGTGGGATCGCAGACCGGTCATCGCTTCCCCTATTCGTGTGGTTGGTTATCCGTCGTCTCGGCCAAGATGGGTCGGCACGCAAGCGCAATAGATGTCAACGCACATTTCTTGACGGCCAACGGGGAACATCATCGCGACGAATTGCCAGGTCATTCGCGCCGGGCGGTGTGGTTCACATGCGTCGCCATGTCGCACCGGCAACGTTGACGGGCTGTCGCGCGCGCCGCAGGTTCTCGATCTGTTAAGGAGAAGGATGGCAGCGCCACCATGGCCGGCAGTCAGGATTTCCAGGCCGATCCCCGAAATGCAGCGGTTCTTGTGTGGCTGAACGGCACGTTGGTGCCGCGCGACGAGGCGAAGGTGTCCATCCTCGATGCGGGCTTCGTGTTGGGCGATGGCGTGTGGGAGGGGATCCGGCTGCACCGCGGCCGCCTGGTATTTCTCGACGCTCATCTGGACCGGTTGTTCGAGGGCGCTGGCGCCATCGACCTCGACATCGGGCTGTCGCGTCAGGGCGTGGTGGACGCGTTGTGGTCGGTGCTGCGCGCCAACGGGATGGAGGATGGCGTCCACATCCGGCTGATGGTGACGCGCGGCCTCAAGCGGACGCCGAACCAGGACCCGCGCCAGTCCGCGGGTCCGGCGACGGTCGCCATCATTGCCGAATGGAAGCTGCCAAGCCCTGAGGTGCAGAAGACGGGCCTGGCGCTGTTCACCTCGACGGTGCGCTGCTCGCCGGCGGACATGTTCGACATGCGGCTCAACTCGCACAGCCGCCTCAACCTCATCACCGCGCTTATCCAGGCGATCAAGGCTGGCGCCGACGAGGCGCTGATGCTCGACCCGCAGGGCTTCGTCTCGTCCTGCAACGCGACCAACGTCTTCTGGGTGCGCGGCGGGCAGGTCTTCACCTCGACGGGTGATTACTGCTTCCACGGCGTCACGCGAGCGAACGTGATCGCGCTCTGCCGCGCCCATGCCGTGCCGATGACACTCGGCAACTTCACGCTCAAGGACGTGTACGCGGCCGATGAGGCCTTCGTGACCGGCACCTTCGGCGGGCTGACGCCGGTGCGGAGCGTGGATGGAAGGGTGTTGCCGACGGTGCTGCCCGGGCCGGTGACCGCCCGGCTGCGCGGGCTCTACGAGGCGCTCAAGGATTCCGAAGCCGGGGTGATGACCGCATGATACACGTCCTGTCCCGCCGCGCGCTGCTCGCGTCCGTCCCGCCGCTTCTCGCCGCTCCGGCGCTGGCCCAGGGATTCCCGCAGCGGCCTATCCGCTTCATTTCGCCCTTTCCGGCTGGCGGCATCATCGACCTCGTGATCCGCGCCGTCTCGGACGATCTCGCGGCGGAACTCGGGCAGTCGGTGGTCGTGGAAGTCCGCACCGGCGCGGGCGGAATGATCGCCGCGCAGAACCTGGCCCAGTCGCCGCCCGACGGGCACAGCTGGCTCCTGGCCTCGCTCGGCCACGTGGTCGGCCCGTTGTTGCAGCCACAGCCTTTCCACCCGGTCGAGAGCTTCCAGGGGCTGACCCAGGTGTCCCACGCGGTGTCGGTGGTCACCGTGCCAGCCGCCTCACCCTTTCGCAGCGTGGCGGAGTTCGTCGCGGCGGCGCGAGCCGAGCCGGGCCGGCTCAACTACCTCCGGCCCGGCAATGGCAGCTTTGCCCATATGGCGACGGAGATCCTGCAGCGCGCACAGTCCATCCGCCTGACCGCGGTGGATTATCGCGGCCTGCCGCCGGGCGTCGTGGACCTCATCGCGGGCCGGCTCGACGTCGCGGTTCTGGCCGAGGGGCTCGCCGCGCCGCATGTGCGCGAGGGGCGGCTGCGGGCCCTGGCGGCGGTCGGGACCACCCGCGCCATCCTGTTGCCGGACCTGCCCACCCTCGGGGAGCAGGGGATCGCCGGGGCCGATGTCGATTCGTGGTATATCGTGATCGCCCCCCGAGGGCTGCCGGAGCCTGTGTTGAACCGGATTTCGGTGGCATGGGCCCGCGTGCTCAGCCGCCCGGCGGTGCAGGACCGTCTGCGCGGCGTAGGCACGGTGCCCTCCGCGCCCATGACGCCCGCGGCGACGCAGGCGCTGCTCGCCCGCGAATACGAAACCTACGCGACGCTGGTTCGGGAGGCGGGGATCAGGGCCGACGGGTAGCACAGGCGGCCCTTCACGGGTCGCGCTGCGCCTCACACCTGGTGGAAGCCGATGCGGGCGTTTTCCAGCACGGCAAGCGTCAGCGCCCCGCCGTAGACCGCCCCGGTGTCGAGGTTGAGGCGGTTCTGCCGCAGCTCCGGCAGCCGGTCGCGCGTCGGCGTGTGGCCGTGCACCACCACGGCGCCGAAATCGGCCTGGCTTTCCAGGAAGTCGCGGCGGATGCGCAGCAGGTCGTCGCGCCGCTGGTCGGAGAGGGCGATGCCGGGGCGCAGCCCGGCATGGACGAAGACGTAGCGGCCGGCCGCGTGGCGCAGGGGCATGCGGCGCAGGAAGTCCTGGTGATGCGCCGGGATGCCCTCGCGCCAGGCGGGCGGGTCGCTGAAGCGGTCGAGGCCCCAGCTCGCCAGCGCCTCGCGCCCGCCGAAGTCCCGGAAGTCGGTGACCGAGGGGCGGTCGCCGGCCAGCGCCTGCAGCAACGTGTCCTCGTGATTGCCCATCAGGTTCACGACCGGCAGCTCCGCGGGCAGGGCGAGCACCGCCTCGATCGCGCCGGCGCTGTCGGGGCCCTTGTCGATCAGGTCGCCCAGATGGATCAGCGTCGCCCGGGCCGGCCGGGCGGCGAGGTCGTCGAGCACGACGCGATGCAGGGCGCGCAGCCGGTCGGCGCAGCCATGGACGTCGCCGATGGCATAGACGCGCTCACCCGGGGGAAGCCGACCGGGCGCGTCCTGCCACTCCATCAGCGCGCCGCCGCGCTCGCCTCGCTGCGCGTGGCGCCGGCGCGGGCCGCGAGGGCCGCCGCCATGAACTCGTCGAGGTCGCCGTCCAGCACCGCGCCGGGATTGCCCTTCTCGAGGCTGGTGCGGAGGTCCTTCACCAGCTGATAGGGCTGCAACACGTAGTTGCGGATCTGGTGGCCCCAGCCGATGTCGGTCTTGCCGGCCTCGGTCGCCTCGTTGATCGCCTCGCGCTTCTTCAGCTCCAGCTCGTAGAGCCGCGCCTTCAGCATGTTCATCGCGATCTCGCGGTTGCGGTGCTGCGAGCGGTCCTGCGTCGACGCCGCGACGATGCCCGTCGGGATGTGGGTGAAGCGCACGCCGGACTCGGTCTTGTTGACGTGCTGACCGCCCGCGCCGGAGGCGCGGAAGGTGTCGGTCTTGAGGTCGGCCGGGTTGATCTCGATCTCGATCTTGTCGTCGATCACGGGATAGACATAGACGCTGGCGAAGCTGGTCTGGCGCCGGGCGGCCGCGTCGAAGGGGCTGATCCGGACCAGGCGGTGCACGCCGCTCTCGGTCTTGAGCCAGCCATAGGCGTTGTCGCCGCTCACCTGGATGGTGGCCGACTTCACGCCGGCCTGCTCGCCGTCCGAGCGCTCGGTGACCGTCACCTTGTAGCCGCGCTTCTCGGCCCAGCGGACATACATGCGCAGCAGCATCTCGGCCCAGTCCTGGGCCTCGGTGCCGCCGGCGCCGGCATTCACCTCCAGGTACGCGTCGTTGGAATCGGCTTCGCCCGAGAGCAGGCTCTCGATCTCGCGGCGCTTCGCCTCCTCGGCATAGGTGACGAGGTCGGCCACGGCGGCTTCCACGGTGGCGTCGTCGCCCTCGGCCTCGGCGAGCTCGATCAGCTCGAGCGCGTCCGCCACGCCCTGTTCGAGCTTGCGGACGCCCTCGATCTGCTCGGCCAGGCGGTTGCGCTCGCGCATCACCTTCTGCGCGGCGGCGGCGTCATTCCACAGCGATGGGTCCTCGGCCCGGGCGTTCAGCTCGTCGAGGCGGGCGGTTGCGGCATCCCAGTCAAAGATGCCTCCTCAGCAGGGACACGGAAGCCGTGATCTGCTCGTGCAGTTGGGTGGCGTCAGCTCGCATGAGGCGCGCTCAATAGAGGCCCCCGAGGCCGCTGTCCACGCGGGCGGCCTCCGCCGCCGGCGCGCGCAGGCCGGGAACCATGCCGGCCCCGGTGAAGCCATCCTCGCTCGGCGGCCGGGCGCTGTTCTCCGTGCCCGGGCGGAAGGCTTCGAGGATGGTCGCGCCGCTGTCCGTCGTGATGCGCACCAGCGCCGTGCCGGGCGGGGCGCGGAACGGAACCGCCGGCGCGTTGCCGAGGGCGGCCGCGATCACGTCGCGGAAGATCGGCGCCGCGTTGGTGCCGCCCGTCTCGCCCTGGCCGAGCGAGCGCGGCTCGTCGTAGCCGACCCAGACCGCCACCACGAGCTCGGGCGTGAAGCCGACGAACCAGTTGTCCTTGTAGTCGTCGGTGGTGCCGGTCTTGCCCGAGACGGGCCGGTTCAGCCCGGCGCCCGCGCGCCCGCCCGTGCCGCGCTGGACCGCGCCCTGGAGGATGTTGACCATCTGGAAGGCGGCCACCGGGTCGGCGATCTGCCGCCGCGTGTCGCGGATCGCGGGAGGTCCGGCGTCCGGACCCTGATCGCACCCCGTGCACTCCATGTTCGGGCTGCGCCACACCACGCGCCCGCGCTGGTCCTGGACGCTGTCGATGAAGGTGGGCTCCACGCGGCGGCCGCCGTTCACGAAGCTCGCATAGCCCGCCGCCATCCGCAGCACGGTGGTCTCCCCCGCGCCGAGCGACATGGAGAGGAAGCGCGGCATGTTGTCGATGACGCCGAAGCGCTGGGCCGTCTCGGCCACGCGCTCCATGCCGACCTCCTGCGCCATCCGGACGGTGACGAGGTTGAGCGAGCGTTCCAGCGCGGTGCGGATGGTGACGAAGCCGTTGGCGTTGCCGCTGTAGTTCGCCGGGCGCCAGACGCCCTGGGGCGTCGCCACCTCGACCGGACCGTCGAGGAAGCGCTGGTTGGGCGGAATGCCCATCTCGAGCGCCGGGAGGTAGACGAAGGGCTTGAAGGAGGAGCCCGGCTGGCGCTGGGCCTGGGTCACGCGGTTGAACTGGCTGCGCTCGAAGCTCCAGCCGCCGGCCATCGCGAGCACGCGGCCCGTGTCGGGGTCGAGCGCGACGACCGCGCCCTCCACCTCGGGGATCTGCCGTACGGCGAGGCGCTCGGGCCGCGCCGGTTCCCGGCCCTGGGCGGGGCGGGCGGCTTCGCGTTCGACCAGCAGCACGTCGCCCGGCGCCATCAGATCCTGCATGCGGCGGGGCGTGGGTCCGAGGCGCACCGGCGCCTGGGGCTGGTTCGGCGGGTTGGCGATGACGGGCCGCGCCCAGGACGCCATGTCGGAGAGCAGGATGGTCCCGGTGCGGGGCTCGGCCGGGCCGCGCGGCTGGCTGCGCTCCACCCAGCCGATGCGCGCCTCGTTCGGCCGCACCTCGAGGACCACGGCCTGCCGCCACTCGGGCAGGGCGCCGGGCGTGCGCGGCAGGGCGTCGAGCGCCGGCAGCCATTCGGTCGGGCCCGCCGCGATGCGGGCCACCGGGCCGCGCCAGCCGCCGCGCCGGCGGTCATAGGCGAGCAGCCCCTGGCGCAGCGCCTGTTCCGCCGCCGCCTGGACCCGCGGGTCGAGCGAGGTGCGGACGACGAGGCCGCCGCCCTGGGTCTGGTCGGCCCCGAAGCGGGAGAGGAGTTCGCGCCGCACCTCCTCGGTGAAGTGCTGCCCGACCGGCAGGGTCTCGGGGCGGCGCTGGATGCGGGCCTGGATCGGCTCGGCCTTGGCGGCCGCGGCTTCCTCCCGCGTGATGTGGCCGTCCTCGGCCATGCGGTCGAGCACCCAGTCGCGGCGGATGCGCGCGGCCTCGGGGAAGCGGACGGGGTGATAGTTGTTGGGCGCCTTGGGCAGGGCGGCGAGGTAGGCCATCTCGCCGAGCGTCAGCTCGTCGAGCGACTTGTTGAAATAGGCCTGCGCGGCGGCGGCGACGCCGTAGGCCTGGAAGCCCAGGAAGATCTCGTTGAGGTAGATCTCGAGGATGCGCTCCTTCGGCAGGGCGTCCTCGAGCCGGACGGCGAGCAGGGCTTCGCGCGCCTTGCGCAGCAGCGTGCGGTCGCTGCCGACGAGCATGTTCTTCGCGACCTGCTGCGTGATGGTCGAGGCGCCGATCATGCGGCGCCCGGTGCCCATCTGCTGGAGGTTGGTGACGGCCGCGCGCGCGATGGCCGCCGGATCCACCCCGCCATGGGCGAAGAAGTTCTGGTCCTCGGCCGAGACGAAGGCGAGCTGCAGCCGGCGCGGAATCGCCTCGATCGGCACGAAGACCCTGCGCTCGGCCGCGAGCTCGGCCATCAGCCGCGAGTCGGCGGCGTAGATGCGCGACATCTGCGGCGGCGCGTAGTCGGCGAGCCAGGCATAGGCCGGCAGGTCGGCCGAGAGGCTGCGGTAGAGGCCATAGCCCGCCACGCCACCGCCCACCACGCCAACCCCCAGCAGGATGAGGCCGGCGCGCATCGTCATGCCGATGAGGCTGCGCCGCGCGCGGGGGCGGGCCGGCTTCGGGGCGGGGGCGGCGTCCGCCGGCGCGGCATCGGCCGCCTCGGGGCCTGTTGCGCCAAGCCGGGTGCGGGCGGGATCGGTCGTCATTGGCCTACTCTATACCAGGGGATCATGCCCGGATGTGGGCAGGATCGCGGGGGCACCCATGTCAACGCGGCGGTGGCGCTTGGGGCTGCCGTCAGCCGAGGCGCGCATCGTCGTCGCGAGCCGCGAGGGAGCGCCGGCCGAGGAAGCCGTGCACGGCCTCGGTCAGCGCGTTGGCGATGCGGGCGCGGTGCCGGGGCTGCCGCAGCGCGGCCTCGTCGGTCGGATGGGACAGGAAGCCGCACTCCACCAGGGCCGAGGGCACGTCGGGCGCCTTCAGCACGACGAACCCCGCGCGCCGCAGCGGCTGCCGCAGCAGGGGCACGTCGTCGTCGAGCGCGTTGACCGCGAGCCGCGCCAGCCGCTCGGACCCGGCCCGCGTCTCCTGCCGCATGAGCGAGAGGAGGATGCGCTGCACCTCCGGGCTGACGGAGGGCAGCCGGAGCCCGCCCGCGCGGTCGGCGAGGTTCTCGCGCCGGGCGAGGGCGGCGGCGAGCGGGTCCGAGGCCGTCTCGGACAGGGTGTAGACGCTCGCGCCCCGGGCCTGGGCGGCGTGCTCGCGCGGGGCGGCATCGGCGTGGATCGAGAGGAGAAGCGCCGCCTCGCGCTCGCGGGCCATGTCCACCCGGCGCTTCAGCGGCACGAAGCTGTCCCCGCTGCGCGTCAGCGCGACGCGGCAGCGCCCGGCGCCCTCGAGCGCGCGGCGGATGTCGAGGGCCAGGGCCAGGGTGACCTGCTTCTCCTGCGTGCCGGCCGCCCCGATCGCCCCCGGGTCCCGCCCGCCATGGCCGGGATCGAGCACGACGAGGGGCAGCCGCGGGCGCGCGGCCCCCTGGGCGAGCGCCGGCGCGGGCAGCGCGGCCGCCCCGATCGCCAGAAGCAATCCGCGACGGCGGAGCGCCGTCGGTTGGTCTGATCCCCGCATGCGTTTCGCGACCCCCATCGCGAAGACATCCCGATATAGCGCAAACCCTGGCGTGGCGGCGGGAAAATGCGCGCATGGCTGCCGAACCGGGATGCATGTCGCCTGCGCGGTGTGCATGCTTGGCCATGCACCGCCCCGGCCGCCCGGGGGCCGGCCTTGTGGGGGGGTGGAGGCCTGGGTATGGTTCCGTGCCCCGGCGACAGGCCCGTGGCGGAATGAGTGTCCTCGCATGGCGTGGCATCGCAGATGGCGGATCGCCGAGCGGTGCATCCGGCGCGCGAATGTTCCGTCCCAGGCCCGGCGGTCGCGGCAGCGGCGCCCCGTCCCGCAGGACGGGAGGCGCGCGCTCCGCCGGCCTCACGTCGTCCGCCCCGCGGCGCCTCGCGCCGCGGCGGCGCGCCATCGCGGGGGCGCAGCGCTTCGGGCGCGCGGCCTCTCCGGATGTCCCGGATTGGCGCGGCCCACGGGACGAGAGGAGGGGTTCGCCGCATGCTTGCGACATCGCCGCACCCGCTCGCGCGCCCGGAACCCTTCCCCCTTTTCCGCCGCGCCTTGCCCCGGACCTCGTCCCCGGCCTGCCGCGGTGCGGAGCACCCGATACATGACCAAGCGTATGCTGATCGACGCGGCCCATCCGGAAGAAACCCGGGTGGTCGTGATGGATGGTTCCCGCGTTGACGAATTCGACCTGGAGGCGGCCAACAGGCTGCCCTTGAAGGGGAACATCTATCTCGCCCGGGTCGTCCGGGTCGAACCCAGCCTGCAGGCCGCCTTCGTCGAATACGGCGGCAACCGGCACGGCTTCCTCGCCTTCAGCGAGATCCATCCCGACTACTACCAGATCCCCGTCGCCGATCGCGAAAGGCTGCTCGCGGCCCAGGCCGCCGAGGCGCGCGAGGAAGAGGAGGAGGAGGAGCGGCGTGCCCAGGCCGCCTCCCAGCGCCGGGACCGCCGCCGCGGACCGCGCCAGGACGAGGGCGGCGCCTCCTCGGCCGATCCGTCCCCCGCCGACGCCGGCGCCGCGGAGACCGATGGCGTCGCCGCCACCGAGAGCCCCGAGGGCCTGCCGGAGGCCGAGGCCGGCGTGATGCACACGGCGGCCCCGCTCGACAGCGCGGCCGCCACGGACGGCGACCAGCCGCCG
>JAIEOO010000240.1 GCA_019750475.1 Acetobacteraceae bacterium | reverse complement strand
GCCGGCACGCCGGGCCGGGTCGCGGGCGCGCCTCCGCTCAGGACCACCGCGCATCGGCACCGCCGGCCTGGCGCGGCGGCGGGCCCTGCCGCGAGCGTCCGGCGAGGCTCCTGCTTGGTGGAACCCTTCGATTCGGCAATCCTCGCGTCATGATCGCCTGGTCCCACAGCACGGACGCCCGACGGTTCGCGACCCGGGCTGCGCTGTGGCCGCTCTGGCTGGCCGCCATCGCGTTGCCGGCCCTGCTCTTCATGGGCGGCGCCTGGTGGTCGTGGCGCAGCGTGCAGGCCGAAGCGGTGGAGCGCCTCGAACGGACGGTCGCGGTGCTGCACGAGCATGCGCTGCGCGCCTTCGAGACCCAGGACATCCTCCTCGAAGCCGTCGAGCGCGCGACCCGTGGCCTGGACTGGGCCGAAATCGCCCGGAGCGAGGAGCTCGCCGCCCACCTGCGGGACCTCCAGCGGGCCACGGGCGGGCGCGGCGGCATCGGCATGGTCGATCCGCAGGGCAACCAGGTGCAGGTCTCGAGCGCCCCCTTCCCTCCGCCGGCGGTCCAGCTCCTCGACCGCGACTATGTGCGCGCGCAAGCCAACCCGGCCGCCGCGGGGCCGTTCGTGGGCGAGCCCATCGTCACGCGCGTCGGCGGGCTCTCGGTCATCCCCTACAGCCGCCCGCGCCGCGGGCCGGATGATTGGCCCGATGGCGGCACGCTCTGGGCCACGCTGCGCGTCAACGAATTGACGCGGCATTACGAGCATCTCCTGCAACACCCGGGCGACGTGGTGCTCTTCGTCCGCTCCGATGGACGAACGCTGTTGCGCCACCCCTCCCTGCCGCGCGATGCCGCGCCCGCGCGGCAGCAGGTGGACCCGGGGTCCCTCTCGCGGCTGCAGCAGGCGACGGCCTCCGCGGCGGCGGTGGGGCGGATCGCGATCGTCCGGGAGCGTTCGCCGAGCGACGGGATCGAACGCCTCTACGGCCTGCGCCATCTCCCGCTCGTGCCGGTGGTGGTGATCTATGGGCAGCATCCCGACGGCCCGCGGCAGATCTGGCTCTGGCGCCTCCAGACGCTGGGCGCCGTCTCCGCCGCCGCGTCCCTGCTCCTGCTCGGCCTCACCGGGGTGGCGTCGCGGCGGCTGCGGCGGGCGGCCGAGGCGCACAGCGCGGCCGAGGCGCGGCTGCGCCAGAGCGAGCGCCTGACGGTGATGGGGCAGCTCACCGCGGGCGTGGCGCACGATGTCCGCAACATGGCCCTGTCGGTGCAGAGCGGAACGAGCCTGATCCGCCAGGCCCTGGCGCGCGGCGAGAGCGACCGCGCCGACGCCCTGCTCGGCATGCTGAACGAGGCCGCCGGCCGGACCGCCAGCCTGACCGATCGGATGATGCGCGCGGCTCGCCGGGGGCGGGAGGAGAGCGGGGAGAACCCGACGCTCAACGTGGCGGAGGCCTTGAAGGAGGCGGCCGGGCTCCTCTCGGCGGCGCTCGGCGCCTCCTGGCCGGTGACGGTCGATCCGATCCCGGCCGGGCTGCCGTGCCGCGTCCGGGGCGATGCCGCCGAATTCGAGGCGGCGCTCCTCAACCTGGCGCTCAACGCGCGGGATGCCATGCCGGCGGGGGGCACCATCCGCCTCGCGGTCGCGCCGGAGCGGGTGGACGAGGGCGATCTTCATCCGGCGGAGCTGGTGCCCGGCGCCTATGCCCGGATCTCGGTCATCGATGCCGGCATCGGCATGGACCGCCGGACGCTCCAGCGGGCGGCAGATGCCTTCTTCACGACGAAGCCCGCCGGCCGTGGCACCGGCCTCGGACTGTCGAGCGTGGGCGCCTTCGTGCGCGGCGCGGGGGGCGGCCTGCTCCTCGACAGCGCGGGGCCGGGCCTGGGCACGACCGTGTTCCTCTGGCTGCCCGAGGCCGATCCGCCACTCCTGCGCCCGGTGGAGGACCAACCCGCGCCCGCCGAGCGGTCGCCGAGCCCGCAGGACGGCGCCCCGTCCAGGTGACGCCCCCCCGGTCCGAAGGAGACGCGTCGGCAGGTCCGTCGCGGGCAGCCCCGCCGCCCGGTCCGCCTCGCGGGTCCGGGCAGAGCCGGCACCCCCGATGGGACCCGCGTCCGGCGTGCCCGTGCGGCACCCGGACGGCGTCGGCCGCCGCCTGTGAATCCCGTGAAGATCGGGGACGGCCGCCGAATCGCGGTGCGCCGCACCCCTGCCCCGTGCCAGAGGAATGGCGCCGGGCGATCCCGAGCTTGAACGCGACACCAGAACACCCATAGAACATGGCACTGCGGCCGCGAGTCGAACCGGTGTCAGGCACATGACGGCTGTGTCGCAACTGCCACTGTATGTGGTGTGTTGTGAGCAGGCGGACGCAAGATGTTGAAGCGAGACCTCATCCCCGGCATGATCCGCGGCCGGGGGATACCAGGGGGACTGCCGTGTTCGACGCCGTACAGCTTGCAGGCCATCACCAGGTTCAGGTGGACCGGTCGCGCGACGCGCTGCTGACCGATTTCGGCAAGGCAACGCTCGACGACCGCTACCTGATGCCGGGCGAGAGCTACCAGGATCTCTTCGCCCGCGTGGCCTCGGCCTATGGGGACGACGCGGCCCATTCGCAGCGCATCTACGACTACATCTCGAAGCTGTGGTTCATGCCGGCCACGCCCGTGCTGTCGAACGGGGGTACGACGCGCGGCCTGCCGATCAGCTGCTTCCTGAACGAGGCCAATGACAGCCTCGAATCCATCGTTGGCCTCTGGAACGAGAATGTCTGGCTCGCCTCCAAGGGCGGCGGCATCGGCTCCTACTGGGGTAACCTCCGCTCCCTCGGCGAGAAGGTCGGCCAGAACGGCAAGACCTCGGGCATCGTGCCCTTCATCCGGGTGATGGACAGCCTCACCCTCGCCATCTCGCAGGGCTCGCTGCGCCGCGGCTCGGCCGCGGTGTACCTCCCCGTCTCCCACCCGGAGATCGAGGAGTTCATCGAAATCCGCCGCCCCACCGGCGGCGACCCGAACCGCAAGGCGCTGAACCTCCACCACGGCATCCTAATCTCGGACGCCTTCATGCGCGCGGTCGAGGCCGACGAATCCTGGGCGCTGACCTCGCCCAAGGACCACTCCGTGGTGCGCACCGTCTCGGCGCGCTCCATCTGGATCCGCATCCTCACGGCCCGCATCGAGACCGGCGAGCCCTACATCGTCTATTCCGACCACGTGAACCGCGCCCGGCCGGAGCACCACAAGCTCGCCGGCCTCGAGGTGAAGACCTCGAACCTCTGCTCGGAGATCACGCTGCCGACCGGCCTCGACCAGCATGGCGAGCAGCGCACCGCCGTGTGCTGCCTCTCCTCGCTCAACCTCGAGACCTGGTTCGAGTGGCACAAGGACCCGCTGTTCATCACCGACGTGATGCGGTTCCTCGACAACGTGCTGCAGAACTTCATCGACACCGCGCCCGACAGCATGGCGCGCGCCCGCTACTCCGCCATGCGGGAGCGCTCGGTCGGCCTCGGCGTGATGGGCTTCCACTCCTTCCTCCAGGCGATGAACGTCCCTTGGGAGAGCGTGGTGGCGAAGTCCTGGAACCGCCGGATGTTCAAGCACATCAAGGAGCAGGTGGACGTCGCCTCCCGGCTCCTCGCGGAGGAGCGCGGGCCCTGCCCCGACGCCGCCGAGTACGGCTTCATGGAGCGCTTCTCCAACAAGATGGCGATCGCGCCGACGGCGTCCATCTCCATCATCTGCGGCGGCGCCTCGCCGGGGATCGAGCCGATCGCGGCCAATGTCTACAACCACAAGACGCTCTCGGGCTCCTACATCGTGCGCAACCCGTACCTGAAGAAGGTGCTGGCGAAGTACGGCCGCGACGACACCGAGACCTGGAACAGCATCACCACCAGCAAGGGCTCGGTGCAGCACCTCGACTTCCTGACCCAGGACGAGCGCGACACCTTCAAGACCGCCTTCGAGCTCGACCAGCGCTGGGTGATCGAGCACGCGGCGGACCGCACGCCCTATATCTGCCAGGCGCAGTCGCTGAACGTCTTCCTGCCGGCCAACGTCCACAAGCGGGACCTGCACCAGATCCACATGATGGCGTGGAAGAAGGGCGTGAAGTCGCTCTACTACTGCCGCTCGCTCTCCATCCAGCGCGCGGACGCGATCAGCGAGAAGGCGGTGGCGATCCCGACCAGCGCGCAGAAGGCCGCGGTGGCTGCGCCGGTCGCCAACACGACCAACTACGAAGAGTGCCTGGCCTGCCAGTGACGTGACCGCGGGGGGGCGCCGCCCCCCGCGCCAACCCAGTGTTCGCGGGGGGCCCGCCCCCCCGGCACAGGAAACGCAGTTTCCCGCGCCTTCGATTCAGCCGCGCATCCAGCCCAGCCAGTCCCACCACGTCGCGGCGAGCAGCAGCACCGTGGCGTAGCCCGCCAGCGTGATCAGCACGCCCGAGCGCGAGAAGTCGCGCCCCGTGAAGGCCCCCGTCCCGTAGGCGACGAGGTTCTGCGGCGCGTTCACCACCAGCATGAAGCCGAAGCTGACGGTGAATTGCAGGATCATCGTCACCCCCAGCACGTTCACCGGCACGCCGGCCCGCGACACCTCCTGCAACACCGAGATCACGATCGGGATGAAGGCGGCCGCCAGCGCCGTGGCCGAGGCGAAGCCGAGATGCACGACGATCAGGAAGGCCGCCATCACGGCCACGATCACGAAGGGCGTGGCGCTGCGCAGCGCGAAGCCGTCCACGATCAGCCCGGCGAGCCACGGCGCGCCCCGCGTCGTCACCAGCACGGTGCCGAGCGCCACGCCCACGCCGAACAGCACCAGCGTCCCCCAGGGCACCGAGGCCTGCACCTGCTTCCAGCTCATCACCCCGATGCCCGGCAGCAGCAGCAGCGCGATGGCGATGATCGTGCTGCTGGCCGTGTCGAGGGAATGCAGCCGCCCCTCCGTCGCCCAGGTCAGCAGCAGCCCGAGCCCGACGGCGAGCGTCCGCCACTCCGGGCCCGTCATGGGGCCGAGCTGCGCGAGCTGCGCCCGCAGCCCCTCCGTGCCGCCCTCGATCCGCTGCACCTCTGGCCGGTGGCTGCGCCAGAGGATGACGGCGACGACGGGCACCATGATCAGCCAGAAGGGCAGCGCCGCGACCAGCCAGTCGAACCAGGTGACCGAGGCGCCGAGCAGACGCTGGGTGAAGCCCAGCATGGTCGCGTTCTGCGCCGCCGCCGTCAGCACGCCCACATTCATCACCGAGCAGATCTGCGCCGAGCCGATCATCAGCAGCGCCGCCAGCCGCGAATCCCGCGGGATGCCATAGGCCGCGATGATGCCGAGGATGATCGGCACCACGGCCGAGACCCGCGCCGTCGCCGAGGGCACCAGGAAGGCCAGCAGGATGCCCACGGCGACGGAGCCGGCGAAGACCCCCTTCGCCCCCGATCCGGCGCGCGAGAGCGTGGCGAGCGCGATCCGCCGGTCGAGCCCGGTCGCCGTCACCGCCGCGGCGAAGACCAGCGCGGCGCCCACCAGCACCACGGCGTTGTTGGCGAAGCCCGCGATGGCGAGGTCCCGCGCGCGGGCCAGGCCGATGGTCCGCGCCGGGTTCTGCAGGTCGGGCGCCGTGCCGATCAGCAGGATGATGGCGGCGGCGATCAGCACGGCGCTGACGCTGCCATCCACCGCCTCGGTCACCCACAGCACCACCGCGAAGACCAGGATGGCGATGGCCCGCTGCCCCGCCACCGGCAGGCCGGCGAAGGGCGGCAGGAAGGCGAAGGCCAGCATGGCCGCGAGCGCTAGCCCGAAGGCGACCAGCTTCGCGTTGAGACGCGGCGCCGTCGCCGCCGTGGTCGTGGACATGGCCCGTCCCTCCTCCCCTTCCGTTGGCCGTGACGGTAGGAGAAGCCCGGCGCCGCGGCGTTGAGGCGCATCAAGGGAGAGCCGTCATGGAAGCCCCGCGCCCGGAATTCGTGGCGGAGCTGCAGATCGCCGTGGGACCGCCCCTCCTGGTGGGCGCCGGCGCCCTGGGCGAGCGGCGCGTCATCCCCATCCTGGGCGGGCGCGTGACCGGGCCGCGCCTCTCGGGCGAGGTGCTGCCGGGCGGCGCCGACTTCCAGCTCATCCGCGCCGACGGCGTCGCCGAGATCGAGGCGCGCTACGCGCTGCGCCTCGATGACGGGACCCTCGTCTATGTGGCCAATCGCGGCCTGCGCCACGCCGCGCCCGAAGACATGGCCCGGCTGCTGCGGGGCGAGCCGGTGCCGCCCGAGCGCGTCTATTTCCGCACGAGCCCGGTCTTCGAGACGCCCTCCCCCGCCCACGCCTTCCTGACACGGCACCTGTTCCTGGGCCTGGGCGAGCGGCGGCCGGAGGCGGTGATCCTCCGCCTCTTCCAGCTCTGACCTATTCGATCGCGCGGAAGCCCGTCGCGCGCACCACCTCGGCCCAGCGGGCGGTCTCCGCCTCGATCATGGCGCCGAACTCCGCCCGGCCCTTGGGCGCGACGCGGAAGCCCGTCTCCTGCAAGCGCGTGCGCAGCTGCGGGTTGGCCAGCGTCCGCAGCGCCGCGGCCTCCAGCGCGGCCAGCACCGGCGCCGGCGTCGCGGCCGGCGCCACCAGGCCGAACCACGCCTCGAAGGCGAGGTCGGGCCGTCCCGCCTCGGCCACCGTCGGCACCGCCGGCAGCAGCGCGGCGCGCGTGCCACCCGTGACGGCCAGCGCCTTCACCCGCCCCGCCTGCACATGCGGCGCGACGAGGGCGATGGTGCCGAACATCCCCTGCACCTGGCCGTTCAGCACGGCCGTCATCGCCTCGCCGGTCGAGCGGAAATGCACCGCCTCCCCGTCGAAGCGCCCGCCCCCGGCCAGCAGGCTCGCGCCGAAATGGCCGGGCGTGCCGGCGCCGAAGGTCGCCATGAAGACCTGGCCCTGCCCACGCGCCCCATCCACGAAGCCCGCGAGGTCGTTCGCCGGGTGGGCGGCCGGCACGACGAAGGCGAAGTCGATCGAGGCCGCCTCCGCCACCGGGGCGAAGTCCCGCGCCGGGTCGTAGGGAATGCGGGCATGGGTGGAGGGCGCCATGGCGAGCTGCCCCACCTCCCCCAGCAGGAGCGTCGTGCCGTCCGGGGCGGCGCGCGCCACCTCCTGCGCGGCGATGTGGCCGCCGGCGCCCGGCCGGTTGTCCACCACGACGCCGGCCGGGAAGGCCTCGCGCAGCCCGTCGGCGAGCTGCCGCGCGACGAGGTCCGGCCCGGTCCCCGGCGGGAATCCGAGGACGAGGCGGATCGGCCGGTCGGTGAAGGCGCGGGCCGGCAGGGCGAGCGCCGAACCGAGCAGCGCGCGGCGCGCGATGGGCATCATGGCCATGGTGGCGTCCCCCGAATGCGTCGGCGCTGCCGTAACGCAGATGAGGCTGGGCGCAAACCATCGCGAAGCCATGCCGTTGCAATCGGGCGCGCCCGCGCGCGTTCCATCCCGATGGTTGAGGAGACTTCCGCCTTGCGCAACACGCTTCGCCTCACCGGCCTCGGCCTCGTCGGCCTGCTGGCCGCCTGCGCCCAGGATCCCATGCCCCGCGGCCCGCAGATGGCCGCGACGCCGCCCGCGCCCATGATGGCGCCCTCGCCGCCGCCGGCCCCGGCCCCCGCCCCCATGCCGCGCGGCGACGGCCGCAGCGCGACGCTGAACTTCGACGGCGACACGCTGACCCAGGCCAACCAGGAGCAGCTGAGCCCCGTGGTCGAGCGGCTGATGGCCAACCGCCGCTCCCGCGTCACCATCGCGACCCATGCCGGCCGCGAGGACCGCGCCATGGCCCGCAGCCGCGCCCAGGCCGTCCGCCAGGCGCTGATCGACGCGGGCGTGCCGGCCAACCGCATCCGCACCGTGAACGCGACGGCGCGCGGCATGAGCCCGAACGAGGTGATGGTGCAGGTCCGCTGACCGCCGGCGGGTTTTGAATTTCTGGTTTCTTGAGTTTCCGGCGCCCCTGCGCGCGGACGCGGCTCGGGCGCTGACGCGGCCGGACGTGGCCCGCCCGGGGCCAGGATCAAGCCCCGACGAAAAAGGCCGCCGCGGTTCCCCGCGGCGGCCCGATCCTGGCTCGAGGAGCCGGGCTCAGTTCCGGCTCTTGTCCACGAGCTGGTTCTTCTTGATCCAGGGCATCATGCCGCGGAGCTTCTCGCCCACCTGCTCGATCGGGTGCTCGGCGAGGCGGCGGCGCGTGGCCTTGAAGCTCGCCTGGTTCACCTTGTTCTCCAGCATCCAGTCGCGCGCGAACTTGCCGCTCTGGATGTCCTCCAGCACGCGCTTCATCTCGGCCTTGGTCTCGGCGGTGATGATGCGCGGGCCGGTCACGTACTCGCCGTACTCGGCCGTGTTGGAGATGGAGTAGTTCATGTTGGCGATGCCGCCCTCGTAGATCAGGTCCACGATCAGCTTCACCTCGTGCAGGCACTCGAAATACGCCATCTCGGGGGCGTAGCCGGCCTCGCACAGCGTCTCGTAGCCGGCCTTGATCAGCTCCACGAGGCCGCCGCACAGCACGACCTGCTCGCCGAACAGGTCGGTCTCGCACTCTTCCTTGAAGGTCGTCTCGATGATGCCCGAGCGCCCGCCGCCCACGGCGGAGGCGTAGGAGAGCGCGATCTCCAGCGCGTTGCCCGAGGGGTTCTGGTGCACGGCGACGAGGCAGGGCACGCCGCCGCCCTTCTGGTACTCGCCGCGCACGGTGTGGCCGGGGCCCTTCGGCGCGATCATGAACACGTCCACGTCGGGGCGCGGCTCGATCAGGTTGAAGTGCACGTTGAGGCCGTGGGCGAAGGCGATGGCCGCGCCCGGGCGCAGGTTGGCGTGCAGGTGGTCGCGGTACAGGTCGCCCTGCAGCTCGTCCGGCGTCAGCACCATGACGACGTCCGCCCACTTCGCCGCGTCGGCCGGCGACATCACCTGGAAGCCGGCGGCCTCGGCCTTCTTCCAGGAGCCGCCCGGGCGCAGCCCGATGACGACGTCCTTCACGCCGGAATCCCGCATGTTCATGGCGTGCGCGTGGCCCTGGCTGCCGAAGCCGATGACCGCGACCTTCTTGGCCTTGATCAGGTTCACGTCCGCATCGCGGTCATAGTAAACGCGCATTCTTCTCTCTCCGGTTGGGGCCCCGCGGGTCAGGCTGCGGCGGCGGTGGTGGCGTTCCCTTCGGCCTGCACCAGGCCGTGGATGTAGCGCAGCTTGGCCACGACCGCCTCCGACATCACGAAGGGATAGGCGTCGGGCGTGCCCATGCAGCGGTTGAGGCTGTTCACGGCGACGGTCAAGGGCGCCCAGGCGGCCATGACGCGGCCATAGTCCCGCTCCGCGTAGGGGTCGAGGCGGATGCGGGCACTCAGGTCCCCCGTCGCGTCGAGCCGCGGGCGGATGTGCAGACCGAGGCTCTCGGCCATCTCCACGCTGTCCTGGATGTGCATGTAATGGGCCCAGCTCTCGGCCCAGTCCTCCCAGGGATGCGCGGCGGCGTAGGCGCTGATGAAGCGGCCGCGCCAGTCGTCGGAGGCGCCCCTGGCGTAATGGGCTTTCAGCGCCTCGCCGTAATCGCCGCGCTCGTCGCCGAAGACGGCGCGGCACTCCTCGAGCCGCCCGGCGTCGCGGACCAGCAGGTTCCAGTAGTGGTGCCCGACCTCGTGCCGGAAATGGCCGAGCAGCGTGCGGTAGGGCTCGCCCATCTCGGTGCGGCGCCGCTCGCGCTCGGCGTCGTCGGCCTCGGCCAGCGCCAGCGTGATCAGCCCCTCGTCATGGCCGGTCATCACCCGCGGCGCCGCGGGGTCGTCGGGGTCGGCCAGCACGTCGAAGGCGAGGCCGGTGTCGGAACCCTTCGCCCGGCAGGGATGCGGCAGCCCCATCCGGTCGAGCGAGTAGACCAGCCGGTGCTTGGCGAACTGCATCCGCCGCCAGAGCGGCAGGTTCGCGGCCAGCGTCAGGTCCGGCACGGTGCGGTTGTGGCAGCAGGCCGAGCAGTACTCGGTGTCGGAGCCCGCGGGCAGCAGCCAGTTGCAGGCGTCGTAGGCAGCGTTGGCGCAGCGCTTCCAGGGCCGGTTCGCGGGGTCGGCCGCGGCGCGCAGCGCGCCCTCCTCCTCCCGCAGGGCGGAGAGGCTGCCGAGGTCCGGCAGGAAGCCGAGCGGCGCGGCGCAGGACTCGCACTTCACGTTCTCGAAGTGCAGCAGGTTGTCGCAGTTGTCGCAGGCGAAGAGGCGCATGGCGGGGGTTCCTGGCCGATCAGCCTCCGGAACCTGCCACCCGCGGACAAGTTGCGGCTTCACGGCGTCGCCCCCTGTGGTGCCGGTGCGCCCGGCTCGCTCGCGGCCGACGGGGCTGTCGTCCGCGGCGGGTCGAAGGGCCGGCGGCGGAGCGGCTGCGCCGGGTCGGGATCCACGATCACGCGCACATCCGTGGGCCGGGGCGGCTGCTCGGTGTCCCGCCAATCGCTGACGACGGCCGCGACGAACAGCGTGATGCCCGCGAGCGTCATGAGCGCCGGCAGGGCCAGCCACATGATCCAGGTGCCGACGCCGCCGGTCGTGTAGTCCCAGCGTTCCATCCTGCGCGCCGCCCAGCTCGAGCGGGCAAACGCCCGGCTCACCCAGCCACGCTTGCGCGCGACGTGCCTCGACCCCGGTTGCCCGCCGTCGATCAGCCGCAGCGCCTCCTCCCGGTACACCCGCGCGAGGCGCCAATGGCGCGAGGCGTGGAGGGAGTGCCGCAGCGACAGCGCGCAGCCGATCACCCCGAAGCCGGTCATCACCAGCGGCAACAGGAACTTGCCGGCGAGGAAGATGGTCGGGTTGTCCTCCAGCTTCGCCTGGTACATCGCGCCCATGATCGCCAGCAGCGCGGCGATGACGAGGAACAGGTTGCCGAGCGCGCGGTCCCGCATGTTGTCGTGGTGGCGCGACTGGTTCTGCTCCTCCAGCTGCAGGCGCAGCAGCGCGTCGAGCCGAACCGCCACGGGAAGGGCGTCGTCGTTGGTGTCGCCGGCGCCCACCGCGGCGCGCCCTTAAACCGCCAGCGCGGCCCGCCCGCGCATGATCGCCACCGCCCCGGTGCGCGAGACCTCCGCGAGGCCGAGCGGCCGCATCAGCCCCAGGAAGGCGTCGATCTTCTCGGCATTGCCCGTCATCTCGAAGACGAAGCTCTCCGTCGTCGCGTCCACCACGCGGGCGCGGAAGGCGTCGGCCAGGCGCAGCGCCTCCACCCGGTGCTCGCCCTTGCCCACCACCTTCACCAAGGCGAGTTCGCGCGTCAGGTGCGGGCCTTCCAGCGTTAGGTCGCTCACCTTGTGCACCGGCACGAGGCGATCGAGCTGCGCCTTGATCTGCTCGATCACCATGTCCGTGCCGTTGGTCACGATGGTGATGCGCGACAGGCGCCCGTGCTCGTCCACCGGCGCGACGGTGAGGCTCTCGATGTTGTAGCCGCGGCCGGAGAACAGGCCGATGACCCGCGCCAGCACGCCCGCCTCGTTCTCCACCAGCACGGCGATGGTGGCCGTGCGCGTGTTCATCCCAGACATGTCTTCCAATCCCAGACAGGCGGCGCCCTGCGAGGATCCGGCCGCGCATGCGGCCGGCGCGCCCAAACCAACCGAACCCTCAGCGCGCCAGCCGCGGCGCGAAGCCAAGCGGCCGCAGGCCGCGCCCGGCGTCTGAGGGCGGGAAAATCAAACCAGCACCTTGCCCTCGTCGGTGACGGCGGCGGCGTTCTTCTCCTGGTCCGGCCCCAGGATCATTTCGTTGTGCGCGGCCCCCGACGGAATCATCGGGAAGCAGTTCTCGTCCTTCGCGACGCAGATGTCGGCGATGACCGGCCCGGGATGCGCCAGCATCTCGTGGATCACGCCGTCGAGTTCGCCGAGGTTCGTCGCGCGCAGCCCCTTGGCGTGGAAGGCCTCGGCGAGGCGCACGAAGTCGGGCAGCGCGTCGCTGTAGCTCTCGGAGTAGCGGCCGCCATGCAGCAGCTCCTGCCACTGGCGCACCATGCCCATGTACTCGTTGTTGAGGATGAAGGCCTTCACCGGCAGCCGGTACTGCGCCAGCGTCCCCATCTCCTGGATGTTCATCAGGATCGAGGCCTCGCCCGCGACGTCGATGCAGAGCGCGTCGGGGTTGGCGATCTGCGCGCCCATCGCCGCCGGCAGGCCGTAGCCCATGGTGCCGAGACCGCCCGAGGTCAGCCACTTGTTGGGCTTCTCGAAGCCGATGTACTGCGCCGCCCACATCTGGTGCTGGCCCACCTCGGTCGAGACGATGACGTCGCGGCCCGTCGCCCGCGTGATCTCGAACAGGCGCTTCACCGCATGCTGCGGCTTGATGATCGCGGACGGCGCGGGGTCCTGCTTGTAGGCGAGGCAGTGGATCGCCCGCCACTGGTCGATCTGCCGCCACCACGCCACCTGCGCGTCCTTCGCGACGGGCGTGTCGTCCTGCCGCCAGGCCTCGAGCAGCGCCGCGAGCACGCGGCCGGCATCGCCCACGATGGGGACGTCCACCTTCACGTTCTTGTTGATCGAGGAGGGGTCGATATCGGCGTGGATCTTGCGGCTGTTCGGGCTGAAGGCGTCGAGGCGGCCGGTGATGCGGTCGTCGAAGCGCGCCCCCACATTCAACATGACGTCGCACTGCCACATGCACATGTTGGCCTCGTAGGTGCCGTGCATGCCGAGCATCCCCACGAACTGGGGATCGGAGGCCGGGAAGGCGCCGAGGCCCATCAGCGTGTTGGTGCAGGGCATGCCCGTGAGGTGCACGAACTCCGCCAGCAGCCGGGACGCCTCGGGACCGGAATTGATGACGCCGCCGCCGGCATAGATGATCGGCCGCTCCGAGCGCTTGAGCATCCGCACGGCCTCGCGGATCGCGGCCGGATCGGGCTCGGTCACCGGGCGGTAGGAGCGGTGCGGCGTCTCGGGCTTCGGCGCCTCGGTGTAAGGTGCCGGCTTGATCAGCATGTCCTTCGGCAGGTCGATCACGACCGGGCCGGGGCGCCCGCTGCGCGCGACGTAGAAGGCGTCGTGCACGACCTTCGCCAGGTCCTCGCTGCGCTTCACGAGGTAGTTGTGCTTCGTCGCCGGCCGCGTGATGCCGGTGGTGTCGGCCTCCTGGAAGGCATCGTTGCCGATCAGGTGCGTCGGCACCTGGCCCGTCAGGCAGACGATGGGGATGCTGTCCATCAGCGCATCCACCAGACCCGTCACGGCATTGGTCGCGCCAGGGCCGGACGTCACCAGCACCACGCCCACCTTCCCGGTGGAGCGCGCGTAGCCCTCGGCCGCGTGGACCGCCGCCTGCTCGTGCCGGACCAGGATGTGGCGGATGGCGTTCTGCTGGAACAGCGCGTCGTAGATCGGCAGCACCGCGCCGCCCGGATAGCCGAAGATGACCTCGACGCCCTGGTCCTTCAGCGCGCGCAGGACGACCTCGGCACCGGGGCGGAGTTCGGCGTCGGTCGGGTTCGCGGGAAGGGTCGTTGCGGACATGGCGTCAGTCTTCCATGGCTGGAGAGGCGCGGGGCTTACGCCCTGTGCCAGGGCGCGTCAACGCACCGCATCAATAAACGACAAGATTTGCCGCCAGTCACTTTCCGAAAATTGCGCCAGACCCGCAAATCGCGCATTGATCCTATGCAGCCGCTCGGGGGCCACCCAGGCCTGGTGGCGGAACCACGTCGCCTGCCGGCGGGTATAGGCCACGGTGTTGGCGATCGCCCGGCGGGACGCCTCCGCCTCGTCCAGCTCGCCGCGGATCCGCGCGGCGAGCTCCGGCACGCCATGGGCGCGCATCGCCGGCAGGGCGGGGTCGAGGCCCTGGGCCAGCAGCCCCCGCACCTCCTCCAGGGCGCCGCCCGCCATCATGGCGGCCCAGCGCGCACCGATCGCCGCCCGCAGCGCCTCCCGCGGCGGGTCGAGCAGGATGCCCGCGAAGCGCCAGGGCGCCGGGGGCAGGACCGGCGTCTCCCGCCGCCACGCCGCGAGGCCCCGCCCGGTCGAGAGCAGCACCTCCATGGCGCGGGCGATGCGCTGGCTGTCGGAGGGGCACAGTCCCGCCGCCGTCCCGGCATCGAGGCGGGCGTGCAGCGCCTCGGGCCCGATCTCCGCCAGCAGGCGCCGCGCCTCCGCCCGCGCCTCGGGCGTGACGTCGGGCAGCGCGTTGATGCCCTGGGTCAGGGCGCGGAGGTACATCCCCGTCCCGCCGCACAGGATCGGCAGCGCGGCCTCCCGCATCGCCGCCAGCGCCGCGTCCCGCCACAGCGCGACGCTGCCGGCCCGCGCCGCCGGCCAGACGCCGTAGAGGCGATGCGGCACCTCGGCCTCCTCGGCCGGCGTGGGCCGGGCCGTCAGCACGCGCAGCTCGCGGTAGCACTGCATGGCGTCGGCGTTGATGACCGTCCCGCCCAGACGCCGCGCGAGTTCGAGCGCGAGGGCCGATTTCCCGCTCGTCGTCGGGCCCGCCACGATCAGCGCCCAGGGGAGCGGTGCCTGTTCACCCGCCACGGGTGGACGCCCCGCCGCGCCTCGGGCAGGAACCGCGCGCCATGCCGCATGTGCTCACCGTCATCGCCCGCCCCGGGGCGCTCCACCCCCGCCACCTGGCCGCCGCCCGTGACGCGCTCGCCGGCCTCGGCGCCCGGCTCGGCGCGCCCGAATGGCTCGCCGAGGCGGAAGCGGCCGACCTCCCCTTCACCGAGCTCGCCGCCGCCCAGGCCGTCGCCGCCGCCCGCCACGCCCTGGCCGGGGAGGCGCTGGACCTCATCGCCCAGCCCGTCGCCGGCCGGCGGAAGAGGCTGCTGCTGGCCGACATGGACAGCACCATCGTCACCACCGAGACGCTGGACGAGCTGGCGGCCTTCGCCGGGCTGAAGGACCGCATCGCCGCCATCACCGCCCGCGCCATGAACGGGGAGCTGGACTTCCAGGCCGCCCTGCGCGAGCGCGTCGGCATGCTCGCGGGCCTGTCGGTCTCGGCGCTGGAGGAAACCTGGGCGACGACGGAGCTGATGCCCGGCGCGCGCGAACTCGTCGCCACCATGCGGGCGGATGGGGCGCGCTGCGTCCTCGTCTCCGGCGGCTTCACCTTCTTCACCTCGCGCGTGGCGGAGCGCGTGGGCTTCCACGACCACCGCTCCAACACCCTCCTCGTGGCGGAGGGGAAGCTGACCGGCAAGGTGGGCGAGCCCATCCTCGACAAGGACGCCAAGCTCTCGACCCTGAAGGAGGTGGCGGCGGGCCTCGGCATCCCCCTCGCCGCCGCGGCGACGGTGGGCGACGGCGCGAACGACCTGCCCATGCTCCAGGCGGCGGGCCTCGGCATCGCCTTCCGCGCCAAGCCCACGGTGGCCGCCGCGGCGCATCACCGCCTCGACCACGCGGACCTTCGCGGCCTGCTCTACGCCCAGGGCTTCCGGGCGGAGGAGTTCCGCGCCGGCTGAGCTACCAGCCGATGCGGAAGGCGCAGCAGGTGTCGCCGGCCGCGGCGCAGGCCACCTGCACCGCCCGCGCGCGCGGGCTGACGAGGTGGCGGAACAGCGCGTCGAGGCAGCCGCCGTAGAAGTCGCAGAGCGGGCCGTCGCTCCGCGCCCCGCGGCAGAGCGCGCAGCCCGCCAGCCGCACGATCGTCGGGTTGCCGGCGTCGCAGCTGAACCGCGCCGTGCCCGCGAAGGTCCAGGAATGCCGCCCGATCGCCGCCATCAGCACGCGGGAGGCGAGCACGCCCGGCAGCACGCGCAGCACGGCCTGCATGGGGCGGGGGATCCGATGCGCGAGCAGGTAGGCCGCCGTCGCTTCCCCCGCGCGGCGGCCCACCGCCCGCGCCTGCGGCACGCCGAGGCGCGCGCGCAGGGCGGCGTGGAGGCGGGTGACGTCCCCCTCCTCCACCATCCGGTCCGGCGGCGCGAGCAGATGCCGCGCGATGCCGGCCTCGGCGAAGATCGCCCCGCGTCGCGGATCCTGTGCGAGAACCTCCGCGACGCGGGTGATGGCGTTGGGACCGATCCGTCCCGGCGCCACCATCAGAACGCCGTCCACCCGCGCTACTCCGCGGCGGGCGTGGGCGTGCGCTTCGTGGTGCGGGCCTCGATCTCGGCCTCGCTCAGCTGCTCGTCGGTGCCGCCGCCGCAGGCCATCAGCTTCTCCTGCCGGGCCTGCGCCTTGCGCGGCGGCGCGTTCTTCCAGTCCCGCGCCTCGCCGCGCTGACGGCTGGTGTCGAAGTCGAAGTGGACCTTCTTCTTCGATTGCGGCCCCCAGTAGCCGACGCGCCCCAGGTCGTAGAACTTCCGCTCGAAGCCCGACTTCAGGAAGGCCTTGAGGCAGCCGATGAGGTACTTCCGCCGCGTCCGGTCGCGCGTCCAGGGATACTGGAAGAAGGCCTTGTTCATGTAGAAGCGGCGGTAGTTGTGCATCACGCGGTCGAGCAGCGTGGCGCGGTCCATCGCGTCCGGCTTCATGATCGGCGTCACGAAGTTGTACTTGTCGTAGTCGAACACCTCGACCTTGTCGCCGAGCTCCCGGAACAGGTCGCTGAACGGCCAGGGCGTGTACATCGCCCAGTTGGCCATGTCCGGGTTCCAGTCCCGGGCCATCTGGTAGGTCTCCTCCAGCGTCTCGACCGTCTCGTTCTCGAGGCCGACGATGAACTGCGCCTCGGTCACGATGCCGGCCTCGCGCAGCAGCTGGATGGCGCGCTTGTTCTGCGCGACCGTCGTCTCCTTGTTGAAGCGGTCGAGCTTGAGCTGCGCCGCCGCCTCCGTCCCCAGCGAGACGTGGACGAGGCCGGCCTTGCGGTAGAAGGGCAGCAGCTTCTCGTCGCGGATGATGTCGGTCACGCGGGTGTTGATGCCCCACAGCACGGGCAGGTTCCGCTCGATCAGCGCCTCGCAGAACTCGACGAACTTCTTCTTGTTGATGGTGGGCTCCTCATCCGCGAGGATGAAGAAGCCGACGCCGTGGTTGCGCACCAGGTCCTCGATCTCGTCCACCACCTTGCGCGGATCCCGGATCCGGTAGTCGCGCCAGAACTTCCACTGGCTGCAGAAGCTGCAGGTGAAGGGGCAGCCGCGCGCCATGTTGGGGATGGCGACGCGCGTGCCCATGGGGATGTAGATGTACTTGTCCCATTCCAGCACGCCCCAGTCGGGCTTGATGCGGTCGAGATCCTTGATCGGCGGGGCGGCGGCGTTCGCCACCACCTTCCCGTCCTGGAGGTAGGCGATCCCCTTCACCGCCTTGCGGTCCGCGGGCCAGCGCCCCTCGGCGATGGCGGTGACGAGGTCGAGGAACACCTGCTCCCCCTCGCCGCGCACCACGACGTCGATGAAGGGCGCCTCGCCCAGCACCTGCTGGTACATGAACGTGCCGTGGATGCCGCCCAGCACCGTCACCGCCTGCGGGCATTCGTGCTTCGCGATCTCGAGCAGGCGCTCGGCCTTGTAGATGGCGGGGGTGATCGCCGTGACGCCCACCACGTCGGGCCGCAGCTCGCGCAGCCGGTCGGCCACCTGGTTGTCGTCCAGGTGATGCGTCATCGCGTCGATGAAGGTGATGTCGTTGAAGCCCGCGGCACGCAGGTAGCCCGAGAGATACGCGACCCAGGCGGGCGGCCAGTTGCCCGCGATCTCCGCCCCGCCGGAGTGGTAGTTCGGGTGAAGAAAGACGATGCGCATCCGCGTTCCCTCGCTACTCCGGCGAGGATCACGCTAGGCCGCCGCCGAGGGGCGGGCCTTGCGTTGGCGCAAGCCGCGCGCGGATTCCGCGCGCTTCGCAGGGCGCCGCGCGACCATCATCGCGCCACGCGCGTCGCGCAGGATGATCGCCATGCGAAGCCTCCCGTTCCTCCTGGCCCTGCCGCTCGCGCCGCTCGCCGGCGCGGCCGCCAAAGGACCGCCGACGGACGCCGGGGGCGCGTGCGCCGCGACGCTGCGCGCGGGCTGCCTGCGGCTTCAGGCCGCCTGCCAGTTGGCCTGCCCCGGCCCGTGGAGCGCCAACCCGCGCGACCCCGCCTTCACGCCGACGGATCGCGCCGGCTGCACCGCCCGGTGCCAGCAGCGCGGCATGGCCTGCGTCGCGGCGATCGCCTGCCGGTGACGGGCGTCAGGCCCCGCCGCGGCCGCGCGCGAAGACCTCGATGGCGAGGCCGATGCGGTCGTTCAGCGTCATGCCTTCCAGCAGCAGCTCGGGCGCCGGGACCGCGTTGACCAGGAAGGCGTTCGCCCGCAACGGCGGCGTGCCGAAGGCGGCGCGGCCGCCCCGCATCGGCAGGAAGGCGCGCGACACCAGGGCGAGCTTCCGCTTGCCGGGCACGATCGCGCGCCGGGTCACGCTGTCATGGCCGTTGCCGACGACGAGGGCGCCGATCTCCGCGTAGATCAGCCGCGCGGCGCGGATCGCCGGGCGGCAATCCCGCGGCAGGAGGCCGATGCCCGGCTCCGCGCGCTGGTAGAGGCGGTCCGCTTCCTCGAGCAGGCGCCGCACCACCTGCGCCAGGGCCGGCGTGAAGGTCGGGTTGCGCAGGAAGCCGCAAGGCTCGACGCCGGCATCGCGCATCCAGCGCATGGGCAGGTAGAGGCGGCCGTTGCGCGCGTCCTCCCCCACGTCGCGCGCGATGTTCGTCAGCTGCATCGCCGTGCCGAGGTCGGTCGCGCGGGCCAGCGCGGACGGGCCGCGCGCCTCCATGACGAGCGACATCATGGCGCCGACCGCCCCCGCCACCCGCGCGCAGTAGTCGAGCAGCGCCTCGAAGGTGCCGTAGCGGCGCCCCGCCGAGTCCCAGGCGAAGCCCTCCAGCAGCGCCTCCGGCAGGGCCCGCGGGATGGCATAGGCCTCGACGGTCCGGGCGAAGGCGCGGTCGGCCGGATGGTCGAACGGCGCGCCGGCATAGGCGGCCTCCAGCCGCTGCCGCATCCAGGCGAGGCCCTTCAGCGGGTCCTCCGCCTGGTCCACCGCGTCGTCGCCGAGCCGGCAGAAGGCGTAGAGCGCCGTCGCCGGGTCGCGCACGCGCTGCGGCAACAGCAGCGAGGCGGCGTGGAAGCTCTTCGAGCCGACGCGGAGAAGTTCCCGGCAGGCCGCGAGATCGGCCTCGTGCGAGGTGGTCATGGATGCTCCTCCAGGATCGCGCAGGCCACCTCTTCGGGCGCCTCTTCATGGGCCAGATGCCCGAGGCCCGGCAGGGCCAGGATGCGGGACGCGGCCAGGCGCGCCTGGATGCGGCGCGCCTCGGTCGGACGGATGGTGCGGTCCTGCTGGCCGACCACGAGGGTGAGCGGCACGGGCAGCCCGGGCAGGTCGCGCGCCAGGGCGTGCAGATCCCAATGCGCCATCATGCCCAGCGTGGCCGCCACGTGGTCCGGGTTGCGGAACAGCCGCGCGTAGAGCGCGACGCCCTCGGCGTCGAGCTGGGAGCCGGTGTCGCGCAGCAGCCGCTCCACCACGCGCCGGTCGGCCGCGCGCCAGGCGACGAGGCGCGGGATGCCGGGCAGCGCGACCGCGAGCCGCGCGAGCGGCGCGAAGAGCTGCCCGGCGAGCCCGCCCAGCGGGATCAGCGCGCCGTTCAGCGCGACGAGCCGCTCCGGCGCCACGGCGCCGTCCAGCACCATGCGCGCCCCGATCGCCGCCCCGGCCGAATGCCCCACGACGAGGCGCGGCGCCGGGCCGAGCTCCCGCAGCAGGGCAGCCAGCGCCTCGGCCATGCCGTCGAGCGACAGCAGGCGCACCCGCGGCAGCTCGGAGAATCCCTGCCCCGGCAGGTCGGGCGCGATGACGGTGTGCTGCCGCGCGAGGACCGGCAGCAGGCCGCGCCAGGAATGGGTGGAAGCGCCGGTGCCGTGCAGCAGCAGGATGGCCGGCCCCTCGCCCGCGACCTGCACGTGCCAGCGCAGCCCACCGGCGCGGAGGAAGCGGCTGGCGGCGCGGTTGGGCCAGTCGGCCGGCAGCGAGGCCATGGCGGCGTGAGGCGAAGCGCGATCCATGGCGAGCGAAACGCTCATCCGGTCGGCGCCGCCGCGCGCACCGCGTTCGCCATGGCGGCGGAGCCGGCCTGGGGCAGCGGAATGCCGCGCCCGCCCGCCTCGGCCGCGAGCTGCGCCGCGAAGGGTTGCGGCCGCGGGGCGGTGTCGAGGACGAGGAGCGGGAAGCGCTCGCCGCGCAGCGCCTTGGCGACGGCGAGCGCGTCGGCCTCGGCCGCCCCCCGTCCCTGCTGCCCGTCCCGCGCGATGTTGGCCCGGCCGTCGGTCAGCACGACGATGAGCGGCGTGCGCCCGGCCCGCCGCTCGAGCCGTGCGAGCGTGAGCGCCTGGTCCATCCCGGCCGCGAGGGGCGAGGCGCCGCCGCCGGGCAGCCCGGCCAGCGCGCGCTTCGCCCGCACGAGGGAGTGGGTGGGCGGCAGCAGCAGCTCGGCGCCCCTGCCGCGGAAGGCGATGACCGCCACGCGCTCGCGCCGCGCGTAGCACTCGGCCAGCAGCAGCTCGACCGCGCCCTTGGCTTCGGCGAGGCGATGCAGCGCGGCGGAGCCCGAGGCGTCCACGACGAAGATCGCCGTGCTCTCGGCCTTCTCGCGGAAGCGCCGGACGCGGAAGTCTTCCTTGCGGACGGCCAGGCGATGGTCCGGCGCGGCCGGGCGCAGCCGCTGCCAGGGCGCGGCGGCGCGCAACGTCTCCAGCAGCGCGAGGCGCGCGCCGCCTTCCGGCGCGCC
>JAIEOO010000075.1 GCA_019750475.1 Acetobacteraceae bacterium | reverse complement strand
CGCCGCACGCTCGGCCTGGGCGCGGGCGACCAGCACCGCGGCCTCGGCGGATTGCGCGTCGGCCGCGGCCGCGGCGCGGCTCGCCTCCAGCTGCTGGGTGTCGAGCCGCGCCAGGACGTCGCCGGCCCGGACGCGCTGGTTGAAGTCCCCGGGCAATTCCCGGATCTGGCCCGAGAGCTGGCTGCCCACGATGACCGAGACGACGGGGTTCACCGTGCCCGTCGCCGAGACGACGGCGGTGATCGTGCCCCGGTCCGCCTCGGCGAGGCGCAGGCGCGGCCCGGCGGCCTCGCCCGAAGCGGCGCCCAGGAAGGGCAGCTGGGGCAGGTTCAGATTGGCCAGGGCCGGCTGGCCCCAGAGATAGACGCCCCCCCCGATCAGGCCGAGGGCCGCCGCCGTGATGACGATCCGCCGCATGCTTTCCGAGATAGGCCTCGCGTGTAACGCTCATGTTGCAGAAATTTTGGGAAACGTCACGGAATGAAGGTCCTGGTCCTCGGTGCCGGCGCGCTCGGCGGGTATTTCGGTGGACGGCTCGCCGAGGCCGGCCGCGACGTCACCTTCCTGGTGCGCGCCCGGCGCGCGGAAACCCTGCGCCGCGACGGGCTGCGCATCGAGAGCCCGTTCGGCGACGCCACCCTCCCCGTCGCGGTCGCGACCGCGGCGGAAGCGGGCTTCGGCCTCGTGCTGCTGTCCTGCAAGGCCTACGACCTCGACGACGCCATCGCCGCCATCCGCCCCGCGGTCGAAGGCGGGGCCGTGGTGCTGCCCGTGCTCAACGGGCTGTCGCACATCGAGACGCTGCGGCGGGCCTTCGGGCCCGGCGCGGTGCTGGGCGGCCTCGCGAAGATCCAGGCGAACCTCGCCGCTGACGGCACCGTCCGCCAGTTCAACGACTGGCGCTGGATCACCTTCGGCGAGCTCGACGGCCGCGCGTCGCCGCGCAGCGAAGCCGTCGCGCGGCTGTTCGACGGCGCCGTCGGCGTGGAGGCGAAGGCGGTGCCCGACATCGCGCAGCGCATGTGGGAGAAGCTCGTCCACCTCGGCACCAGCGCCATCGGCACGGTGCTGATGCGCGCCAATGTCGGCGAGATCGTGCGCGCCGGCGGCCGTGACCTGCTGCTGACCGTCCTTCAGCGCAACGCCGCCGTCGCCGCCGCCCACGGCCACCCCATGCCCGAGAGCTTCCTGGCCGAGTACCGCAGCATCTTCTCGGATGCCGGAAGCGGCTACTCCACCTCGCTCCTGCGCGACATCGAGCTGGGCAACCGCACCGAGGGCGAGCACATCCTGGGCTACCTGGCCGAGGCCGCGCACCGGGCCGGCGTGGACGCCACGCTGCACGACCTGGCGCGGCTGCACGCCGCCAGCTACGACCAGCGGCGGGCGGCGAACCGCCTGCCCTGACGGCGCGATCCCGGAAGACGGGATCGCGCCGTCTCACCTCGTGAGAGGACGCTTCGCCGCCGCGGCGGTTCCGCCTTCGCCGATCATGCCCCGGCGGCGCGTCACCCCGCGCCGCGCAGCACCTGGCGCCAGACGCGGAGGAAATTGCCGCTCCAGAGCAGCGCGATCTCGCGCTCGCCATAGCCGCGGCGCTGGAGTTCCGCCGTCACGTTGTCGGTCTGCCCGGCGTCGGACCAGCCATGCACGCCGCCGCCGCCGTCGAAGTCGCTGCTGATCCCGACATGGTCGAGGCCGATGCGCCGCACCGCGTGCTCCACATGGTCCACGAGCCGCGCGACATCCGCCTGCGCCGCGCCGTTCGGCGGCGCGGCATGGAGAAAGGACGGGACGGCGGTGATCTGCGCGATGCCGCCATGGGCGCGCAGCGCGTCGAGCTGCTCGTCGTCGAGGTTGCGCGGATGCTGGCACAGCGCGGCGCAGGCCGTGTGGGTGACGGCGACCGGCACGCGGGAGCGCTGCACCGCCTCCAGCATCCCCTTCTTCGAGACGTGGGAGAGATCCGCCATCAGCCCGACGCGGTTCATCTCGGCCAGCGCCGCGCGGCCGAGCGGCGAGAGGCCGCCATGCTCCTCCGCCCCGTCGCCGAGCTTCGGCTTCGGCCGCGCGCTGTCGGCCAGGTCGTTGTGGCCGTCATGCGTGAGCGTCAGGTAGATCGCGCCCAGCTCCCGCCAGTGCGCGATCCGCCCGAGGTCGCGCCCCATGGCATAGCCATTCTCCACCGCCGACAGTACGCCGAGCAGCCGCGCGCCGTGCGCCGCCTCCAGCGCGTCCGGCGTCGCGCAGAAGCGGGCCTGCTCGCGCTCGGCGCGGGCGGAGATGTGCCGCAGCATCGCCTCGGCCCTCGCCGCGGCGGCGTTGTGCCCGGCATGGTCGCGCGGGCCCTGCGGGACATAGGCGATGAAGACCGTGGCCGAGACGCCGCCCGCGCGCATCTTGGGCGCGTCCACGCATTGCGCCGTCTCGCCGCGCCAATCGGGCGGTTCGGGCCAGCGGATGTCCACATGGGTGTCGAGAATGAGCGGGCTCATGCGCCGTCCCCCCAACCCGTCAGGAAGCGGGCCAGCAGCCCGCCCAGGTGATCCACGGCGTAGCCGCCCTCCTGGCAGATGGCGGCCGGCAGCCGCAGGCGGGAGATCATGCCGCCCGCCCGCGCGAAGCCATCCGCCGTGACCCGCAGCGCGGCCAGCGGCTCGTGCTCGGAGGCGTCGAAGCCCAGCGCCACCACCAGCGCGTCGGGGCGGAAGCTCCGCACCTCCTCGAGCGCGGCCTCGAGCGCGGCGAGCCAGCCCTCGTCGCCCGTGCCCATCGCCAGCGGCAGGTTGCGGTTGAAGCCCGTCCCCATGCCGCCGCCCCGTTCCTCCGCGTGGCCGACGAACCAGGGGTAGTAGCCGGACGGGTCGCCATGCATGGACAGGGTCAGCACATCCGCGCGGTCCCAGAAGATGCCCTGGGTCCCGTTGCCGTGATGGCTGTCGATGTCGAGCACGGCCACGCGCCGCGCGCCCCGGTCCCGCAGACGCTGCGCCGCCAGGGCGGAGTTGTTGACGTAGCAATGCCCGCCGGCGCGCGCCGCGTAGGCGTGGTGGCCGGGCGGACGGCACAGCGCGTAGGCCGTGCGGCCCTGCGCCGCCTCCTCGGCCGCGGCCAGCGCGCAGCCCGCGGCCGAGAGCACGGCGGACCAGGTGCCGGGCCCCATCGGGCAGGCCGTATCCGCCATGTACCAGCCCGCCTGCGCCACGGGATGGCGGGGCAGCGTCGCGCCCTGGGCCAGCATCTCGGGCGAGGGGTGCATGTTCGCCACGACCTCCTCCCCCGCCCCGGGCAGGGCGGCCCAGCCGGCCGCCGCGTCGCGCAGGAAGGCGAGGTAGGCGGGGCTGTGCAGCGCGGCGCAATCCTCCTCCGTCGCGGGGGCGGCCGTCGCCGCGGCGATGCCGAGTTGCGCGAGGCCCGCGCGCAGGGATTCGGCGCGGTCGGGCACCTCGAAATTCGGGCGCACCGTGCCGCGCATCAGGAAGAAGCGGGGCGCGTGCAACGCCTCGTCCGGGTTCTCGAAAGCGAGCATCCCGGCAGGCTAGCGCCGTTTCGACGGGGGTGGAAACGGCGCTCGCCGCGTCGTTGCCGGCAGGTTCACGCCATGGCCGTGCCGGCCGCGCGCGATCGGCCCCGACACGCCCGCCCCGCCTGGACAGCGCCCGCCCGGCGGGTTGGGATGCGCGGCATGACCGCCCTTGACGCCGGCGCCAGGCGCGCCGTCCTCGACGCCTGCCGCGCCCTCGAGACCGAGACGCTGGACTGGCTCTTCCGCCTCGTCCGCTGCCCCTCGACCCTGGGCAACGAGCACGGCGCGCTCTCGGAGATGGAGCGCCTTTACCGCCACATCGGCCTCGAGCCCTTCCGCATGCCGACGGAGCCCGCGAAGCTGGAAGGGCATCCGGGCTTCTCGCCGCCGCTCATCTCCTACGAAGGGCGGGACAACGTGGCCGCGGTGTTCCGCCCGAAGACGGCGAAGGGACGCTCGCTGACGCTGCAGGGCCATGTGGACGTGGTGCCGGAGGGCGCGGCCGATATGTGGGCCTCGCCGCCCTATGCGCCTGAGGTGCGCAACGGGCGCGTCTATGGCCGTGGCGCGGGCGACATGAAGGCCGGCATCGTCTCCTATTGCATGGCCTTCCACGCGCTGCGCCGTGCCGGCTTGCAGCCCGCGGCCGAGCTTCAGATGCAGGCCGTCATCGAGGAGGAGTGCACCGGCAACGGCGCGCTGGCCACCATGCTGGCGCTGCCGAAGACGGACGCCGTCATCATCCCCGAGCCCGGCCCGGGCCTCGACGGGCTCTACACGGCGGAGGTCGGCGTGGTGTGGGCCTGGGTGACGGTGAGCGGCCGCCCCGCCCACGTCCGGGAGATGCAGGCCGGGGTGAACGCCATCGAGGCCGCGAACATCATCGCCGGCGCCTTCAAGGACTACGAGGCCGAGATGAACCGGGCGGAGCGCATCCACGCGGCCTTCCGCGGCATCAACCACCCGGTCAACGTGAACTTCGGCACGATCGAGGGCGGCGAGTGGAACAGCAGCGTCGCCACGCGCTGCCGCATCGGCATGCGCGTCGGCGTGATGATGGGCAACACGGCCCGCCAGGTGCGCGCCGACATCGAGGCGCTGGTCGCCAAGGCCGCGACGCACGAACGCCTGCGCGGCGCCAGGGTGGAGCTCGCCTTCCGCGGCTTCATGGCCGATCCCTGCGTGTTCCCGAAGGAGGAGCCCATCGTGCAGCTCGCGATGCGCAGCTACGCGGAAGCCACCGGCGGCACGCTGCGCGACTACCCGGCGACGGGCCTGACGGATGGGCGCCACTTCGTGCTCTACCGGGACACGCCCTGCGCCGTGTTCGGGCCGGACGCGGTGGACATTCACGGCATCGACGAGAATGTCGGCGTCGAGAGCATCCACGGCATCACGCGCAGCATCGCGCTCGCCATCGCGGAGTGGTGCGGGGTGGAGCCCGCGTCCGATCGTGCGAGCGGAGCGCGCACGTGAATCGGCCGCCTTCATGCCTGTCCGATCGTGCGCGCGGAGCGCGCACGTGAATCGGCCGCCCTCATGCCTGTCCGATCGTGCGCGCGGAGCGCGCGCGTGACCCGGCCGCGTGATATGCGCAACGTGCCGTTGAGCGGCGCCCGCCTCTGGGCCGACCTCATGGCGGTCGCGAAGATCGGCGGCACGGCGAAGGGCGGCTGCAACCGCCAGACCCTGACGGACGAGGACGGGCGGGTGCGCCATTGGCTCGCCGACCAGGCGCGGGCGCTGGGCTGCACGGTGACGGTGGACCGCCTGGGCAACATGGCGATCCGGCGGGAGGGGCGCGACGCCGCGCGCAAGCCCGTCGCCTTCGGCAGCCACCTCGACACCCAGCCGACGGGCGGGAAGTTCGACGGCATCCTGGGCGTGCTCGCCGGCCTCGAACTGCTGCGCGCCCTGCACGAGGCGGGGGCGGAGACCGAGGCGCCGCTGCTGCTGGTGAACTGGACGAATGAGGAAGGCGCCCGCTTCTCGCCGCCCATGATGGGCAGCGGCGGCGCCATGGGCCTCTTCGCCGAGGCCGAGATCCTGGCGAAGCAGGACAGCGCCGGCGCCGTCTTCGGCGCCGAGCTCGCCCGCATCGGCTGGCAGGGCGAGGGCGACCCGCGAGGCTTGCAGGACATCGCCGCCTATCTCGAACTCCACATCGAGCAGGGCCCGCTGCTGGAGCGCGAAGGGGCGAGCATCGGCGTCGTCACCCACGCCCTGGCCCAGCGCTGGTACGACGTGACCGTGACGGGCGAGGAAGCGCATGGCGGCAGCCTCATGGCCGGGCGGCGCGACGCCCTCGTCGCGGCCTCGCTGCTGATCGCGGAGATCGAGCGCGTCGCGCTCGCCTCCGGCGGCAACGGCCGCGCCACGGTCGGGCGGCTGACGGTGGCACCGGACAGCCGCAACATCGTCCCCGCCCGGGTCTGGTTCAGCGTGGACACGCGCCACGACGACGCCGCCGGCATCGCCACCATCGAGACCGGGCTGCGCGCCGCCGCCGCGAGCCTCGCCGCGGCGCGCGGCATCGCCATCGAGGTGACCGAGTTCTGGGACTCGCCGCTGACGCCCTTCGACGCGGCCCTCGTCCGGCATGTCGAGGACGCGGCGAAGGCGCGCGGCCTCGCTTACCGCCGCATGCCGACGGGCATCGGGCACGACGCCGTCTACGTCGCGCGCAAGGCGCCCGCCGCGATGATCTTCGTCCCCTGCCATGGCGGCGTCAGCCACAACGAGGCCGAGAGCATCACGCCCGAATGGGCCGAGGCCGGGCTTCTGGTCCTGGCCGACGCCGTACTCGCCGCCGCCAACGCATGATCCCCGAACTCCGCTCCGACCGGCTGCTTTTGCGCGCCTTCGACGCGGCGGAGATCGGGACCTACGCCGCCTTCTGGGAAAGCGAGGCGTCGCGCTTCGTGGGCGGCCCCTGTTCCCGCAACGACGCCTGGCGGCGCATGGCCATGTATGCCGGGCACTGGCTGCTGCGCGGCTACGGCATCTGGGCCGTCGAGGAGGCCGCGAGCGGTGCCTTCATCGGCCAGGCCGGCCTTTGGTTTCCCGAGGGCTGGCCCGAACCCGAGGTCCACTGGACCGTCTTCCCCGCCTTCCAGGGCCGCGGCTTCGCGACCGAGGCGGCGCGCCGCGTGCGGGACCACGCCCGCGACGACCTCGGCTGGACGCGGCTCGTCAGTTGCATCGAGCCCGGCAACGCGGCCTCCGTCGCCGTCGCGCTGCGCCTCGGCGCCGTGCGCGACGGCGTGGCGGAGGTGCCGCCGCGGATTTTCGACGTCTATCGGCACGACATGGGGAAATAGCCCCGGAGGAGAGAGATGCGCATCGCCATCGGCGGCTTCTGCCACGAGAGCCACACCTTCGTCGCCCAGAAGACCGACTGGGACCAGTTCGTCCAGCCGGGCGGCCTGCCCGCCATGCAGCGCCCCGCGACCATGATCGAGGCGCTGCGGCCCACCTCCGTCGCCTCCGCCGGCGCCATCGAGGAAGCGGATCGGCACGGCGTCACCCTCGCCCCGCTCGGCTGGTGCTTCGCCAACCCCGCCGGCACCGTGACCCGCGCCGCCTTCGAGCGGATCGCGGCCAACCTCCTCTCGGCGCTGTCGGACGCGCTGGAGGAAGGCCCGCTCGACGGCGTCTATCTCGATCTGCACGGCGCCATGGTCAGCGAGGACTTTTCCGATGCGGAGGGTGAGCTGCTGCGGCGTGTGCGCGCCATCGTGGGCGATGCTCTGCCGCTGACGGTCAGCCTCGATCCTCACGCCAACATGACGCTGGCCATGTGCGAGATGGCCGACGCCCTCGTGCCCTTCCGCACCTATCCGCATGTGGATTGCCGCTTCGCCGGCGGCCGCGCCATGGCGATGCTGGTCGAGCGCATCCGCCGCGGCCGGCCCTGGGCCATGGCCTACCGCACGCCCGGCTACCTCACCCCCATCACGAGCCAATGCACCATGGTCGAGCCCATGGCGGGCGTGATGGCCGCGCGGGAGCAGCATGCGGCCGGGACGGCCGAGCTCGCCTGGTGCTTCGGCTTCCCCTACGCCGATTTCGAGGGCTGCTCCGCCGCCATCGCCGCCTGGGCCGAGACGCAGGAGGACGCGGACCGCGCCGCCGACGGGCTGCTCGCCGACATCCACGCGCGCGAGCCGCAATTCGCCGGCTCCGTGCTGGAGGCGCCGGAGGCCGTGGCGAAAGCCATCCGCGAGGGCGGCGGCGGCAGGCCGGTCGTCATCGCCGACACCCAGGACAACCCGGGCGGCGGCGGGCATGGCGACACCACCGGCCTGCTGGCCGAGCTGATCCGCCAGGGCGCGCAGGAGGCCTGCTTCGGCCTCATCAACGACGCCGAGGCCGCCGCCGCCTGCCACGCGGCGGGGGAAGGTGCCACGGTCACGCTCGCCCTCGGCGGGAAGAGCGACGGCGCGCCGCTGCGCGTCACCGGCATGGTCGCCAAGCTCGCCGATGGGCGCTTCACCCTGACCGGGCCGATGGGCAAGGGGAACCCGGCCAATCTCGGCCGCACCGCGCTGCTGCGCGTGGGCGGCGTCGAAATCGTCGTCGTCAGCCGCAAGATGCAGTGCCACGACCAGTCGGTGATGACGCATCTGGGCGTGGAGCCCGCGGCGAAGCGCATCCTGGCGGTGAAGTCCTCGGTGCATTTCCGCGCGCATTTCCAGCCGATCGCGTCGCAGGTGATCGTCGCCGCCGCCCCCGGGCCGGTGGTGGCGGACCCGGCGACGCTGCCCTTCACCAGCCTGCGCAAGGGCCTGCGGCTGCGACCCGGCGACAACCGCGCCTTTTCCTGATCCCCACGAAGCCGCTTCGCGGCTCCGCGGGGGCCCCGTTTGGCGCCTGGTTTGCCACGACGGCGCCGCGGCGCCGCCTGAGGGCGATGGCGCGGTTTCGCGCGGTGCTCGCCGGTTCCCGCGCAGCCGCCAAGCGGCCGCGTGACGCGCTACTCCGCCGCCGCCAGGGCGCGGCGGCGGCCGCGGCGATCCTGCCAGGCCGCCATCACCACGGCGGAGACCATGAAGGCGGCGGCGAGCGCGAAGACGCCCTGCGGCTGGCCATGATCCATCAGCCAGCCGAAGGCCGGCGGGCCGAAGATGCCGCCCAGCGAGAAGCCGGTGCTGACCACGCCGAAGGCCGCCCCCGCCTGACCGGGGGGCGCCGCGTTGCGCACCAGCATGTCGCGCGACGGCATGATGAGGCCCGAGAGGAAGCCCGAGGCGGTCATCACCGCCAGCAGCGGCACCGTCCCAAGCCCGCCGAGCCCGCCCAGCAGCACGAGCGCCGCCGAGGCCCCGAAGCCGAGCGAGGCGACGAGGCCGTGCCGGCGCGTGCGGTCCGCCACCTGCCCGCCGACCAGCACCCCCGCCGCCGCGGCCGAGAGCCAGGCGGTCAGCGCCATGTTCGCCGTGGTGAGGTTCACATGGCCGATCGCGTCCCAGGCCGAGACGAAGAAGTTCAGAATGCCCGCCTGCGACAGCGCGATCAGGGTGAAGAAGCCGGTCAGGGTGATGATGGCGGGCGACAAGACGCCGCCGCCCGCCGCACCGGCCACGCGCGGCTTCGCCGGCTGCATGCGCTCGGCCAGGGCCTCGCGCAGCAGCGGCAGCGCCGCGAGCGGCCCGATCACCGCGGCGAAGAGCAGCGCCCCCGTCAGCCCGCCGAGCCAGGCCGCGCCCAGCATCATCGCCGGCGCCGCCGCCCCGCCGAGATAGCCGGCGAAGGTGTGGACCGAGAAGGCACGCCCCACATGCCCTTCCCGGATGGAAGCGCCGAGGATGGCGTAGTCCGCGGGGTGGTAGACGGCGTTCGCCAGCCCCGCCAGCGCCATCGCGATCATCAGCGCGGCATAGCCGGGCACGAGGGCCGGCAGCGCGAAGGCGACGCCGCCCAGCAGCAGCCCGGCGACGAGGGTGCGCCGCGGCCCGATGCGGTCCACCACGAAGCCCATCGGCGCCTGGGTGAAGGCGGTGACGATGTTGAAGACGGTCAGCGCCAGCCCGAGCTCGACGAAGGAGACGCCCATCTCGTCGCGGAACAGCGGAAACAGCGGCGGCAGGACGAGGATGTGGACGTGGCTGACGAAATGCGCCCCCGCGACGGAGGCGAGCACCCGCCGCTCCGACCCGTTCAGCGCCATGTCAGTGGGCCTCGGCCCAGGAAGGCCCGTGCCCGACCTCGACCAGCAGCGGCACGCGGAGCCGGGCGACGCCCTCCATCACCTCGCGCAGCAGCGCCTCCGTCGCCGGAACCTCGGCCTCCGGCACTTCGAGCACCAGCTCGTCATGCACCTGCAGCAGCATGCGCGCCGCCAGGCCCGCGTCGCGCAGCGCCTTGGGCACCCGCACCATGGCGCGCTTGATGACCTCGGCCGCCCCGCCCTGGAAGGGCGCGTTGATCGCCTGGCGCTCGGCGCCGGCGCGGCGGGCCATGTCCTTTGCGGCGATGTCGGCGATCCAGAGGCGCCGCCCGAAGGAGGAGCAGACATAGCCCGTGGTCCGCGCCTCCTCCTTGATGCGCTCCATCGCGTCGCGGATGCCGGGGTAGCGGGCGAAATAGGCGTCGATGATGGCCTTCGCCTCGCCGGGCGCGATGCCGAGGCGCCCCGCCAGGCCGAAGGCGCTCATGCCGTAGATGATGCCGAAGTTCAGCGTCTTGGCCCGCCGCCGCGCTTCCTTGTCCACGGCCTCGAGCGGCATGCCGAAGATGTCGGCGGCGGTGCGGGCGTGGATGTCCTCGCCGCGCTCGAAGGCCGCGATCAGGGAGGGCACCTCCGCCAGGTGGGCGAGCAGCCGCAGCTCGATCTGGGAGTAGTCGGCGCTGACCAGCACGTGCCCCGCCTCGGCGACGAAGGCGCGGCGGATGCGCGCCCCCTCCTCCGTCCGGATCGGGATGTTCTGCAGGTTCGGCTCGGTCGAGGAGAGGCGGCCGGTGCTGGTGATCGCCATCGAGAAGTCGGTGTGGACGCGGCCATCGGCGGCGATCGCCGCCGTCAGCCCGTCCACATAGGTGGATTTCAGCTTGGCGAGCTGCCGCCAGTTCAGCACGGCGCGCGGCAGCTCGTGGCCCTGGGCCGCCAGCTCCTCCAGCACGAAGACGTCGGTGGAGTAGTTGCCGGTCGCCTTGCTCTTCTTCCCGCCCTTGAGGCCCATCTCCTCGAACAGGATCTCGCCGAGCTGCTTCGGGCTGCCGACGTTGAAGGGGCGGCCGGCGAGGCGATGCGCCTCCGCCTCCAGCACCGTGAGCCGCTGCGCGAAATCGTCGCCGATGCGCTTCAGCTCGTCGCAATCCACCTTGATGCCGGCCGTCTCCATGTCCTTCAGGACCTGGATCATCCGGCGCTCGACCTGCTCGTAGAGGGAGAGGCTGCGCGTCTCCCGCAGCTGCGGCCGCAGGATGTGCCACAGCCGCAGCGTGACGTCGGCGTCCTCCGCCGCGTAGGCCGTCGCGCGGTCGAGCGGCACCTGCTGGAAGGGGATGCGCGCGCGGCCCGTGCCCGTCACCTGGTCGTAGGGGATGGGCGCGTGGCCGAGATGGAGCTGCGACAGCTCGTCCATGCCGTGGCCGTGACGCCCCGCCTCCATCGCGTAGGAAATGAGCATGGTGTCGTCCACGGGCGCGACCGCGAGGCCGCCATTGGCCGGGTTCGCCAGCACCTCCAGGTCGTATTTCGCGTTGTGCAGCACCTTCAGCGTGCCGGGGTCTTCCAGCAGCGGGCGCAGCGTCTCGATCGCGGCCTCGAAGGGGATCTGCTTCGGCGCCTCGGTCAGCATGTCGCCCTCGGCGCCGCTGACATGGCGCAGCGGCACGTAGCAGGCGCGCCCGGGCGCCACGGCGAGGCACACGCCGATCAGCCGCGCCCGCAGCGCGTCCAGGCTGTCCGTCTCGGTGTCGAGGCCGCAGATCCCGGCGGCGCGCGCCTCGGCCACCCAGGATTGCAGCTCCGCGAGGTCGGTCACCGTCGCGTATTCGCCGAAGGGGGCTTCCTGCGGCGTGGCGGCGGGCATCGCCACCGCCTCGGCGCGCGGCCGCGCGAAGGACGGGCCACCCGCGCCGGCGCCGAGCCCGAGCCGCGCCAGCAGCGAGCGGAAATTGTTGGCCTCCAGGAAGGCGGTCAGCCGCGCCGCCTCGGGCGGCTTCGCCACCAGCGCCTCCACCGGCGCGGGCAGCGGCGTGTTGACGTCGAGCGTGACGAGCCGCTTCGAGATGCGCGCCTTCTCGGCGTTGAGGGTCAGCGCCTCGCGGCGCTTCGGCTGCTTGATCTCGGAGGCGCGGGCCAGCAGCGTCTCCAGGTCGCCATACTGCTCGATGAGCTGCGCCGCCGTCTTCACGCCGATGCCGGGCACGCCCGGCACGTTGTCGGTGGAATCGCCCGCCAGCGCCTGCACCTCGATCACCTTGTCGGGCTTCACGCCGAAGCGCTCGATCACCTCCGGCTCGCGGATGGGCTTCTGCTTGATGGGGTCGAGCATCTGCACGCGCTCCCCCACCAGCTGCATCAGGTCCTTGTCGGAGGAGACGATGGTCACCCAGCCGCCGCCCGCGGCGAATTCGCGCGCATAGGCCGCGATCACGTCGTCGGCCTCGAAGCCCGGCTGCTCCAGCCGGCAGACGCCGAAGGCCTCGGTCGCGTCGCGGATCAGCGCCATCTGGCTGATCAGCTCGGGCGGCGGCTCGGGGCGATGGGCCTTGTAGTCGGGGTAGATGTCGTTGCGGAAGGTCACGCGCGCCGTGTCGAACACCACGCCGATATGCGTGCCGCTGTGCTGCGCGAGGAAGCGCGAGAGCAGCTGCGCGAAGCCGAAGACGGCCCCCACCGGCGCCCCGTCCGAGGGGCGGGTCATCGGCGGCATGGCGTGGAAGGCGCGGAAGATGAAGCCGCTGCCGTCGACCAGGATCAGGTGCGGGGCGCCCGCCGGGACGCCGAGGCCGTTGCCCGAGTCCGGCCCGGGAGACGTGGCGGCCGGCGGGGCTTCCGCCGCCGTGGCGTCAGTGCCCGTGGTCATCGCCCGCCCCGTCCGCCAGGACGAAGGTGCGGGAGCAATAGGGGCAGGTGACCTGGTGATCCTCGATCCGCATGTAGATCATGGGGTGGCCGAGCGGGCCCTTGCCGCCGTCGCAGGCGACGCTGCGCGTGGTGACGGTGATCTCCTCGTCCGGCGTCAGGCCGGGCACGGGCTTCGGCGTGTAGCCGGTGATCTGCGGATCGCGCATCGGGTGCTCCCTCCGGCGCCGCACGGCGCCTCGCTCTGATCGGTGCTGGCCGCGGCGCGCCCGCCCGGCCCTGGCGGCCGGGGGTGCCCCGTTTCTCGCGCCGGAACATAGGCCCCCCGCCCCCGATGGACCAGACGCGCCCCACCCCATATGCGCTGGCGATGCGACGCTTCCTCATGGCCGCGCTGGCGCTGGCGCCGCTGGCCGCCTGCGCGCCCACCGTCGTGCCGGCCGGCCCGGCAACGCGGGTCGCGGGGATCGAACCCTTCACCCCCCCGCCCCTGCCCTGGCGCCTGCGCGTCACGACGGCCTGGGGCCCGCCCCCGCCCGAACCGCAGCCCTCCGGCCCCCGGCCGGAAGAGGCGCTGGTGATGCGCGACGGCGCGAGGCTGCCGCTGCGCGTCTGGCGGCCCGAGGAGCCGCCCCGCTTCGTCGTGCTCGCGCTGCACGGCCTGGGCGACCATGGCGGCAATTTCATGCAGGACGGCGCGCCGCTGCTGAACGCCGGGGGCGCACTCGTCTACGCCTACGACCAGCGCGGCTTCGGCTGGGCGCCCCATCGCGGCTTCTGGGCGGGCGCCGCGACGCTGCGCGACGACGCGCTGGAAGCGATCCGGCTGCTGCGCGCCCGCCACCCGGACCTGCCGCTCTGGCTGCTGGGCGAGAGCATGGGCGCGGCGGTGGCCATCCTGGCCGGCACGGCGCCGGAGCCGCCGGAGGTCGCGGGCTACCTGCTCTCGGCGCCGGCCATCTGGGGCCGCGCGCGGATGCCGGCCCTGTTCCGCGGCACGCTCTGGGGCGTGGAGCGGACGGTGCCGGCCGTCGGCCTCGTCGCCGGCGCGGGCGGCATCGCCGCCTCCGACAACCAGGAGGCGCTGCGGCGCTTCGGCAACGACCCGCTGACGCTGCGCGTGCTGCGCGTGGACATGGCGACCGGCGTCGTGGACCTGATGGACGCGGCGCTGGCCGCGCTGCCCGCCTGCTGCCGCAACCCGCGCGGCCCGGCGCCGACCATGGTCTTCGTCGGCGCGCGGGACCGCGTGGTGCCCGCCCATGTCCAGCGCCGCGTCTACCGGGAGCTGCCGGGGCTGCGCGTCGCGCAATACCCCGAAGGCTGGCACCTGCTGCTGCGCGACCGCATCCGCGATCAGGTGGCGCGGGACATGCTGGCCTTCATCGCCGACCCCGCCGCGCCACTGCCGGCCGAGGTCGCGGCGCGGCGCTGGCTGTCGGAGCGCGAGGGGCCGTGACGCTCACAGCTCCCTGAAGACGCGGTACAGCGCGCTCTTCGCCTCGAAGCCGATGCCGGGCACGTCCGGCATGCGGATGCGGCTGTTCTCCACCGGGGTGTCGTCGGCGAAGCCGCCGAAGGGCGCGAACACCTCCGGATAGCTCTCATTGCCGCCGAGCCCGAGCCCGACCGCGATGTTGAGCGCGAACTGGTGCCCGCCATGCGGCACGCAGCGGCGCGGGCTCCACCCGTGCGTCTTCAGCATCTCCAGCGTGCGGAGATACTCGACGAGGCCGTAGGACAGCGCCGGGTCGAATTGCAGCACGTCGCGGTCCGGCCGCAGCCCGCCATGGCGGATCAGGTTCCGCGCATCCTGCATGGAGAACAGGTTCTCCCCGGTCGCGATCGGCGGCAGGTAGTGCTCGGCGAGGATCGCGTGGGTGCTGTAGTCGAGCGGGTCGAGCGGCTCCTCGTACCAGCGCAGCCCGAAGCCCTGGAGCGACGCGGCGTAGGAGAGCGCGGCGTGCAGCCCGAAGCGGCCGTTGACGTCCACGCAGAGCCGGTGCCCCTGGCCGTCGAGCAGCTTCAGCACCGCCTCGATCCGCTGGAGATCGAGCAGCAGGGCCTCGCGCAGCGGCATCCCCGGGCTGCCGCCGATCTTCATCTTCACGACCGAGTAGCCCATGCCGAGGTAGCGCTTCATCTCCTCGACCAGGGCGTCCACGTCCTTGCCAGGGAAGTAGTAGCCGCCGGCGGCGTAGATCCACGCCTGCTGATCCGCCTGGCCGCCATCGTAGCGATCGGCCAGCAGCCGCCAGAGCGGCTTGCGCGCGAGCTTCGCCGCCGCGTCCCACAGCGCCATGTCGAGCACCCCGACGGCGACGCTGCGCTCGCCATGGCCGCCCGGCTTCTCGTTCTTCATCATGGCGGTCCAGGCCGGGACGGGGTCGAAGCCGCCATCCTCATGCGCCGGCAGCTCGCCCGCCTCCTGCAGGCGGGGGATGAAGCGCTCGGACAGCAGCCCGTGCTGGGCGTAGCGCCCGTTGGAGTTGAAGCCGTAGCCGGTGGCCTGGCGGCCATCGCCGCTCTCCACCGTCACGGCGACGATGCTCGCCGTCATCTTGGAGAAGTCGATGTAGGCGTTGGCGATCTCGCTGCTGATCGGCGCCACGCCCTGGCGGATGGAAGTGATCTTCAACCTGGCCCCCTGACCCTGTCGGCCGCCTTGTCGGCGCGGGGCGGCCGGCGCGCAAGCCGGGCGGCATCGATTCCGTCAGCCTTCGGCATCGGAGGAAGCGCCGCCCGCCGGGCCATCGGGGGCTCACGGCGGCGGCACGGCGCCCCGCCCGCCGGCCTGCGCGTCGCGCCGACGGACAACCGCTCCTGCATGACCGAGCGGCGCTGAGAGGGCGAGAGGCGCGCGCCGCCCCGACATCCGTCCGCGAGGCCTGGCGGGCGCCGGCGCGGAACGAACGCCGCGCCATCCTCCCGCAGCGGTCGCGCCACGTCGCCGCCGGCCTCGCATCCCTGCCGGGCGTCGCCCGCCGCCCGCGTCACGCGCGCGAGCTGGGCGAACTTCGACGTCCTCACCCGGCTCGAATTCGCCCCGAGCGGCGCGTCGTCGGGCGCGAGGCCTCGCGCGGGATCGATCACACCGCCTTCTGCGCCTTCAGCTCCGCGATCTCCGCCGCGCTGAAGCCGAACTCGGCCAGCACCTCCTCGGTGTGCTGGCCGCGCTCCGGCGTCGGCCTGCGCGCGCAGTCGACGCCGGCGAGGTTCATCGGCGCCCGCACCAGGTTGATGGTGCCGAGCAGCGGGTGCTCCACCGGCATCTCGAGGCCGAGATGCTTCACCTGCGCGTCGGCGAAGACCTGGTCCATCGAGTAGACCGGGCCGCAGGGGACGCCCGCCCTGTTGAAGGCCTCCACCCAATGGGCGCTGGTGTTGGTGCCGATCACCTTCTGCAGCATGGCGTTGGTCTTGGCGCGGTTCTGGGTGCGCAGCTTGTCGGTCGCCACGTCCGGGTCCTTCGCCTCCTCCTCGATGCCGAGGACGCCGACGATCCGCTCCCACATCTGCTGGCCGCCGCCGGCGAGGTTCACCACGCCGTCCGTCGTCTCGAACAGGCCGGTGGGCGTCGTCGTCGGGTGGTCGTTGCCGGCCTGCTTCGGCACCTCCCGCTTCATGGTCCAGCGGCTGGCCTGGAAATCCATCATGGCCACCATCGCCTCGAGCAGGCTGGTGTGGACCCAGCGGCCCTGGCCGGTGCTCTCCCGCTCCAGCAGGGCGACGAGGATGCCGATGGCGCAGTAGAGCCCGGCGGTGAGGTCCGCCACGGGGATGCCGGCGCGGACCGGCCCCTGGCCCGGCAGGCCGGTCACGCTCATCAGCCCGCCCATGCCCTGGGCGATCTGGTCGAAGCCCGGCCGCTTGGCATAGGGCCCGTCCTGCCCGAAGCCCGAGATGGAGCCGAGCACGATGCGCGGGTTGACGGCGGCGAGCGTGTCGTAATCCACGCCGAGGCGGTGCTTCACGTCGGGCCGGTAGTTCTCGACCACCACGTCGGCCTGCTTCACGAGGCGGTGGAACACCGCGCGCCCGGCCTCGGTCTTGAGGTTGAGCGTCATGCCGCGCTTGTTGCGGTGCACCAGCTGAAAATCGGGGCCGTGGCGCTCGCCGCCCAGGCCCTTCCCGGTGTCCACCTCGTCCGTGGCCTCGATCTTGATGACGTTGGCGCCCCAATCCGCGAGCTGCCGCACGCAGGTCGGGCCGGAGCGGACCCGGGTGAGGTCGAGGACGGTGAAGCGGGCCAGCGGCATCATGGTGGCGACGATCTCCCAAAAGGCGTTTCCGGGCATCTTCCACCGCGCGGGCTTCGCTGCAACCCTGCGCCGCGAGGGAGACACGCCATGTCCGAAGAGCTTCTGATCGAACGCCGCGACGGCATCGTCCATGTCACGCTGAACCGGCCGCAGGCCCGCAACGCCCTGACCTTCGCCATGTATGAAGGCCTGGCCAGGCTCGCGGGCGAGGCGAATGACGACCCCGGGGTGAAGGCCATCATCGTCACCGGGGCGGGCGAGAAGGCCTTCGCCGCCGGCACCGACATCTCGCAGTTCACGAATTTCCGCACCGCCGAGGACGCCATCGCCTACGAGGCGAAGATCGACCGCATCCTGCGCGCGCTCGAGGACTGCACCAAGCCCACCATCGCCGCCATCGCCGGCGCCTGCACCGGCGGCGGGGCCGCCATCGCCGCCTGCTGCGACCTGCGCCTCGGCGCGGCCAATGCCCGCTTCGGCTTCCCCATCGCCAAGACGCTGGGCAACACGCTGTCCATGATCAACCACGCGCGGCTGGCCAGCATGATCGGGCCGACGCGGGTGATGGACCTGATCTTCACCGCGCGGCTGATGGAAGCGGAGGAGATGAAGGCCGCCGGGCTGCTCTCCGAGATCCTGCCGGACCACGCGGCGCTCCAGGCCCGCGCCTGGGAGGTGGCGCGCACCGTCGCGTCCCACGCGCCGCTCACGCTCCGCGCCACGAAGGAGGCGCTGAAGCGCCTGCGCGAGCCGATGCGCGCCATCCACGGCGACGACCTCGTGGCGATGTGCTTCACCAGCCGCGACTTCGCCGAGGGGGTGGAGAGCTTCCTCGCCCGGCGGCCCGCGGCGTGGGAAGGGCGGTGATCGGGGCCGCCGACCGGCGCGGGCCGCGCGGCGGACTGATTCCAGCCGGCCCGAAAGCGGGTTAGCCTGCCTGAAAACCAACGAGGAAACGCCATGCTTCGCCGCCCGCTGCTTCTCGGAGCCCTCGCCGCGCCCGCGCTTCTGTCGCGCGCCTCGGCCCAAGCCGCCTATCCGACGCGCTCCATCTCCTTCCTCATTCCCTTCGCGCCGGGAGGGGGCACGGACATCATCAGCCGCGCCATCCAGCCCATCGTGCAGGAGGATCTGGGCCAGGCGCTCGCGATGGAGAACCGGCCCGGCGCCTCCGGCACGCTCGCGGTCGGGCAGCTCGCCCGGGCGCGGCCCGACGGCTACACCATGCTGATGACGACGGTCAGCGCCTCGGCCGTGGTGCCGCCGCTGATGAACCCGCCGCCCTTCGACATCCACCGCGACCAGACGCCGGTGGTGCTGGCGGGCACGGTGCCGCTGGTCGGCGTCGTCCCGGCCTCGAGCCCGGTGCAGGATTTCCGCGGCTTCCTGGAGCACGCACGGGCACGGCCGGGCCAACTGAACTACTCCTCCTCCGGCGTCGCGACGCAGCAGCACCTGGCGGCGGAGTTGCTCTCCGCCATGGCCGGGCTGCGCATGGTGCACGTGCCCTTCCGCGGCACCGGCCAGGCGGTGAACGAGATCCTGGCCGGGCGCATCGACATCGCCTTCGACACCCTGCCCACCTACCTGCCGCATATCCGCGCCGGCCGCGTGCGGGCGATCTGCACCACCATGCCGGAGCGCGTGGAGTGGCTGCCCGACATCCCCTCCGTCGCCGAGATGGGCTTTCCCGGCTTCGACGCGAATGTCTGGTACATGGTGATGGGCCCGCCCGGCCTGCCGGAGCCCATCGTGAACCGCTGGGTCGCGGCGGTGAACCGCGCGCTCGCCGATCCGGGGCAACGCCAGCGCATCCGCGATGCGGGCTTCGTCGTCGGCGGCGGCACGGCGGCCGATGCCGCGGCCCTGCTGCGGCGCGACGCCGAGCGCTACGCCGGCGTCATCCGCCAGGCGCGCATCCAGCTCGAATAGGGCGCGCATGACGGAGCGCGGCACGGCCGACATCCTCGGCGACCTCTGGCGGCTCGCGGGGCTCGACCCCGCGGCGCTCGCGCGCATCGCGCGGGAGGGCGAGGACCCGGTGTTGCCCTCCTCCTTCCGCGTCGCGTCGGCGGCCCAGGCGACGATCGGCGCGGCGGCGCTCGCCGCCGCCGAGATCCATCGCCGGCGCGGCGGCGCGGCGCAGCGGGCGCGGGTGGATCGCCGCCACGCGGCGCTGGAGTTCCTCTCCGAGCACTACCTGAAGCGCGATGGCGCGGAGGCCGGCGCACGCTGGGACAGCATTGCCGGCACCTATCGCTGCGGCGATGGGCGCTGGGTGCGGCTGCACACCAACTTCCCGCATCACCGCGCCCGCGTGCTGGAGGTGCTGGGCTGCGACGGCACGCGGGAGGCGGTGACGGCCGCCCTCGCGAAGCAATCGGCCTTCGCCTTCGAGCAGTCAGCGGCCGCGGCGGGCGCCTGCGTCTCCGCCATGCGCAGCTTCGCCGAATGGGACGCGCATCCCCAAGGCGTCGCGGTGAACGCCCTGCCGCCGCTGCGCATCGAGCGCATCGGCGACGCGCCGCCCACGCCCCTCCCCGCCCTGGCGTCGCGCCCGCTCGCGGGGCTGCGCGTGCTGGACCTGACGCGCGTCATCGCAGGGCCGGTCTGCGGCCGCACCCTCGCGGCCCATGGCGCGGACGTGCTGCACATCAGCGCCGCGCACCTCCCCTCCTTCGACGACCTGCTGCCCGATACGGGGCGCGGCAAGCGCACGGCGGCGCTCGATCTGCGGAGCGAGGCGGGGCGTGAGGCGTTGCGCGGCCTCGCCCGCGGCGCGGATGTGTTCCTGCAGGGCTACCGCCCCGGCGCCGTCGCGTCACATGGCTTCTCGCCCGCTGCGTTGGCGGCGCTGCGGCCCGGCATCGTCTGCACCTCCCTCTCGGCCTATGGCGAGGTCGGGCCCTGGGGCGGGCGGCGCGGCTTCGACTCGCTGGTGCAGACCGCGAGCGGCTTCAACCACGCGGAAGCGGTCGCCGCCGGCGCGGATCCTTCGGACGCGCAGCCCAGGACATTGCCCTGCCAGGCGCTCGATCATGGATCGGGCTTCCTGCTGGCCTTCGGCACGCTCGCGGCACTGCTGCGCCGGGCGGAGGAAGGCGGCTCCTGGCTCGTGCGGGTGTCGCTCGCCGGCACGGGGGCCTGGCTGCGCTCGCTCGGCCGGGTCGAGGGCGCCTGGGGGCTGACGGCGCCGCCGATGGACGCGCTCGCCCCCCTGCTCGAGGAGACGCCGAGCGGCTTCGGCCGCCTCACCGCCCTGCGCCACAGCGGCCAGTTGCCGGACACGCCCCCGCACTGGGCCCTGCCCGCCATGCCCCTCGGCTCTCACGCGCCGGAATGGGCCTGAGAGCGCCGATCGGAGCATCGAGATCGGCCTCGGGCGGCGCCGCCGCTTCGCGGAGCTGCCGCCGGAAGCCGTTCACCAAACGGCCCCCCCATGAAGCCGCGAAGCGGTTTCGTGGGGAATGCTACACGGGGACGTTGACGTAGCGCGCCGCCTCCGGCCCCGCCTCGCCCTCATGGAAGGCGAGCGCGGCGGCGAGGACGGCGCGGTCCTCCTCGGTCAGGCGCGAGGCCTCGCGCAGGTGGTCCGCCCAGCTCTCGATGGCCCACAGCTCCACGAAGCGCTCGGGATGGGCCACGTCCTCGTAGAGGCGCCAGGTGGCCGCGCCCGCGCGCAGCCGCACGCGGCGCGCCCCCGCCATCGCCGTCAGGAAGGCCGCCCGACGCGCCGGCGGCACGTGGTAGCGCACCACCTCGAGCACGCGGTTCTGCCCTTCGTGCAGCAGGGCGCGCAGCTCCGCGGCGGCGGGGGCCGGACGCGCGAGCTCCGCATCGGCGGCGACGCGCGGCGCCGCCGGGGGGTCGAGCGGGAA
>JAIEOO010000149.1 GCA_019750475.1 Acetobacteraceae bacterium | reverse complement strand
CTGCGCGCGGCGGTGGACGCGGCCTTCGCCGGCGGCCTGCGGACGCGCGATGCGGGCGGTGCCGCCGGCACGGCGGAGGCGGCGCGGGCGGTGATCGCCGCCCTTGCCTGACCGGCCCCCCGAAGCCGCGAGGCGGCTTCGGGGGGATCCACACTCAGCCGCGCGGCAGTTCCTGCTCGACCAGGGCGGCGAAGAAGCTGGCGCCCACCGGCAGCAGGTCGTCGTTGAAGTCGTACTTGGTGTTGTGGACGGGGACCGCGCCCTTGGCCCCGTCGGCCTGGCCGAGGTTCACGAAGCAGCCCGGCCGCTCGAGCAGCATGAAGGAGAAATCCTCGCCGCCCATCTTGGGCAGGCGGTCGCGGATCACGCGCTCGGTCCCCATCACCTTGGCGGCGGCGAGCGCCGCGCGCTCCGTCTCGGCCGCGTGGTTCACCGTGGGCGGGTAGCCGCGGCGATAGGTGACGCGCGCCTCGGCGCCGTGGGCGGCGGCCGTGCCTTCGGCGATGCGGGTGATCAGCCGCTCCATCTCGTCCTGCGTCTCGGGCCGCAGGGTGCGGACGGTGCCCTTGATCTCGGCCGTTTCGGGGATGACGTTGCTCGCCGTGCCGGCGTGGAACTGGCAGAGGCTGATGACGGCCGAATCGAGCGGGTCCACCCGACGCGCCACGATGGCCTGCAAGGCGACGACGATCTGCGCGCCGACCAGCACCGGGTCGATCGTCGTGTGCGGCCGCGCCGCGTGGCCGCCGACGCCGGAGACAAGGATCTCCAGCCGGTCGGACGCCGCCAGCACCGGCCCCGCCACCACGCTGCATTCGCCGAGCTTCAGCTCGGGGTCGTTGTGCACGCCGTAGACGCTGTCGCAGGGGAAGCGGCTGAACAGCCCCTCCTGCACCATCACCTTGCCGCCGGCGCCGCCTTCCTCGGCCGGCTGGAAGATGAAATGCACGGTGCCGTCGAAATTCCGGGTCTCGGCCAGGTACTTCGCCGCGCCGAGCAGCATGGTGGTGTGCCCGTCATGGCCGCAGGCGTGCATCTTGCCGGGCACCTTGGAGGCGTAGGAAAGGCCGGTCTCCTCCGGCATGGGCAGCGCGTCCATGTCGGCGCGCAGGCCGATCGAGCGGCCCGAGCTGCCGTTGCGCAGCACGCCGACCAGGCCCGTGGTCGCGATGCCGCGATGCACCTCGATTCCCCATTCCGCCAGCTTCGCGGCGACGAGGTCGGAGGTCTTCACCTCCTCGTAGCAGATCTCGGGGTGCTGATGGATGGTGCGGCGCCACTCGGCCATCTCGGGGGCGAAGTCGGCGATGCGATTGATCACGGGCATGACGTCATCCGGTCACGAAGGGAACCCGCATGTGGCCCACGTCGCGCGCGCCGTCAAAGCGGAGGCCTGGCCGCGAAGCGGATGCGCCCGGGGAGGGGGACCTAGCCCTCCAGCTCCTTCGGCCAGGAGAAGACGAGGCCCACATCGCCCGGCATTCCGCCGGGGTAGTTCATGATCCGGGCGCCGAGGCGGAAGCCGCGCGGCCGCAGCGCCTCGTGCCAGAAGGCATAGACCTGGCGGGTCGCGCCGGGCAGCGTGTCCGGCCAGTCCTCCAGATGGCTGGCGATGCGGCGGCCCCCGTCGCTGCAGAAATCGGAGGGAAAGGTGAACAGGACCAGCTCCGGCTCGCCACGCTGAAACGCCGCGGCGATCTTGCGCATGATCGAGTCGCGGTCGGCGTCGGTCAGGGTGTAGGCCTCGATCGCGCGCCGGAAACGCTCGGTCTCCTCGGCCTTTCGGGCCGCTTCGGCCTCCGCGGCGCTGCGCTCCTGCGCGCGGCGCGCCTCCCGCTCGGCGATCAGCCCCTCCAGCGACAGCCAGACCTCGGTTGTCATGGGATGTGCCTCCTCCGCACCTTCGCACAGCGGGAGCATGGCAAATCCGGCCGCGCGGGTCACGCCGCCCGTCCTCGCGGCGCCGTTCCGGCTCCGGTCCCGAGCGGCCGTGGTTGTGCCGGAGCGGGGGCGACCCCAAACTGTCGAGGATGCAGCGCCGTGACCTTCTCGCCGCGGGCCTCGCGCTCGGGCTCTCCCCCGTCGGGCTCCACGCAGCCGCCCAGACGCCGCCGCCCGCCGCACCGGCCCAGGCGGCCGCGCGGCGCGGCCACGCCCTGTCGCTGCTGGGGGAGCCCGCGCTGCCCGCCGACTTCCCCCACTGGCCCTGGGTGAACCCCGACGCGCCCAAGGGGGGCGAGATCGCGCTGACCGCGCTCGGCAGCTTCGACAGCTTCAACCCTTTCATCCTGCGCGGCACCGCCGCCGTCGGCTCGACGCTCATCTACGACACGCTGCTGGTCGAGAGCGCGGACGAGGCGTCCTCGGAATACGCCCACATCGCCGAGTGGGTGGAGGTGCCGGAGGACCGGCTCGGCGTGACCTTCGGCCTGCGGGAGACCGCGCGCTGGCACGACGGCCGCCCCATCACCGCCGAGGACGTGGCCTGGACCTTCAACACGCTGCGCAGTCAGGGCCGCCCCTTCTACCGCGCCTACTGGGGCGACGTGACCGAGGTGGCGGTGGACAATCCCCGCCAGGTGACCTTCCGCTTCCGCACGGCGGAGAACCGCGAACTCGCGCTCATCCTCGGGCAGATGGTGGTGCTGCCCCGCCACTTCTGGGAAGGGCGGGACTTCGCGCGGCCGCTGCTGGAGGCGCCGCTCGGCAGCGGGCCCTACCGGGTGGACCGGTTCGAGCCGGGGCGGACCGTCACCTATCGCCGCGTCCCCGACTACTGGGCGCGCGACCTCAACACCCGTCGCGGCACGAACAACTTCGACGTCATCCGCTACGAGTACTTCCGCGACGCGACCGTCGCCTTCGAGGCCTTCAAGGCCGGGCAGGTGGATTTCCGCACCGAGAACATCGCCCGCAACTGGGTGAGCGGCTACGACTTCCCCGCCGTCCGCCGCGAGCTCGTGAAGCGCGACGACATCCGCCACGAGCTGCCGACCGGCATGCAGGCCTTCGTCATGAACCTGCGCCGGCCGCTGTTCCAGGATGCCCGCGTGCGCCAGGCGCTCGGCGAGGTGTTCGACTACGAGTGGCTGAACGCCAACATCTTCTCCGGCCTCTACGCGCGGACCACCTCCTTCTTCTCCAACTCGGAGCTGGCCGCCTCCGGCCTGCCGCAGGGGCGCGAGCTCGAGATCCTGCAGCGCTACCGCGGCCGCGTCCCCGAGGCCGTCTTCACGACGGAGCACCGGCTGCCCGCCACCGACGGCTCCGGCAACAACCGCGAGGGGCTGCGCCGCGCGCTCGACCTCATGCGGCAGGCGGGCTGGACCGTGCGGGACCGGCGGCTCGTCAACGCGCAGGGCCAGCGCTTCGAGTTCGAGATCCTGCTGAACGGACCCTCCTTCGAGCGCATCGCGCTGCCCTACGTGCAGTGGCTGGAGCGCCTCGGCGTCACCGCCCGCGTCCGCACGGTGGACCCGGCGCAGTACCAGGTGCGGGTGGACGCCTTCGACTACGACATGACCGTGGACGTGATGGGCCAGTCGCTCTCCCCCGGGAACGAGCAGCGCGACTACTGGACCTGCGAGAAGGCGCGGCAGAACGGCAGCCAGAACGTCGCCGGCATCTGCGACCCGGTGATCGACGAGCTGGTCGAGCAGATCATCACGGCGCCGGACCGGGAGGAGCTGATCCACCGCACCCGCGCGCTCGACCGGGTGCTGCTGGCGCACAACTACGTCATCCCGCACTGGCACAACCGCCGCTTCTGGATCGCCTACTGGGACCGCTTCGGCCGCCCGCCGCGCAACCCGCGTTACGGCCTCGGCTTCCCCGATTCCTGGTGGATCGACCCGGCGCGGGACCGCGCGCTGGCCGAGGCGCGGCGCAGCCTGTGATGCGCGACGCAGCCGCGCATCCGCGCTAGTCCGAGCCGATGGCCGCCTATCTCCTCCGCCGCCTGCTGCTGGTGGTGCCGACGCTGTTCGGCATCATCCTGATCAACTTCGCCGTGGTGCAGTTCGCCCCGGGCGGCCCGGTCGAGCAGATGCTGGCGGAGCTCCGCGGGGAGGGGCAGACCATGGGCCGCCTGACGGGGGAAGGGGGCGGGGAGACGCGCGCCCCCGGCGGCGGCCCGGGTGGCGGGATATCGGGCGGCGACCAGCCCACCGGCACCTATCGCGGCGCCCGCGGCCTCGACCCCGCCATCGTCGCCGAGATCGAGCGCGCCTTCGGCTTCGACAAGCCGGCCCATGTCCGCTTCTGGGAGATGCTGTCGGGCTATCTTCGCTTCGACCTCGGCCGGTCGCTCTTCCGCGACCGGCCGGTGTGGGACCTCGTCGTGGAGAAGCTGCCCGTCTCCATCTCGCTCGGGCTCTGGTCCACCCTCATCATCTACCTGATCTCGATCCCCCTCGGCATCCGCAAGGCGGTGCGGGACGGGTCGCGCTTCGACCTCTGGACCAGCGCCGCCGTGCTGGTGGGCTACGCCATCCCGGGCTTCCTCTTCGCGGTCCTGCTCGTCGTGCTCTTCGCCGGCGGCAGCTTCGTGCAGTGGTTCCCGCTGCGCGGCCTCGCCACCAGCGGCTCGGAGCTCTGGCCCTGGCCCCAGCGCGCGCTCGATTACCTCTGGCACATCGTGCTGCCGACCATCACCCTCGTCATCGGCGGCTTCGCCGGCCTCACCATGCTGACGAAGAACTCCTTCATGGAGGAGATCGGGAAGCAGTACGTGCTGACGGCGCGCGCCAAGGGCGCCGGCGAGCGCCGCGTGCTCTACGGACACGTCTTCCGCAACGCGATGCTCATCATCATCGCGGGCTTTCCGGCGGCCTTCATCGGCATCCTGTTCACCGGGGCGCTGCTGGTCGAGATCATCTTCTCCCTCGACGGCCTCGGGCTGCTCGGCTTCGAGGCGGCGATCCGCCGCGACTACCCGGTGATGTTCGGCACGCTCTACATCTTCACCCTGCTCGGGCTGCTCATGCAGATCGTGTCCGACTTCACCTACACCCTGGTGGATCCCCGGATCGACTTCGAGGCCCGGCGCTGACAGATGAGGCTTCCATGATCCTGTGGCCGCAGCCGGACAGCTCCATCCTCGCCACGCCGCAGCCGGCGCATGCCCTGATCTCCGGCCAGCTGATGCGCGTGCTCGCCGAGCGCCCCGAACCCTTCGAGCCCGCGGTGACCGCCGCCGCCATGCATGACTGCGCCTGGCTGCCCTGGGAAGCGAACCCGGAATTCGACGAGGCGACGGGGCTGCCGCGCGCCTTCAACGCCCTGTCCGGCGAGGAGCATGTGTCGCTCTGGCAGCATGGGGTGCAGACCGCGCTCGCCGCCTGGGGGCTGTGGGTGGGCCTCCTCGTCATGCGGCATGGCAGCCACATCTACCGCCTCGGCATCCTCAACAACCGCGTCGCCCCCTCGCCATCCTCCATGGCGGCGATGGAGGCCTACTGGGCGTGGGAGAAGGCGACGGGTGCGGCCCTGATGGCCGAGCTCGGCACCGACGAGGCCAAGGTCGCCCCGCTCTCCCGGCAGGTCGCCATGGTGGACGCGATCGCGCTGGGCTTGTGCTGGGGGCAGGCCGAATTCGATTGCGCCGGCACCACCCTGCGCCGCACCGGCCCCTTCGCCGCGGCGCTCGACCCCTGGCCGCTCGCCTGCGATGCCATCACCGTCGAGACCGAGGCGCTGGTGCTGCCCGCGCGTTTCGACAATGCCGCCGCGATGCGCGAGGGCCTGGCCCGCGCGACGCGGCGCCGGCTGCGCTTCGACCTCCGCCCGGCATGACGCTGTCGCCGCTCAACCAGCGCAGGCTCGCGAATTTTCGCGCCAACCGCCGGGGCACCTGGTCGCTCTGGATCTTCAGCGTGCTGTTCTTCTTCACGCTCTTCGCCGAGTTCGTGGCCAATGACCGGCCGCTCTTCGCCAAGGTGGACGGCAACTGGTTCGTGCCGGTGCTGGCCGACTACGCCGAGAGCGACATCATCGCCGACGGCCTGCCGACCGAGGCCGACTGGAAGGACCCCGACTTCCTCCGGGAATTCGCCGAGAAGGGCGGCTGGGCGGTGTGGCCGCTGATCCCCTTCAGCCACGCGACGATCGTGCGCGGCCTCTCGCGCCCCGCGCCCACGCCGCCCGACGCGCGCAACTGGCTCGGCACCGACGACCAGGCGCGCGACGTGCTGGCGCGGGTGATCTACGGCTTCCGCATCTCCGTCCTGTTCGGCTTCACGCTCACGATCCTCGCCAGCGTCATCGGCGTGATCGCCGGGGCGGTGCAGGGCTATTACGGCGGGCTGACCGACCTGCTGTTCCAGCGCTTCATCGAGATCTGGTCCGGCATGCCGCAGCTGCTGCTGCTGATCATCCTGGCCTCGGTCATCGAGCCCTCCTTCTGGACGCTGCTGATCTTCCTGCTGCTGTTCTCCTGGATGGGGCTCGTCGGCGTCGTCAGGGCGGAATTCCTGCGCGGCCGCAACCTCGACTACGTCCGTGCGGCGCGGGCGCTCGGCGTGCGGGACGGGCGGCTGATGTTCCAGCACATCCTGCCCAACGCCATGGTCGCGACGCTCACCTTCCTGCCCTTCATTCTCTCGGGCAGCGTGACGGTGCTGGCCTCGCTCGACTTCCTGGGCTTCGGCCTGCCGCCCGGATCGCCCTCGCTCGGCGAGTTGCTCAGCCAGGGGAAGAACAACCTCCAGGCGCCGTGGCTGGCCTTCACCGGCTTCGTGGTGCTCGGCGGCGTGCTGGTGCTGCTGATCTTCATCGGCGAGGCCGTGCGCGACGCCTTCGATCCGCGGAAGCTCCCCGGAGGCGGGCGGTGACGCGCCGCTCAGAAGAAGCGGGGGTTGCTCCAGGCGCGGCGGCCCTCGGCGTCGGTGACGACGATGCGGGCGTGGTTGCCGCCGCGCAGCACGCCGAGCGGCAGCGTCACCCGGGTCAGGCCCTCGCCGAGCGCCTGCGTCGCGCGCCAGGCATGGCCCGCCGCGATCACCGACGCGGCCGGGGAGCAATGCACCTCGACGCTGTCCTCCCCCCACAGCACCGCCTCGATCCGCGGGCCCTGGCTCGCGTAGAAATATCCGGCCTTCAGCGCGGCGAGGATCGCCTCCGGCGTCGCCTCGGCGGCGCGGACCATCACCCAGCCGCCGAACCAGTCGCGCGACCGGAAATGGGCATCGTCCACCGCGATCAGGTTCACCCGCCGGCCGCGCGCGAGCAGCGCGTCGGCCAGATAGGCGCCGCCGCCGCGCGCGGTCCGCACATGGCTCGTGTGGTTGTGGACCTCGACCGCATGGGCGGCCGCCAGGCTCTCGGCATCCTCGATCGTCAGCCCGTACCACTCGGGATGGGCGATGGCGACGAAGGCGCCGGCGGCCGCGGCGCGGGCGGCCAGTTCCGGCCCGGTCTCGGTGGCCGGCGTCGGCGCGAAGTCGAGCGGCAGGCCGACCGAGAGGATATGCCAGGGGTCGCCCAGGCGCGTCGCCGGCGCGTGCAGCTCCGCCCCCAGCAGGGTGGTGAAGCCGGGGCGGCGGAAGGGGCGGGTGTCCGCGATGGGGAAGCCGTACTTCTCCCAGAAATGGTCGGTCAGCGCCAGGAAGTCGTACCCACCCTCGGCGTAGAGGGCGCAGACCTCCGCCGGCGTCTTCGCGCCGTCCGACAGGGTCGAATGGGTGTGGAGGTTGCCCTTGAGGAACCGGCCGGGGCCGTCGAAGGCGGGATCGGGCTGCATGCGCCCCTATTGCCGCGCCCGCGCCGCGCGTCCAGCGTCGGTCGCGTGACCGCATGACCGCGCCCCTGCTCTCCGTCGAGAACCTCTCCGTCGCCTTCGGGGCGAAGACGGTGGTGCGCGGCGTCACCTTCCACGTCATGCCGGGGGAGACGGTCGCGCTCGTCGGCGAGAGCGGCTCGGGCAAGTCGGTCACCGCGCTCTCCTGCCTGCGGCTGCTCTCGGGGGCCGGGCACAACCCGGCGGGACGCATCACCCTCGACGGGGTGGAGGTGCTGCGCGCGCCGGAGCGCGACCTGCAACGGCTCCGCGGCGGCGTCGCCGGGATGGTCTTCCAGGAGCCGATGACCTCCCTCAACCCGCTCCACAGCATCGGGCGGCAGGTGAGCGAGGCCATCACCCTCCACCGCCCGCTCTCGGGCGAGGCGCTGCGGCGCGAATGCGTGGACCGGCTCGCGCGCGCGGGCCTGCCCAACGCGGCGGAGCGGCTCGCCGCCTATCCGCACCAGCTCTCGGGCGGGCAGCGCCAGCGCGTGATGATCGGCGCGTCGCTGGCCAACGACCCCAAGCTGCTCATCGCGGATGAGCCGACCACGGCGCTCGACGTCACCATCCAGGCGCAGATCCTGGAGCTGCTGGCCGACCTCAAGCGGCGCCTCGGCATGGCGCTGCTGCTGATCACCCACGACCTCTCCATCGTGAAGCGCCACGCCGACCGCGTCGTCGTCATGAAGGATGGGGAGGTGGTGGAGCAGGGGCCGGTGGCGGAGGTGTTCTCCGCGCCGAAGCACCCCTACACCCGGATGCTGCTGGCGACCGAACCCAAGGGCCGCCCCGCGCCCGTGCCCGACACCGCGCCCGAGGTGATGCGCGGGGAGGGGGTGAAGGTCCACTTCCCGATCCGGCGCGGCCTGATGCGCCGCACCGTCGCGCATGTGCGCGCGGTGGACGGGGTGGAGGTCGCCGTGCGGGAGGGAGAGACGCTCGGTCTCGTCGGCGAGAGCGGCTCGGGCAAGACGACGCTCGGCCTCGCGCTGATCCGCATGGAGCGCAGCGAGGGCACGATCCGCTTCGAGGGGCGCGACATCCAGGGCCTTCCGCGCGGGGAGCTGCGGCCGCTGCGGGCGCGGATGCAGATCGTCTTCCAGGACCCTTATGGCTCGCTCTCGCCGCGCATGACGGCGGGCGAGATCGTGGGCGAGGGACTCACGGTGCATCAGCCGGGGCTGCGTGGCCCTGAGCGGGACCGGCTGGTGGCCGCGGCGCTGGAGGAGGTCGGGCTCGATCCGGCGATGGCCGCGCGCTACCCGCACGAGTTCTCGGGCGGGCAGCGCCAGCGCATCGCCATCGCCCGCGCCCTGGTCCTCAAGCCGCGCCTCGTCGTGCTGGACGAGCCGACCTCGGCCCTCGATGTCAGCGTGCAGGCGCAGGTGGTGGAGCTGCTGCGCGGCCTTCAGGAGAAGCACCGGCTCGCCTACCTGTTCATCAGCCACGACCTGAAGGTGGTGCGCGCCATGGCGCACCGGATCTGCGTGATGAAGGACGGGCGCATCGTCGAGCAGGGCGACGCCGTGGCCCTTACCGAGAACCCGCGGGAGGCCTATACGCGGGCCCTGATGGCCGCCGCCTTCGAGCTGCGCGCGGCCGAGGGAGAGGCTGTCCGGTCTTGAGCCAGGCGACGGAACAGGAAGCCCCCCCGCATCCATGGGCGGGGCAGGAGCTGGAGCATCTGCGCGACCTCCTCGACGAGGGGCGCGTGAAGCTCGGCGTGCACATCCGCAAGATGAATTCGCCCGGCAGCCCGGTCTATCGCTACGGCGAGAACGTGATCCCGGCGGCGATCATCCTGACGACCTCCTTCGGCGCGACGGCGCTGATCCACTTCTACGTCGGCGCCGTGGTGCTGGCCATCGGCTGCACCTGGTGGGTGTGGAAGGTCCAGCCGCGCATCAAGGACGGCGTGTTCGAGCGCAGCGCCGCCTGGGTGCTGGAGAAGCCGATCCAGTTCGACCTGATGTGGGCGAAGGGCGTGCTGAGCCTCTACGCCCAGCTGCCGGACGGCCGCGAACGCGTGGCCACGCGCCGCGACGACTGGCGCGCCTATGTGCGGTCCTTCCATGACGACCCCGGGTTGGCAGGCACGCCTGCCGCCCCGGACCCGGCCCCCTGACGGGGCCCCCGCGGCGCGTTCCGGCGCCGCGGAACGAAGCGAAGCGGAGACGAACAGTGGCGTGGGGAACCTAGGATGGCGGTGCTTCTCTCGACCAAGGCCCACACCATGCAGGACTGGCGCGCCGCGCTGCTGGCCTGCGACCCGACGCTCGACATCCGCCTCTTCCCCGAGGCCGGGAACCCGGACGAGATCGAGGCCGCCGTGTGCTGGACCCAGCACGACATGGGCGAGCTGCGGCGCTACCCGAACCTCCGGCTCATCGTCTCGATGGGGGCGGGGGTGGACCACCTGCTGCGCCCGCCCGGGCCGCCGCCGGGCGTGCCCGTCGCGCGCCTCGTGGACACGCGGCTGACGACCGGCATGACGGAATGGGTGGTGCTCAACGTGCTGCGCTTCCACCGCCAGGACCTGGAGTACCGCGCCCAGCAGGCGGCCCGCATCTGGGACGAGCTGCCGGCGCCCGAGACCTCGGCGCGGCGCATCGGCATCCTCGGCCTCGGCGAGCTGGGCGGCGCCTCGGCGCGCGCGCTGCTCGGCTTCGGCTTCCCGGTCATGGGCTGGTCGCGCCGGCCCAAGGCGATGGAGGGCGTGCGCGCCTTCCACGGGGAGGACGGGCTGCGCGAGATGCTGCGGCAGACGGACATCCTGATCTGCCTGCTGCCGCTGACGCCCGAGACCCGCGGCATCATCCGCGCCGAGACGCTGGCGCTGCTGCCACGCGGCGCCTTCGTCGTCAACGCCGCCCGCGGCGGGCACCTCGTGGCCGAGGACCTGCTCGCCGCGCTGGAAAGCGGCCAGGTGGCCGCCGCCGCCCTCGACGTGTTCGAGCCCGAGCCCCTGCCGGCCGAGCACCCCTTCTGGGGGCACCCCAAGGTGCTGGTCTGGCCGCACGCGGCCAGCATCACCATCCCCTCGAGCGCGGCGCCGCAGGTGGTGGAGAACATCCACCGCGCGCGGGCGGGGCGGCCGCTCATCAACCTCGTGGATTTCTCCGCGGGCTACTGAGCGGCGCCCCGGCCGTCAGAGGATGTAGCGCGACAGGTCGGCGCTGGCGGCGAGGGGGGCGACGCGCTCGCGCACCATCGCCGCGTCCACCGTGATGGTCTCGCCGCGGCGGTCGGAGGCGGTGAAGCTCACCTCCTCCAGCAGCCGCTCCAGCACGGTGGCCAAGCGCCGCGCGCCGATGTTCTCGACCGTCGCGTTGATCTCGGCCGCGAGGTCGGCGAGCGCCTCGACGGCGTCGGCGGCGAAGACGAGCGTCACGCCCTCGGTCGCCATCAGCGACGTCGCCTGCTTGAGCAGGGAGTGCTCGGGCTCGGTCAGGATGCGCTTGAAGTCGTCGCGCGTCAGCGCCTTCAGCTCGACGCGGATCGGCAGGCGGCCCTGCAGCTCCGGCAGCAGGTCCGACGGCTTGGCCAGGTGGAAGGCGCCGGAGGCCACGAACAGGATGAAGTCCGTCCGCACCGGGCCGTGGCGGGTGTTGACCGTCGTGCCCTCGATCAGCGGCAGCAGGTCGCGCTGCACGCCCTCGCGGCTGACGTCGCCGCCGCGGAAGCCGCCTTCGCTGGTGCGGGCGCAGATCTTGTCGATCTCGTCGAGGAAGACGATGCCGTTGTTCTCGGCGTTGCGCACGGCCTGCTGGGTCAGCGCCTCGTTGTCGAGCAGCTTGTCGGCCTCGTCGCGGATCAGCGCCTCGCGCGCGGCGGCGACCGTCATCTTCCGCGGGCGCTGCCGGCCGCCGAGCATCTTGCCCAGCATCTCCTGCATGTTCTGCATCTGCGGCGGCATGCCGGGCATGTCCATCATGCCGATGGGCATGCCCTGGGGTTCCGCGACCTGGACCTCGACCTCGCGGCCCTCCAGCTGGCCCTCGCGGAGCATCCGGCGGAACTTCATCCGCGTCTCGCCGGAGGCGCCTTCGCCCACCAGCGCCGTCAGCAGGCGCTCCTCCGCCGCGAGCTCGGCCTTGGCCTGCACGCCCTTCCGCGCTGAATCCCGCGCCTGGACGATCGCGGCCTCGACCAGGTCGCGCACGATCTGCTCGACGTCGCGGCCGACATAGCCGACCTCGGTGAACTTCGTCGCCTCGACCTTGAGGAAGGGCGCGTTGGCGAGGCGGGCGAGGCGGCGCGCGATCTCGGTCTTGCCGCAGCCCGTGGGGCCGATCATCAGGATGTTCTTCGGCACCACCTCTTCCTGGAGGGCCTCGGGCAGCTGCTGGCGGCGCCAGCGGTTGCGCAGCGCGATGGCGACGGCGCGCTTCGCGTCATGCTGGCCGATGATGAAGCGGTCGAGCTCGGAGACGATCTCGCGCGGGGAGAGGTTGACGGTCTCGACGGGCGGGGCGCTCGTCGCGGTCATGTCGTTCATTTCGGTCACCCATCAGCCCATGTTTGGTCGAGCGACGTTGGGAAGTCGCGCCGTTGCCACCACATTTCCAAGATCGCATCGCCACTGCCTGCGATGCGGATCCCCGTCGTGTTCGACTCGCAGAAGGTCCGCTCGCGCCGAGCCCGTTAGAAACGATTTCAGGATCTCTTCGCCAGTCAACTGACCGAATCGTGCGGCCAGGACTTGCAGAACGACCTGCATGTTCGCGGTCGTAATTCGGGATGCCGGCACACGATAAGGGCCGAACAACCTGTTCATGCCATCGGAGCATTCGAACACCCATTCCTCGGCTGTCTGAGCGCCTCGAGCTGCTGTCACGGCAGGGTTTCCAGGCAAAAGTTGCCGTTGGTGTAGACGCAGATGTCGCCGGCGATCTTCATGGAGCGGCGGCAGATCTCCTCCGCCGCGATGCCGTCCACCGTCATCAACGCGCGGGCGGCGGCGAGGGCGAAATTCCCGCCCGAGCCGATGCCGATGATGCTGTCCTCGGGCTCGAGCACGTCACCCTGGCCGGTGAGCAGCAGCGAGCGGTCCTTGTCGGCGACGGCGAGCAGCGCCTCCAGCCGGCGCAGGTAGCGGTCCGTCCGCCAGTCCTTCGCCAGCTCGACGCAGGCGCGTTCGAGCTGGTCGGGGAACCGTTCGAGCTTGGCCTCGAGCCGCTCCAGCAGGGTGAAGGCGTCGGCCGTGGCGCCGGCGAAGCCCGCGAGCACGCGGCCATTGGCGATGCGGCGCACCTTGCGGGCGTTGTTCTTGACCACCGTCTGGCCCAGCGACACCTGGCCGTCGCCGGCCATGGCGACGCGGCCGTCGCGGCGCACGCAGAGGATGGTCGTGCCGTGCCATCCGAGCGGATCATGGGTGTTTGACATGGGGGTGATGTGGCAACCCGCGCCGCTCTCGGCAATCCGCGCATGGCTGCCGCGCCACGCTTGCGCGGGCGTGGCCGCGCGCCTAACCGCGCCGGGAGGAGGACCCCTGGATGCTGCCCTGCCTGGTCGCCGACGCCGACGACGCCCTGCCGCTGCACGTGGTGGCCCCCGGGGCATGGGAGGAGATGCCGGGCGCGGCCCTGGCGAAGGCGACCGGCTTCCAGGCCAAGCCGGGGGAGATCGCGCTGCTGGCCGACGGCACCGGCCTCGCCGGGGCGCTGGTCGGCCACTCGGAGGATGCGCGGGCCTATGGCGCGCTGCCCTTCGGCCTGCCGGAACACAGCGCCTGGCAGCTCGCGGCGGGGGACGCGGCCGCCGTCACGCTCGGCTGGTGCCTGGGCGCCTATCGCTACGCGCGGTTCCGCGGGCCGAAGCGCGCGCCGGCGAAGCTGGTGACGCCGCCCGGCAGCGAGGCGGCGCGGATCGAGGCGGTCGCCATCTGCCGGGCGCGGGACCTGATCAACACGCCGGCCAACCACCTGGGCCCCGAGGAGCTGGCGGAGGCGGTGCGCGACCTCGCCGAACGCCACGGCGCCGCCTTCCGCCTGTTCGAGGGCGAGGAGCTGGTGATGGGCTTCCCGGCGGTTCTCGCGGTGGGGCAGGGCAGCCCGCGCGGGCCGCGCGTCGCGATGCTCGAATGGGGCGAGGCCGATGCGCCGCTCGTTGCGCTCTGCGGCAAGGGCGTCTGCTTCGACACGGGCGGGCTCGACCTCAAGCCGTCCTCGGCGATGCTGCGCATGAAGAAGGACATGGGCGGCGCGGCCATCGCCGTCGCGCTGGCCGAGGCGCTGATGGCGTCGAAGGCGCGCTGCCGCCTGCTGCTGCTGGTCGGCGCGGTCGAGAACAGCGTCTCGGGCGGCAGCTTCCGGCCGATGGACGTGATCCGGACGCGCGCCGGCCTCACGGTCGAGATCGGCAACACCGATGCCGAGGGGCGCCTCGTCCTCGCCGACCTGCTGACCTTCGCGTCCGAGCGCAAGCCCGACCTGCTGCTCGATTTCGCGACGCTGACGGGTGCCGCCCGGGTGGCGCTCGGGCCCGACGTCCCGGCGCTGTTCACGCGGGACGACGCGTTGGCCGGGCGGATCGCGGCCGCCGCCGAGTCGGTCCACGACCCGGTCTGGCGCCTGCCGCTCCACCAGGGCTACGCGCCCTGGCTGGACAGCGCCGTGGCGGATCTCGGCAACGTGGCGAGCCGCCCCATGGCCGGGGCGATCATCGCCGCGCTCTTCCTCGACCGCTTCGTCCCCGCCGGCACGCGCTGGGCGCATCTCGACCTGTACGCCTGGAACGATTCGACCCGGCCCGGCCGGCCGGAAGGCGGCGAGGCGACGGGCTTCCGGGCCGTTCTCGCGGCGATCAACCGCGAGTTGACGCCGTAAATCCAGCCTTGGGCATGAATCTGTCGGTTTCGGCTGACACAGATGAACAAGCGGCAATTTTTTGCTGGCGCCGGGCTGCTTTTCAGCCTTAGCATCCCCACCTAGGCACTCGGGATTAGAACGCCGCAGGCCGCCGGGGCAGAGCCAATCTTCCGCATCCCTGGGGTCGCGGCCGAAAGGGAAAAGCCATGTCTCCGCAACACAACCCTGACCAGCTGGTGGGCGTCCTTCGTGACACCATCGTGTCGCTGGTTCGCCGGGACGGCCCGGACCTCTCCGCGCGGCAGCTCGGCGTGTTCCTCACCGTGTACCTGTCGCCCGGGCCGCATACGGTGCGTGGCCTGGCGGCGGAGCTGAACGTGTCGAAGCCCGCCATCACCCGCGCGCTCGACCGCCTGGGCGAGCTCGATCTGGCGCGACGGAAGACCGACCCGATGGACCGTCGCTCGGTCCTCGTGCAGCGCACGCTGAAGGGGGCCGTGTTCCTGCGCGACCTCCGCCAGACGATGGCGGAGGCCGAGGGGGTGGTTCACGAGATGCCGCTGCCTGACGCGGCCAACACCGAGGAGCTGGAGATGGTCGGTCGCTACGGCTGAGCCTCCCGGAGGGCCGTGGCCCGCCACGGCCCTCGCGTCCCGGGCTCAGTCCTCGGGCCGGAAGCCGCTCGCCTGGACGATCGGCCCCCACTTCGTGTGCTCCTGCCGGATCCGGGCGGCGAAGGCCGAGGCGGACATGTGGGCCGGCTGGAACTCCCGGCTCTCCAGGTTCTGGCGCAGCTCCGGCACCTGGACCGCGGCGCCGAGCATCGCGTTGAGCTGCTCGACCATGGCGGCGGGCGCCCGCGCCGGCAGGAAGACCCCGAACCACTCATCCGCCGTGAGGTCGGGGAAGCCCGCCTCGGCGAAGGTGGGCACGTTCGGGAAGCGCGCCAGGCGCTGCGGCCCGGTGTGGGCGATCATGCGAAGCCGCCCGCCCTCGTGGTGCGGCACGATGTCGCCGATGACGTTGATCGTGGCCGCGATCTGCCCGGCGATGGCGTCGGTGATGGCGGGCGCCGCGCCGCGATAGGGCACGTGGGTGAGTTCGACGCCGGCGGCGCGGGCCAGCATGACGCCGGTGAAGTGGGGAACCGAGCCGGCGGCGGGCGAGGCGTAGGAGAGGCCGCGCCGCTGCCGCGCCATGTCGAGGAACTGCGCGACGCTCGTCACGCCGGGCGCGCCCGGGCCGACCGCCATCCCGAAGGGATAGATCACCACCGGCGAGACGGGCGCGAGGTCGGTCAGCGGATTGTAGCGCAGCCGGTCGCCGTAGAGATGCGGGTAGATCGTGATCATGCTGGCCGGCGTGATCAGGATGGTCGTGCCGTCGGCGTCGGAGCGGAGCGTCTCCTCGATGGCGAGGCGTCCCGTGGCGCCGACCCGGTTCTCCACGACGAGCTGCGGCGCCCAGCTGCCGCGGAGCCGGTCCGCCAGCAGACGGGCCGTGAGGTCCACGGTCCCGCCGGCCGGGAAGCCCGCGACGATGCGGGCCGGCCGCGCGACGACCGGCGCCTGGGCGCGGGCAGGGGCGGCGAGGATCGGCGCGGCGAGCAGGGCGCGGCGGGCAAGGGACATCGCTTCCTCCGGGGGCGGGCTTTGACCGGGCTTTACCCGCCCGCGCCGCCCGGGGCCAGACCGGATTCTCCGGCCACGGGCGATGCGTCAGTCGTCGCCGATGGCCGCGACGCGGCCGCCGCCCGGCACGAGCCCGTCCTCGGCCGCCGCCGCCTTCCGGCTCCGTCCGAACAGGTCGATGACGACCGGGAAGACCACGAGGATGAAGACGGGCAGCAGCAGCGTGCCGCCGACGACGACGACGGCGAGCGGGCGCTGCAGGTCGCTGCCGATGCCGGTCGCGAGCGCCATGGGCAGAAGCCCTGCCATCGCCGCCATGCAGGTCATCATCACCGGCCGCATCCGGTCCACGCCGGACTGGTGCAGCGCCTCGTGCCAGCCGAGGCCCTGGTTCCGGAGGTGGTGGAAATGCGAGAGGAGGATGATCCCCTCCATCACCGTGATCCCGAAGAGCGCCAGGAAGCCGATGGCGCCGGGGATGGAGAAGGGCAGCCCGACGAGGTCGAGCGCGGTCACGCCGCCGATGCAGGAGAGCGGCAGCAGCGCGAAGATCAGCAGCGTGTCCCGGAGCGAGCCGAACTGGACGTAGAGCAGCACGGCGATCAGGGCGAGGGCGATGGGAACGACGACCTTCAGCCGCGCCACGGCCTCCTGGAGGTTGCGGAACTCGCCCACCCATTCGAGGCGGTAGCCGGGCGGGAGCTGGACATTCGCGCGCACCCGCGCTTCCGCCTCCTCGACCGCCGATTGCTGGTCGCGGCCGCGCACGCTGAAGCGCACCGGCACGTAGCGCTGCGCGTCCTCGCGGTAGATGTAGGACGCCCCGCTCGAGAGGCGGATCTCGGCCACGTCGCCGAGCGTGGCGCCCGACACGGCGTTGACCGGCACGCGGCGGATCGCCTCGACATCCATGCGGAAGGGCTGGTCGAGCCGGACGACGACGGGGAAGTTGCGGTCCCCGCCCGGCTCGTACAGGCGCGCCGCTTCCTGCCCGCCGATCGCGGCCTGGATCGCCGCGTTGACGTCGGCGATGGCGAGGCCGTAGCGCGCGGCGCGCTGGCGGTCGATGCGGATCGAGAGGGTGGGCTGCCCGAGGGTGCGGAAGGCCGCGAGGTCGGCGATGCCGCGGACCTGCGCCATCTCGGCGCGCACCTGCTCGGCGATGCGCGCCAGGACGTCGAGCTCCGGCCCGACCACCTTCAGCGCGTTCTGCCCTTTCACGCCGGACGCGGCCTCCTGGACGTTGTCCGAGATCGTCTGGCTGAAGTTGAAGTCCACGCCGAGGAACTGGTCGCGCAGCCGCGCCTCCATCGCCGCGATCAGGCCGTCCTTGCCGTGCGCCGTCCGCCATTCGCCCTGCGGGCGGAGCGGGATGAAGAACTCGGCGTTGAAGAAGCCGGCGCTGTCGGTGCCGTCATCGGGCCGCCCCTGCTGGGAGGTGACGGTGACGACCTCGGGGAACTCCATCACGGTGCGGCGGATGCGGTCCACCGTGCCGGCGCCTTCCTCGAGCGAGATGGTCGCGGGCAAGGTCGCGCGCATCCAGATCGAGCCCTCCTCCAGCGTCGGCAGGAATTCCCCGCCGAGGCGGGAGAACTGGATCACGCCACCCGCGAGCAGCGCCGCCGCGAGGCCGAGCGTGGCCGCCCGGCGCCGCATCGCCTGCGAGAAGAGCCACTGGTGCGCGACGGCGAACCAGCGCACGAGGGGCATGACCTTCTCCTTCGTGTCCTCCCGGAAGAGGAGCGCGGCCATGGCCGGCGCGACGGTGAAGGTCGCGAGCATCGCCCCGCCGATGGCGTAGGCGTAGGTCTGCGCCATGGGGCCGAAGATGCGCCCCTCGATGCCTCCCATGGTGAAGAGCGGCAGGAAGGCCGCGACGATGATGAGGGCGGAGAAGAAGATCGCCGTCCCGACCTCGGCGCCGGCTTCGAGGATGATCAGGTGCAGCCGGCTCAGCCCGGCCATGCCGCGCTTCGGCCCGTGCCCGTGCTGCGCCATGTGCAGGTGGCGGTAGATGTTCTCGACCATGATCACGGTCGCGTCCACGAGCAGGCCGAAGTCGAGCGAGCCGAGGCTGAGCAGGTTCGCGCTCTCGCCGCGGACCAGCATGGCGAGGACGGCGAAGAAGAAGGCGAAGGGGATGGTGGCGCCGACGACCATCGCGCCGCGCAGGTCCCCCAGGAACAGCCAGTTGATGAGGACGACGAGGCAGATGCCGATGATGATGTTCTTCACGACATGGTGCGTCGTGACCTCGACCAGGTCCTTGCGGTCGTAGAGGGGCACGATATGGACGCCGGGCGGCAGGACGCCGCCCGCGTTGATCTCGGCGACCGCCTGCTCGACGGCGCGGATGGTGGGCAGCGTCTGCTCGCCGCGGCGCATGAGCACGACGCCGAGCACCACGTCGCCCTCGTCCTCGTGCCCCGCGATCCCGAGGCGGGGCAGGTGGCCGACTTCGACGCGCGCCACGTCGCGCAGCAGCACCGGGACGCCGTTCTGGGAGCCGAGGACGACGGCCTCCACGTCGTCGGTGGAGCGGATGAGGCCGACGCCCTGCACCACGGCGCTTTGCGGCCCGATGTTCAGGATGCCGGCCCCCACCGTGGCACCGCCCTGGCCGAGGGCGGAGACCACCTGCGCCACCGAGAGGCCGTAGGCGGTGAGCTTCGGCAGGTCCAGGATGACGTTGTAGGCCTTGGTGGGCCCGCCATAGGCCGTGACGTCCACGACGCCCGGGACGCGCTTGAACCGGCGCTGGAGCACCCAGTCCTGCACGACGCGGAGATCGGCCGGCGAGAAGCCCGGCGGCCCGACGACGCGGTAGCGAAGGATCTCCCCGACGGGGCTCCAGGGGCTGATCTGGGGCTGGATGCCGGGGGGCAGGCTGATCTGACCCAGGCGGTTCAGCACCTGCTGCAAGGATTGTTCGTAGTTGAAGGCGTAGGAGAACTGCGCCTGCACCACCGACAGCCCGAACAGCGAGGTGGAGCGGATGCGCTGGAGGTTCGGCATGCCGGCCAGCCCGACCTCGATCGGCACCGTCACGTAGCGTTCGATCTCCTCGGCGCTCTGGCCGGCATTCTGGGTGATGACCACGACGGTGGGCGGTACCGGATCGGGGTAGGCCTCGATGTTCAGCTTCGTGAACCCGTAGGCTCCGGCACCCAGGAAGGCCACGAACAGGATGAGGATGAGCGTTCGCTTCTGCAGCGAGAAGGCGATGACCTGGCGCACGGAGGCATGTCCCGGGATGAGGCCCGGACCATGCGCCCTCCGGCATTGCAGTTCCTGAACGACGGCCTGAAAAGACATTCAGGTTGCATTCAGCTCGGCTCCGCTGGTCAGCGTCGCCGCCCCGGCCCAGACTGGCGCCGTGACCGTGATCCGGGAGGCTGTCCGTGAGGCGCTGGGCGCGCCGGCGCTCGCCATGGCGGCGACCTTCCTCGCCTTCGGCGCGGCGGTGCAGGCGGCCGGGCTCGGGCTCGTCTGGGCCCTGGCCGCGGCCGGCCTGGTCTACGGCATGCCCGGGATGATGGTGCTGGTGGGCGCGGGCGGCGCGCTCGCCGCGGCGCCGGCCGCGATGGCCGCCAATGCGCGCTTCCTGCCCATGGCCGTGTCGCTGGCGCCCTGGCTCGGGCCGCCCGGCTGGCGGCGGTGGCTCGCCTTGCCCTTCATCGCCGTCACCCCCTGGGCCATGGCCATCCGGCGCCTCCCCGCCCTGCCGCAGGCCGCCCGGCTGCGCTGGTTCCTGGGTTTCGCGCTCGCCTCCTGGACCGTCGCGGGCCTGTCCACCCTGCTCGGCTTCGCCCTCGCGCCGCTGCTGCCGGGCTGGCCGCTCGCGCTGCTGCTGCTCGTGAACCCGCTCTATTTCGGGGTGATCCTGGCGGGCGAGTCGCGCCGCGCCTTCGGCCTGCGCGCGGCGCTCGCGGGGATGGCCGCCGCGCCGCTCGTGTCCGTCCTGCCGGCGGCCTGGGGGTTGCTCGGCGCCGGCCTCCTCGGCGGGACCGCCGCCTTCCTCTGGGGCCGCCGCCATGGGTGAGCCGGAGGCGGCGCTCGCGCTGCTCATCCTCGCCTGCGCCGCCATGCGCGGGGCGGGGCTGCTGGTCGCCGGGCGGCTGCGGCCCGACCATCCGCTGGTGCAGTGGGCGGCCTCCGTCGCCCTCGCCACCCTCGCGGCCTTCGTGCTGCTCGCCATCGTCGCGCCCGGCGGCG
>JAIEOO010000307.1 GCA_019750475.1 Acetobacteraceae bacterium | reverse complement strand
GCCGGCGCGTCGCGGCGATCGCGCCCCGCCCGCCGGGCCCGCTCATGCGCAGAGCGGGCCGGAGGCCATCCGGCCGGCGAAGCGGCCGCCGAGCCGGAAGGCCGCGTCAACGCCTGAACCGCAAGTCGAGCCCGCGCGCCTTCCACCCGGCCTCCATCGCGTCGAGGTCGGTGTTGCCCGACGGGTTCGCCTTCCGCGGCGAGGCATGCAGCATGGGGGCGCGCATCTCCCGCCACAGCGCGAGGAGGCGCGTCAGCTCGCCGAGCGGGTCGGCGTGGTCGTCCACGCGCAGATCGAGGTCGGGGAAGTCCTCGGTGGTGACGAGCTGGATCGCCGCCGATTGCCTGCCGCGGCGGTCGCCGCCGGCGGCTTCGCCCGCGCGCATCGCGGCGAGCATGCGCTCGGGCAGCGGCCCGGTGGCGGCCAGGAACGCGTCGCGCGTGGCGGGCAGCACCGCCGCCCCCGCGAGCATGTTGCCCGCGAGCGACCAACCCTCGCCGGTCAGGTGGCCGCACCATTCGACGCAGTTCGCGCCCGTGTGCGCGGCTGCGCGGCCCGACGCGTCCAGGGCGTGGAGCTGCCGGATGCCCTGGCCGTCGTCGCCCGCGAGGGCGGCGGCGAGGGCGGCCTCCGGCCTCAGTCCGCGCGCCAGCGCGGCCAGCGCCGCCGGACCGAGGTAGCGGTTCGTGATGGACTGCGTCGCCGCCGCCCCCACGCCCGCGCGCAGGAAGGGGACGGAGGCGCCGACGGCCAGGTTGCAGGTGGCGACGGCGCAGGCCAGCGCGCCGGTCTCACGGTCGAGGGCGAGGAGGGACCAGGTCATGCCGGAAGCGTTGCACGGAAGCCGGGGCCGGGCCACACCAGGGGCAAGCACAGGAGGAACACGCCATGCCGGGCCCGACGCGCCGCGCCGCCCTCGCCACATTCGCCGCCACGACGCTCGCCGCGCCGGCCCTGCGCGCCCAGGCCGCCTGGCCGGACCGTCCGATCCGCCTCGTCGTGCCCTTCGGCGCCGGCGGCGCGGTGGACACGCTGTCCCGCACCGTGGCGGCCCGCTTCCCCGAGCACGCGAACGGCCAGACCCTCGTCGTCGAGAACCGGGCCGGGGCGGGCGGCACCATCGCCGGCGCCTTCACGGCGCAGCAGCGGCCCGACGGGCTGACGCTGATGATGGCCGATGTCGGCGCCAACGCCATCGGCAAGGAGCTGAACCCGGCGCTGCCCTACGACCCGCTGACCGCCTTCACGCCCATCATCCACCTCGTGAACCTGCCGGGCGTGCTGATCTGCCACCCCTCGCTGCCCTTCACGAACGCGGCGCAGGTGATCGAGGCGGCGCGGGCGCGGCCGGGCCACTTCATCTTCTCCTCGGCCGGCAACGGCAACGGCTCGCACCTCTTCATGGAGCTGTTCCTGCGCCGCGCCGGCCTGCAGATGGTGCATGTGCCGTACCGGTCGGGCGCCGAGATGGTGACGGCCCTGGTCCGCGGCGACGCGCAGTTCGGCTTCCCCACCGTCTCCTCGGCGCTCGCGATGATCCGGGACGGGCGGGCGCGGCCGCTCGCGATCGGCAATCCCGGCGGCACGCCGATCCTGCCCGAGGTGCCGGCGCTGGCCGACACGCTGCCCGGCTTCAACTGCGCCGTCTGGCACGGGATCCTCGGCCCCGCCGGGATGGAGCCGGGCCTCGTGGCCCGCATCAACGAGGTGTTCAACCGGATCGCCGCCATGCCGGAGGTGGTGGAGGCGGTGTATCGCCAGCAGGCGGGGCGCGTCGTCGCCGGCACGCCCGAGGCCTTCGCCGAGCACATCCGCCGCGAGCACGCGACCTGGGCGCCGATCATCCGCGAAGGCGGCATCCGGGCCGACTGACCGGGGAGGGAGACGATGCTCGACCTCGTCTCCCTGCGGGAGCGGCCCGGGCTGGAGGGGGAGGTCTTCGGCGCATCCCTCCAGTCGCTGTGGCCGCGCTTCATGATGCACGACCCCGTGGCGGACCTGTTCTTCGCCGCGCCGCATTTCGCCCGGCATCGCGACACCGCCTTCGCCATCCTGGCGCCGGGCGGCGCGGTGGTGGGGCGGGCCTTCGCCGTCGCCTTCGCCTGGGACGGCGTCCCCGGCCGGGAGGCGCTGCCCGACACCGGCTGGGACGGGGTGATCCGCTGGGCGCATGAGGACGGGGCGATGGGCCGCGCCCCCGACGCGCTGAGCGCCCTGGAGATCCTGCTGCGGCCCGAATGGCGCGGCCGGGGCGCGGCGCGGGTCGTCCTCGACGCCCTGCGGCGGCGCTGCGCGGCCCTCGGCCTCGCGCGGATGGTGGCGCCCGTGCGGCCGACGCGGAAGGCCGCCGAGCCCTGGACACCCATGGCGGCGTACGCCTCCCGCACCCGCGGCGACGGGCTGCCGGCCGACCCCTGGCTCCGCCTCCATGTCGAGGCCGGCGGGCGGATCGGGCGCGTGGCGCCGCTCAGCATGACCATCGGGGGCACGCTCGCCGACTGGCGGGGCTGGACGGGGCTGCCCTTCGACGCGACGGGGCCGGTGATCGTGCCGGGGGCGCTCGCGCCGGTGCACGCCTCGGTCGAGCAGGACCACGCCGTCTATGTCGAGGCCAATGTCTGGGTGCGGCACCAGGTGCCCGCCGGCTGAACCCGCGTTGACCGGGGCTGGGCCGGGGCGCAGCGTGCCGGCATGGAAACGCCCAAGATTCCGGTGGCGCCGCGGCCGGCCGCCACCATCCTGCTGCTCCGCGACGGGGCGGCGGGCCTCGAAGTGCTGATGGTCTGCCGCGCGCGGGAGGTGGACTTCGCCTCCGGCGCGCTCGTCTTCCCCGGCGGCCGGGTGGAGGCCGAGGATGCGACGCTGGCCGGCACCGACGACCCCATGGACGCCTTCCGCGTCGCGGCGATCCGCGAGGCCTGGGAGGAGTGCGGGCTGCTGCTGGCCCGGGCGGGGATCCCGCGCGCCGGCGAGGGACCCTTCGCCCGGCATCTCGCCGGGGCGGGCACCGTGCCCGACACGGGGGCGCTGGTGCGCTTCGCCCACTGGATCACGCCGGAGCACAGTCCCAAGCGGTTTGATGCGCATTTCTTCCTGGCGCCCGCGCCGGCCGGACAGGAAGCCATTCACGATGGCCGCGAGGCGGTGGAGACGGTCTGGATCCGCCCGGCCGAGGCGGTCGCGGCGGCCGATGCGGGACGGCGGCGCCTGGTCTTCGCCACGCGGCTGAACCTCATCCGGCTGTCGGGCTTCGGAAGCACGGCCGAGGCCCTGGCGGCCGAGCACCCGCTGGTCACCGTCGTGCCGCGGCCCGAGCCGGACGGGCAGGGCGGCACGCGGCTGCGCGTCCCGGCGGCCGCCGGCTACGGAGCGGACGTTTTTCCTGCCTTCGACCGGCCGGCGGCCGACGGACTGTGGCCTGGACAAGCAAAACTGTCCTAAGACTCGGTGCCTAGGACGATAGTCTGCACCGTTCCTGGAGGAATGTCTTCTCCGGAGGGCTCGCGCGGCGCACCGCCTGCACGTGCGGGCTGCAGGCCAGCAGCCGCGCCACCCGCTCCTCGACCTGCCGGGGCCGCTGGCTCTCGGCCGGGGGAAAGGCGTAGCCGAGCAGGCGGCGCGCCTCGAACGGCCGCCCGGCATAGACCAGACAGGCGACGAGCCGCGTGGCCTGCGTCACGGCCGCCTCCGCCGGCAGGCCGCGCAACAGCCGCGCGGCGTCCTCGACCGTCGCCGGATGGGGGCCGCCCGGGCAGCGGGCCGCGCCCATCGCCTCGGCCACGGGCGCCGCGAGCGCCTCCGCATCGGTGACGAGCCGGCCCGCGAGCAGGCGCAGCGGCACCGCGGGCCCGGCGCCGACGAACACCGGATCGGGGGCGAGCAGGGGGGTGAGCGGGATCTCGCCCGGCCCCACCGGCACGGCGCCGGCCGGGATCAGGCCCGAGCCGCCGAGACCGTAGCCCAGCACCGTCCGGCGGCCTTCGGCTTCGGCCACGACGATCACCACCCGCTGCCCGCGGGGCTCGGCAAGCCCGAGGAGCTGCGCCTGGGCGGCCGGCGCGCGGGCGAGGACCCGCTCGCCCGACAGCGCGAGCACCGCGCCGTCCCGGAGGACGAGGCGCTGCGCGCCGTCCCGCCACAGCTCCGTCTCGGCCCGGGCCGGGGGCATGGCGACGAGGAGGAGGGCCAGGCCGGCCAGGGTCCTGCGCCGGATCATCGCGCTTCTCCTCGCTTCACCGCCTGCCACGCGGCCTCCATGGCTTCGAGCCCGGCATCGGCCGGCGCCCGTCCTTCCGCGGCGAGCCGCGCCTCGACCGCGGCGAAGCGCCGCTCGAACTTGGCATTGGCCGCGGCGAGCGCGGCCTCGGCATCCAGGCCGAGCTTCCGCGCCAGATTCGCCATCACGAAGAGGAGATCGCCCAACTCGTCCGCGAGGCGGGCAGGGGCCGCCGCCGGCAGTTCGGCCCGCAGCTCCCGCGCCTCTTCCTCGAGCTTGTCGAGCACCGCCGCCGCGTCCGGCCAGTCGAAGCCGACGCGGGCGGCGCGGGCGGTGAGCTTCGTGGCGCGGGTGAGGGCGGGCAGCCCCTCCGCCACGCCGGCCAGCACCCCGGTCTCGGCCCGGCGGGCGCGCTCGGCCTGCTTCTGGGCCTCCCAGGCCGCCGTCTGCGCCTCGGCGTCGGAGATCGTTGCATCGCCGAACACGTGCGGGTGCCGGCGGATCATCTTGGCCGCGATGCCGCGCGCCACGTCGCCGAAGGCGAACCAGCCGCGCTCCTCGGCCATGCGGGCGTGATAGGCGACCTGGAGCAGCAGGTCGCCCAGCTCGTCCTGAAGCGTGGCCGGGTCGGGCCCGCGCCGGATGGCGTCCGCCACCTCATGGGCTTCCTCGACCGTGTAGGGGGCGATCGAGGCGAAATCCTGCGCCAGGTCCCAGGGGCAGCCGCCGGCCGGGTCCCGCAGCCGGGCCATCACCGCGACCAGCGCCTCCGTCGCCGCGCCGGCGCGCTCGGCTGCCGCGGGCGCGTCGGGCGGATCGGGGGCGTCGTCGGACATGGCGCGGGACTCCGTCGGGCTGGGGCGCGGCGCTTGTAGGGCGAAGTCGCCGGTCACGTCAGGTCGCGTCGGTCGAAGGCGCGGGTCGTGTCGGGCGAGGACGCCGCGCATGTCGGTGGCCGACGCCGGTCGTGTCGCGTCTTTGTCGGGCGAGGACGAATCGGGGAGGGATGTCGGACTGTCGCGCGCGAGGTTTTCCGCCGGGTTCCACAGGCCTGGATATCGCATAAGATTGATTATGGAAAATACGGCGGTGTGCAGAAGGCTGTGAATGTCGCGCGCGGCCACCGCCGTCGAGAGCCTCCCCCGGCAGCCTCCGCCGGCCGTCGAGCCGTTGTCAGGTTCCAGCTCGCGGCGTCGCCCGGCCGGCGGCGCTTCCGCGTGGGCGCGGGCTTCGGCGTGTGAAGCGATGCGGATCGGAGGGCGGCGGGCGCCATGGGCCGGGACCGCCTTGCGGCCCGGTGCCCCCGCAGGCCTCGCCCCGCCGGCCACAGCTTCTGAGTGGGCGCTTCACCGCTCCGGCGTTTCCGCCGTCGCGGGTCGAGCTTCAGAGCCCGGCCGTCAGCTGCAAGCCGTCGAAGCCGGGCTCGACTCCCTCCGGCAGGTTCGCGCGGAGCCAGCCATGGTCCAGATCGTTGCCCATATGGGTCAGGATCGTGCGGCGCGGCTTCAGCCTCGCCACCCAGGCCAGGACCTCCTCGATCCCGGCATGGACCGGATGCGGCGCTCGCTGGAAGCAGCCGACCACCCAGGTTTCTATTCCCTCAAGCCCCTGAAGACTTTCCTCAGGGAAGCGGACCACATCCGTGGTGTAGGCGAAGCGCCCGATCCGCAGCCCGAGCGTCCGCATCACCTGGTGGTCCTGGTCGAGCAGCCGGATCGGCAGCCCCGGCAATTCCAGCACCTCGCCCGGCGCCACGGCCCGGGGCTCCAGCGACGGCCGGTAGAAGCCGCGCGTCGGCGGATGGAAGGCGTAGGCGAAGCGGGATCGCAGCTCGTCCAGCGTGTCGGCGCGGCCGAAGACCGGCAGCGCCCGGCCGGTGAACCGGTTCACCTGCCGCAGCTCGTCGAGGCCCATGACATGATCGGCATGCGAGTGCGTCCACAGCACCGCGTCGAGCCGCCCCACCCGCGCCGCCAGGAGCTGCGCCCGCAGATCCGGGCCGGTGTCCACCAGCAGCCGGAAGCCCGCCGCGCCTTCGATGAGCGCCGCCGTGCGCGTCCGCCGGTTGCGCGGCTCGCCCGGATCGCACCGGCCCCAGTCGCCCCCCTCATCCGGCCCGCCCAGCGACGGAACGCCCTGGGAAGGCCCGGTCCCCAGCAGACGCACGCGGATCATCCCGCTAGGCTCCCGTCGGACAAGAAGGACAGCGGGTGGGCAAGGCGATGGGTTTCCAGGACGCGGTGATGCAGGCGCTGTCGAACTACGCGACCTTCCAGGGCCGCGCGCGACGGCGGGAATACTGGTTCTTCGCCCTCTTCGCCATCCTGAGCCAGTTCATCGCCTCGGGCCTCGACCTCGTCGTCTCGGCCATCCTCGACATCCCGCTCTTCCGCGTGATCGTGGCCCTCGCCCTCCTGCTGCCGAGCATCGCCGTCGGCGTCCGGCGCCTGCATGACCGCGGCCTGCCCGGCTGGCTGCTCGCCGCGCCGGCCGCGGCGAGCCTCCTCCTCGCGCTCCTCGCCGGGGCGGGAGACGCGGTGCGGGGCATCGCCGCGGCGCTGGCCCTCGCCGCCTGGTTCGGCCTGGTGGTGCTGCTCGCCCTGCCGGGCACCCCGGGCCCGAACCGCTTCGGCCCGGACCCCAAGGCCGCCTGAGAGGAACCGCCATGGGCTTCCAGGACGCCGTCACCACCGCCCTCTCCCGCTACGCCCGGTTCCACGGCCGTGCGAGGCGCGCCGAATACTGGTGGTTCATGCTCTTCGTCGTGCTGAGCCACCTCATCGGCTCGGCCCTCGACATGGCCGTCTCCGCCCTGGCCCCCTTCCCTGTCTTCGGCACCCTCATCAGCCTCGCCCTGCTCATCCCGAGCCTGTCCGCCGCCGTCCGCCGGCTGCACGACGCGAACCGCTCGGGCTGGTGGCTCCTGCTGCCGGCCGGCCTCGCCCCCCTCGTCCTCCTGCTCGGCGTCTACGTCAGCGAGCTCGGCGAGCCGACCACCGGCGGCCTGCTCCTCGGCATCGGCCTGATGCTGTGGCTGCCCGTGGCCATCATGCTGATCCTCCGCGGCACGGACGGCGGGAACCGCTTCGGCGCCGATCCGCTGGCGGTGGGGTGACGCGCCTGGGGGGAGGCGCTGCCTCCCCCAGGCCCCCCTCCGCCGGGGAGCCACGGGCTCCCCGGACCCCTGCGATTCGTTGTGCGGATCGGGGAGGGGCGCAAAGTGCCCCTCCCCGCCGCATCCCCTCACGCCGCGGCCCGGCCCCGCAGTGTCGCCCAGGCCCGCCGCACCGCCCGGTTGCCCGCCGGGATGTTCATGACCAGGGTGAAGACCACGATGGTCGCGAGGATGGCGCAGACCGGCCGCGTGAAGAAGGGCGTGAGGTCGCCGTCGGAGATCACGAGGCCGCGGCGCAGGCTCTTGTCCATGAGGTCGCCGAGCACGAGGCCGAGGACGAAGGGCGCGGCCTGGTAGCCGTAGCGGCGGAGGGCGAAGATGATCACCCCGGTCGCGAGCATGGTGTACACGTCGAACAGGCGCGAGGCGATGCTGAAGCTGCCGACGACGCAGAGCACGCAGATCAGCGGCATGATGATGGTGCGCGGCACCCGCAGCACGAGGAGCAGCGGGCGGACCAGGAACAGGCCGAAGAACAGGATGCCGAGCGTCGCGTAGGCGTTCATGGCGACGACGTCGTAGATGAATTGCGGGTTCTCGATCGTCAGCATGGGGCCGGGCCGGACGCCGTGGATCATCATGGCGGCGAGCAGCACGGCCGCGGGCGCGGAGCCCGGGATGGCGAGGGCGAGGGCCGGGATGATGCCGCCGGGGATGGAGGCGTTGTCGCCGGTTTCGGCCGCGATGAGGCCTTCGACGCTGCCCTGGCCGAACGTCTCGGGTTCCTTGCTGGCGCGCTTGGCCGCGGCGTAGCTCGACCAGGCGGCCATGTCCTCCCCCACGCCGGGGAGGATCCCGACATAGACGCCGATCACGCCGCTGCGGAGGATCGTCTTCCAGTGGACGATGACGTCGCGGATGCGCGGCAGGAGGCTGTCCACGGCCGAGACCTTGGGGCGGTGCGCGCGCTCGGCCATGACGGTCAGCACCTCGGCGAAGCCGAAGGCGCCGACGAGCACCGGAATGAGAGAGAGGCCGCCGGCCAGGTTGGCGTCGCCATAGGCGAAGCGCTCGAAGCCGTGGATGCCGTCCTGGCCGATCAGGGCGACGAACAGGCCGAGGATGCCCATGATCCACCCCTTGAGCGGATCTTCCCCGGTGATCGAGCCGGACATCAGCACGCCGAAGAGGGCGAGCCAGAAGAACTCGTAGGACTGGAAGGTCAGCGCCACCTCGCCGAGGGCCGGCGTGATGAGGGCGAGGCAGAGGATGCCGAACAGGCTGCCGGCGACGCTGCCGGTCGTCGCGATGCCCATGGCGCGGCCGGCCTGCCCCTGGCGCGCGAGCTGGTAGCCGTCGAGGCAGGCCGCGGCGTTGGCGGCGGTGCCCGGGATGTTGAGCAGGATGGCCGAGCGCGAGCCGCCATAGATCGCGCCGACATAGGCGCAGATGAGGATGAGGATCGCGTCGTTCGCCGGCAGCTTGATGGTAAGCGTCGTCAGCAGCGAGATGGCGAGCGTCGCCGAGAGGCCCGGCAGGCAGCCGACGAGGATGCCGAGCAGCGTCGCGCCGGCGGTGTAGAGCAGGAATTTCGGCGTGCCGAAGGCGATGAGCGAGTGGCCGAGGAGTTCGAGCCCTTCGAGCATCAGGCGTGCTCCGTCACGGCAGGCGGACCAGGAACAGCTCCTGGAAGACGAAGGTGACGGCGGCCGCGCCGAGGCCGGCGACGATGGCCGCGCGGATGGCGCCGCGCGCGAGGGTTCCGGCGGCGCGGCGCTCCGGCCATTCGAAGAGCAGGACGGCGAGGAAGAGGAACAGCGCCGCGGCGGCCCAGAAGGGCGGCCCGTGCCCGAGGACGAGAAGGCCGAAGCCGAGGCAGAGAAGCAGCGCGAGCCCCGCCCGCCAGGGCGCGGCGGCGGATGGCGGAAACCCGGGCCCGGCGCCGCGCCATCCCCGCTGCGCGAGGACGAGCCCGAACAGGATCAGCAGCAGCCCGAGCAGCCCGGGCACCAGGCCCGGGATGGTGTAGGGATTGATGTGCTGCTCCTCGAGGCGCGGCATCCGCCAGGATTCGACGGCGATCGTGGTCCCGAGGGCGGCCCAGAACAGTCCGAAGCCGAAATCGGCCCGCTGCCTCACAGGCGCTGGATGCCCACCGTGTCGGGGGCGACGCGCGACAGGCCGGCATCGTGATAGAGCCACGCCGTCTGACGCACCATCACCCAGGCCGCGTCGTGCGCCGCCTGCCCCTGCAACGGCGTGAACAGCGCGGCGCGCTGGTCGGCGTATTCGCGCAGCCGCTGGCTGTTGCGGATGCGTCCCTCCCAGACCTGTGTCATGGCGGCGACCACGGGCGCCGGCGTCGCCTTGGGGCACCACATGCCGAAGTAGTTGAGCGGCGTCGGCACGTTGGGCAGCCAGCGGCGCACCGACGGGATCTCGCCGAAGCCCTGGAGCGTCACGGGGTTCTCCGCCTGGACGGCGAGCGGGACGAGGCGGCGGCCGCGGATCATCTCGGCCATCTCGACCAGCAGGGCGGAGACGGCCGGGACCTCGCCGGCGACGGCGGCGAGGACGGCGGGGTTGCCGCCGTCATAGGTGGCGTGGCGGTAGGTCACGCCGGTGGCGGCGGCGCGCACCGCTTCCATCATGTTGCGCCCGGCCGACGAGACGCCGGCGGTGGCGACGGCGACGTCGCGCCGTTGCTGCATGGCCTGCAGCAGCGCGCCGAAATCGGCGAAGCCGCTGCGCGGATTGACCGCGACCGTGTTGATGTTGGCCACCGTGAGGAACAGGTTCCAGTCGGCCAGCGCGGTGTCGAGCAGCCCGAGCACGCGGTAGCAGCCGACATCCACCGCGGCGCCCGCGGCCCAGGTGTAGCCGTCGGGCGCGGCCTGCAAGGCGTTGCGCGTGCCGATGCTGCCCGAGGCGCCGGGCTGGTTCACGATGACGAAGCGCTGGCCGAAGGCTTCCTCGAGTTCCGCGGCGGTTACCCGCGCCATCTGATCGGTGGAGCCGCCCGCGGCCCAGGGCACGATGATCGTGACGGGGCGTTCCGGGCGCCAGGGGAGCGTCTGCGCGCCGGCGCGGATCGCGGGCGCGGCGAGCAGGCCGGTGGCCAGCAGCGCGCGCCGCCGGAAGGAGGCTTCCTGGAACATGCTGTCTTCCTCGTGATCGGCGGGTGACCCGCTCTCGTCCGGACGAAATGCTGCGCCCCCGCCGCGAGGGGCGTCAAGCGTCAGCCGAATTCCGGACCGGCGAGCAGCGGGCCGAGCGCGGCGTTCCCCGGCAGCGCCGCGCCGAGCGTCATGCGCGTGAAGGGCCGTTCCCGCATCGCGCCCGCCGCCGCGCAGGCGGCGGCGATGCCTGGGGCGTCGTCGCGGAGGTCCATCAAGCAGAGGCCGCCGATGGCGCGCTGCGCGGCGGCCAGCAGCGCCAGCGCCGTCGCGGCGTCCGGCGCGACAAGGGGGCCGATCTGCGGCAGGCGATGGCCATCGCGGGCGAGCACGAAGCCGCCGGGGGCGACGAAGGCGGCGTGCGGCATCCGCGCGTGGAAGTTCCGCAGAAGCCAGGGGCGCGGCGCGCCGAAGGCCTCGGCGTCGAGGGCGTCCACCGTCAGCCAGTCGGCCTCGGTCAGCGGCCGGACCGGAACCGCGGTGCCCGCCGGCGCCGCGGGCAGGCGCCAGCGCGCGAGGCCCCAGGCATCGCGGAAGCCGAGCCGCGTGTAGACCTCGCGTCCCGCCGGCGTCGCGTCGAGCGCCACGGTCTCGCGGCCCGCCGCCCGCATCGCCCACCGCATCAGCTCCGTCGCGAGGCCCTGCCGCCGCCGGTCCGGGCGCACCAGGACCATGGAGATCCAGGCGAGGCGCGCATCGAAGCGCAGCGCCGCGGCGGTGGCGGGCAACGCCGGGCCGCCATCATCCAACGCGCGTACCTGACCGTGACGCAGGAACAGCTGCCAATCGGCCTCGGTCTGGTTCCAGCCGACCAGGGCCGACAGCGCCTGGGCGCGCGGCAGCTGCGCCTCCGCCAGCAACGCCTCAGCCAAGCCAGGCCTCGCGATGGGCGGCGACGAAGGCGTCGTCCGTCAGCTCGGGGTAGCGGCGCGCCACATCCGTGATCAGCTCCGCCTGACCGGGCGAGAGCGTCTCCCGCGGGTCGAGGCAGCGGATGGTCTCGAGCAAACCCTGACGGCGCAACACCTCGTGGCAGCCGGCGATCACGCCGTGGAAGTCATGCGCCACGTCGAAGATGGCGGCGTTCATCTCCGTCACGGCGGCATCGAGGGCGAGAAGGTCGGGCGGCACCTCCCCGCGCTTCGCGGCCGCGCGGCAGCGCGCCTGCAACTCCACCGCCGCCCTGGTCCAGACGCTCCAATGGCCGAGCAGCCCGCCGACGATGCGAAGCTCGTGCGCGGCGCCGCCATGGGACAGGCGGAAGGGCGTCAGCAGATCGGCCACGATGTGGTCGTCATTGCCGGTGTAGAGCGCGACGCGCCCCTCGGCCCCCGCCTCCAGCACGCCGCGCAGCACGTCGAGCGTCCGGTAGCGGTCGAAGGGCGCGATCTTGATGGCGACGACGTTCCCGATCGCGGCGAAGCGACGCCAGAACCGGGCCGCGAGCGGCACGCCGCCCACCGCCGTCTGCAGGTAGAAGCCGAAGAGCGGCATCTCCCGCGCCACGGCCTCGCAATGGGCGACGATGTCGTCCTCGGACGCGCCCTTGAAGGCAGCGAGGCCGAGCAGGACGGCGTGATACCCCTCCTCCCGCGCGAGCCGCGCCTCGGCCACCGCCTGCTCGGTCCGGCCGATGGCGCCGGCCACCAGGATCGGGTCGCGCCCGCTCTCCCGCGCGGCCTCGGCGCCGATGCGCAGCACCGGGCGGTGCAGCCCGGCCTCGCGGATGGCGAATTGCGTGGTGTGCACGCCGATGGCGAGGCCCCCTGCCCCGGCCGCCAGGTAGTAGCGCGAGAGCGCCCGCTGCCGCCGCTCATCGAGCTTGCCCTCCGGCGTCAGCGCGAGCGGATGGGCCGGGATGGCACAGCCATCCCGCAGCTTCTCCGCCAGCCCCTTCGGCCACTCCGTCCAGCGCATCAGAACCGCCCGTCCCGCACTTCGAACTTCGTCGCCTTGCCGAGGCTGCGGCCACCGCCCCGCACCCAATCGGCCACCCAGTCGAACAGCGTGGCCACGGGCACGCGCGGGTAGCCGAACGCGGCGAAGGCGCGCCCGGCATTGGAGAGGAGCGCCGTCGGCGCCTCCTCCCCCTCGAAGACCGGCTCCACGCCCATCCGCGCCGCCAGCTGCGCCGCCGCCCAGCGGATGGAAAGCGTCTCGGGCCCCGTCACGTTGAGGATCGGGCAGGTCGCGTCCGCGCGGCGGAGGGCGCGCAGCGCCCAGGCATTGGCATCGCCCTGCCAGATGACATTCGCGTGCCCCATGGCGAGCGGCACCGGCCGCCCGTCCCGCAGCTTGAGCGCGAGGTCATGGAGGACGCCGTACCGCAGGTCGATCGCGTAGTTCAGGCGGATGCCGAAGGACGGCGTGCCCCGCGTCGCGGCCGCGTGCTGGAACACGCGCTCCCGCCCCAGGCAACTGGCCGCATACTCGCCGACCGGCGCCGGGACCGTCGCCTCGTCCGCGCCGCCGGACCCCACCGGCACCAGCGGCAGCACGTTGCCGGTCGAGAAGAAGACGATGCGCGATCCGGCCCAGCGCTCCGCCACCATCGCCGGCAGCAGCACGTTCATCGCCCAGGTCAGCGGCTCATTCCCGGTGCTGCCGAACTTTCGCGCCGCCATGAACACGACATGGGGCGCATCCGGCAGCGCCCTCAGCGCCGCCGCATCCGACAGATCGGCCGCCAGGCACTCGACGCCCCAACCCTCCATCCGCTCCCGCAAGCCGGGCTCGGACCACCGCGCCACCGCGATCACCCGCCGCCCCGGATCGGCCCGCTTTGCCAGCCGGCACAAGGTCGGCCCCATCTTCCCGGCCGCGCCCAGCACCAGAAGATCGCCGGGGACGGCCGCCAGATCCGCCACCAGGGCCGGATCCGGACGGGACAACACCTCCTCCAGCGTCGCTTCGTCCGGGATGGTGCTGGGCCAGGGCTCGATCATGCCACGAAGGTGCCGCCCCGGAGGCGTCCGGACAAGCGGCGGCGCTCTGTTGGAGGGGGCGCTGCCCCCTCCAAACCTCCCCCGCCAGGGGGCACGGCCCCCTGGACCCACGGATCGTTTGTTGGCGATTGGGGAGGGGGCAGCGTGTCCCCTCGACCAAGGACACGCGCATGACGCCCCCTCCCCAATCCCCAAAGGATTCGCAGGGGTTCGGGGAGCCCGTGGCTCCCCGGCGGAGGGGGGGCTGGGGGAGGCAGCGCCTCCCCCAGAAGCGTCACCCCGCGGCCTTGCGGAACAGCCGCCGGAAGTTGGCCGTCGTCGCGGCGGCCATGTGGTCCGCGCTCGTGCCGCGGGCCTCGGCCAGCACGCGGAGGGTCAGGGCCGTGTGGGCCGGTTCGCAGCGTTTGCCGCGGTGGGGCACGGGGGCGAGGTAGGGGGCGTCGGTTTCGACGAGGAGGCGGTCTTCCGGCAGTTCGGCCGCGAGGGTGCGGAGGTCGGCCGAGCGCGGGAAGGTCAGGATGCCCGAGAAGCTGATGTAGCCGCCGAGGCTGATGGCGTGGTGTGCCAGGGCGGGTGTCGAGGAGAAGCAGTGCAGGAGAAAGGCGAAGTCGCCCCCTGCCCGCTCCTCGTCGAGGATGCGCACGATGTCGGCATCGGCGTCGCGCGCGTGGATGACGAGCGGGAGGCCGGCCTGGCGGGCCGCGCGGATGTGCCGGCGGAAGCCTTCCTGCTGCAGGTCGCGCGGGGATTTGTCGTAGAAGTAGTCGAGGCCGCTCTCGCCGATGCCGATGATGCGCGGGTGGTCGGCCAGCGCGACGAGCTCCTCGACCGTCGGCATGGGTGGTTCGCCGGCGTTGTGCGGGTGGACGCCGACGGTGCCCCAGACTTCGGGGAAGCGGCTGGCGATGGCCTTCACGGCGTCGGCCTGGGCGACGCGGGTGCCGATGGTGACCATGCGGGTCACGCCGGCGGCGACGGCGCGGACGACGATCTCGGGCTGCTCGGCCTCCTCGAAGTAGTCGAGGTGGCAGTGGCTGTCGACGATCATGTTCAGGCTTCGATCTTGCGGAACAGCGGCTCGGGCGACGGGAGCGGCGTGCCGGCGGGGAGTGGCGTGGCGAGGGAAGCGAGGTGTCGCGCGCCGGCGGGCACGCCGAGCTGGTCCAGCATGCGGGCCATGGTGTCGGGCATGAAGGGCTGGAGGGTGGTGGCGAAGGCACGCAGCGCCGTGTGGAGGTGGCGCAGCACGGCCTCCATCCGCGTGGGATCGGTCTTCTTGAGCGCCCAGGGCGCCTGGCGGGTGATGTAGCCATTGGCCTCGCGGATGCCGGCGAAGGCGGCCTCCAGCGCGGTGTGGAATTCCTGCGCGTCCAGCAGGGCGTCGAGGCGCGCCGGCAGCTCGTCCACGAAGGGGCCGAGGAAGGCGGCGTCGTCCCCGGTGCGGGCCGCTTCGGCGGGCAGGGCGCCGGCGCAGTTCCGCTGGATCAGCGACAGCGTCCGGTTGGCGAGGTTGCCCAGCGCGTCGGCGAGCTCGCCGTTGAGGCGGTTGACGAAGGCCCCGCGCGAGAAGTCGCCATCCTGGCCGAAGGGCACCTCGCGCAGCAGGAAGTAGCGCAGCGGGTCGAGGCCGAATTCCCCGGCGAGCGCGATCGGGTCGATCACGTTGCCGAGGGATTTGGAGATCTTCTGGCCTTTGTTCGTCCACCAGCCATGGGCAAAGACGCGCTTCGGCGGGGGGAGGTCGGCGGCCATGAGGAAGGCCGGCCAGTAGATCGCGTGGAAGCGCAGGATGTCCTTGCCGACGAAGTGGACATCCGCCGGCCAGAACCGCCAGAGCGCGTCGGTCTCGTCGGGCCAGCCGAGGGCGGTGATATAGTTCGTCAGCGCGTCGAGCCAGACATACATCACGTGGCTGTCGTCGCCCGGCACCGGCACGCCCCAGCGGAAGGAAGTGCGCGAGATCGAGAGGTCCTGCAGGCCCGACTTCACGAAGGCGATGACCTCGTTGCGGCGGGAGGCGGGGGCGATGACGTCGGGGTGGGTTTCGTAGAAGTCCAGCAGCTTGTCCTGCCAGGCGGAGAGCCGGAAGAAGTAGGACGGCTCCCGCACCCATTCGACCGGCGCGCCGGAGGGGGCGTATCTCACCCCATCCCGCTCGGTCAGTTCGTCGGGGCCGTAGAAGGCCTCGTCGCGGACCGCGTACCAGCCCTCATAGGCGCCGAGGTAGATGTGGCCGCTGTCGGCGAGGCGCTTCCACAGCGCCTGGCAGGCGGCGTGATGCCGCTTCTCCGTCGTGCGGATGAAGGCGTCGTTGGAGAAGTTCATGCGCCGCGTGAGGTCGCGGAAGGACTGGCTCACGCGGTCGGTGAAGGCCTGCGGGTCCTCGCCGGCGTCGCGGGCGGCCTTCTCGACCTTCTGGCCGTGCTCATCCGTGCCGGTCAGGAAGAACACGTCGTGGCCGGAGAGGCGCTTCCAGCGCGCCAGCACGTCCGTCGCGAGGCTGGTGTAGGCGTGGCCGATATGGGGCTTGTCGTTGACGTAGTAGATCGGCGTCGTGAGGTAGGTGCGGGGCTGGCTCATCGTCCCGGCGGTCTAGAGCAGATCGCACATGGCTGGAATCGGCCATTGCGTGAATCTGCTCGGGCCAGGTCGCAGATCGCACATGGCTGGAATCAGCCATTGCGTGAATCTGCCCGTGATCGGCCGCAGATCGCCCATGGCCGGGCATCAGCCCTGGCGTGCGCCGGCAGGTGGCGGGCCGGGGCCCGCCGCCCCTGCCCCGTCACTCCGCGCCGGAGCCCTCGGCCGTCCGCGCGGCGAGCTTCGCCTCGAGTTCCGCCACACGCGCCTCGAGCGCCTCGGCCTGCTCCCGCGCGCGGCGGGCGAGTTCGAGGGCCGCGTCCACATCCTCCTGGCGGGCGAGTTCCAGGCGGCGGATCATGCCTTCCGCCTGGGCGCGCGCCATCGCCTCCATCTCGTTCCGCAGGCCCTGGAGGATGGAGGCGAAGCCGCCCGCCATGCCCGCCAGGTCATCGAGCCTCTGCCGTCCGCTCATTTGACTGCCCTCCTTCGCCGCCTTAGGCGCGGTCCATGATCCTCGTCACGGGCGGCGCCGGCTTCATCGGTTCGAACCTCGTCCACGCGCTCAACGCGCGCGGGGAGGAAGTGGTGGTGGTGGACCGTCTCGGCGAGGGCGACAAGTGGCGCAACCTCGAAGGCGCGGTGCTGGCCGGGCTGCTGCCGCCCGAGCGGATGGAGGAGGCGCTGGCGCTTAGGCCCCGGGCGATCCTCCACATGGGCGCCATCAGCGAGACGACCGTCCGCGACGGGGATCTGGTGGCGGCCACCAACCTGACCCTGCCGCTGCGCCTCTGGTCCTGGTGCGCCGAGCATGGGGTGCCGCTGATCTACGCCTCTTCCGCCGCGACCTATGGCGACGGGGCCGAGGGCTTCGCCGATGAGGAGACGCCCGAGGCGCTGGCGCGGCTGCGGCCGCTGAACCTCTATGGCTGGTCGAAGCACGCCTTCGACCGGCGGGTGGCGCAGATGCTGGCCCTCGGCCTGCCGCGGCCGCCGCAATGGGCCGGGCTGAAGTTCTTCAACGTCTATGGCCCGCGCGAGGGCCACAAGGGCCGGATGGCCAGCGTCGCCCTGCACAAGTACCGGGAGATCCTGGCCGGCGGGCCGGCGCGCCTCTTCGCCTCCGACCGCGAGGGCATCCCGGATGGCGGCCAGATGCGGGACTTCGTCCATGTCGGCGACTGTGTCCGCGTGATGCTGTGGCTGCTGGACCACCCGGGCGTCTCGGGCCTGTTCAACTGCGGCAGCGGCGAGGCGCGGAGCTTCGGCGACCTCGCGCGAGCGGTGTTCGCCGGGCTGGGCCGGGCGCCCGAGATCGAATTCGTCCCCATGCCCGAGGACCTCAGGGGCAAGTACCAGTATTTCACCGAGGCGCCGTTGGCGAAGCTGCGGCAGGCCGGGTACCCGCACCCGCCCACCCGGCTGGAGGACGGCGTCGCCGACTACGTGGCCTGGCTTCAGCGGAACGGCTGAGCCGATCCCCACGACCAGCCCGGCGACGCCGCGTCCCGGCGCGGCCGGGGGCCGTGCCGGGGCCCGGGCACCTTCGGCGAGCGGTTTCCGGGCGGGGCGGAACGCGGTAAAGGGCGGCCGACGACACGCCTCCCGCTTCCGGTCGAGGCCCCGAACCGCAAGACGCCCCAGATGCCCGACACCCCTGCCGCCCGCGAGGCCGCGCGCCGGCGCACCTTCGCCATCATCGCCCACCCGGACGCCGGCAAGACCACTCTGACCGAGAAGCTGCTGCTCAAAGGCGGCGCCATCCAGCTCGCCGGGCAGGTGCGCGCCAAGGGCAACAGCCGCCGCACGCGCTCCGACTGGATGAAGATCGAGCAGGATCGCGGCATCTCCGTCGCGACCTCGGTCATGACCTTCGAGAAGGACGGGCTGGTCTTCAACCTGCTCGACACGCCGGGCCACGAGGATTTCTCCGAGGACACCTATCGCACGCTGACCGCCGTGGACGCGGCCGTCATGGTGCTCGACGCCGCCAAGGGCATCGAGAGCCAGACGCGGAAGCTGTTCGAGGTGTGCCGGTTACGCGACATTCCGATCGTCACCTTCATCAACAAGATGGACCGCGAGGGGCGCGATCCGCTCGACCTGCTGGACGAGATCGAGAAGACCCTCGCCCTCGACGTCACGCCGGCGGCCTGGCCGCTCGGCCAGGGGCGGGACCTGGTCGGCGTCTACGACATGCTGGACCCGGCGCTGCGGCTGCTGTCGGACGATGGGGACCGGCGCGTGAAGCTGTCGGGCCTCGATGACCCGGCGCTCGATTCGCAGGCTTCGCCCGAGCTGGTGGCCGCGCTGCGCGAACAGGCGGAGCTGGTGCAGGCCGGCTACCCCGAGCTGGACCGGGAGGCCTTCCTGCAAGGCACGATGACGCCCGTGTTCTTCGGCAGCGCCCTGCGCGATTTCGGCGTCGGGCACCTGCTGGACGGCATGGCGGCGCTGGCCCCCGCCCCCGGCCGCCGCGCCGCCGATGCGCGGCAGGTCGAGCCCGGGGAGGAGAAGCTGACCGGCTTCGTCTTCAAGGTGCAGGCCAACATGGACCCGAACCACCGGGACCGCGTGGCCTTCCTCCGCATCTGCTCCGGCCGGCTGGAGAAGGGCATGCGCCTCGCCCAGGTGCGGACGGGCAAGCAGGTGCCGGTGAACGCCCCCCTCTTCTTCTTCGCCAAGGACCGCCAGGTGGCGGAGCAGGCCTGGCCGGGCGACGTGGTGGGCATCGCCAACCACGGCATCCTGCGCATCGGCGACACGTTGACCGAGGGCGAGGCGATCAACTTCCGCGGCGTGCCGAGCTTCGCGCCCGAATTCCTCCGCCGCCCGCGCCTCGAGGATCCGATGCTGGCGAAGAAGCTCAAGAAGGCGCTGGAGGAGCTGGCCGATGAGGGCGTGGTGCAGCTCTTCCGGCCGCTTGACGGATCCCAGCCCTTCGTCGGCGTGGTGGGGCTGCTGCAGATCGACGTGCTGGCGAGCCGGGTGAAGGTGGAATACGGCGTCCCCGTCTCCTTCGAGGGCGTGCCGTGGGACATGCTGCGCTGGATCAGCACGGAGGACCGGACGGCGCTGGACCGCTTCACCCGCGCCTACCGGGCCGACTGCGCCGAGGACCATGACGGCGAGGTCGTCGCCTGCTTCGCCAGCGACTGGCGCCGCCGCCGGGCGGAGGAGGAGTGGCCGATGCTGAAGTTCCATGCCGTCCGGGAGCAGCATGGGCTGGCTTCTGTGGGGGGGTAGGTCCGGCCGCGACGAGGCGCCGCGGGTCAAGCTGCGGATCTTGGCCGGCGCCCAGGCTGAAGCGCCTTGTTGAGAGTAGGCCAAATCACTACTTTCGCGCCATGGACCAGACGATCAGCGCCGCGGAAGCCAACCGCTCCTTCTCACGCCTGCTGCGCGAGGTGCGGGAGGAGGGCCGGAGCTTCGTCGTGACCTCGCACGGCACACCGGTCGCCCGGCTCGTGCCCTGCGCGACGGACGTCGCGCGTGAGACGGCGCGCGAGGCCCTGCTGTCACGCCTCGCGGCGCAGCCGGCGGTCGAGATCGGGCGCTGGGCGCGGGACGAGTTGTACGAGCGCTGAGATGCGCGTGGCCCTCGACACCAACATCCTGGCCCATGCCGAGGGCGTGAATGGCGAGGACCGCAAGGCCGCTGCCCTGACGATCCTGCGGGACCTCGCCGGGGATGCCGTGATCGTGCCGGCGCAGGCCCTGGGCGAGTTGTTCAACGTGCTCACCCGCAAGGCCAAGCGCGATCCGGCAGTGGCCCGGATGGCCGTGCTGGGTTGGTCGGACGGCTACGCCGTGATGGACACGACACCATCCGTCATCATCGAGGCGATGGAGATCGTCACGGCCCATCGGCTCGGCTTCTGGGATTCGGTGATGCTCGCGACGGCGGCCCATGCGGACTGCCGGCTGCTGCTGTCGGAGGACATGCAGGACGGGTTCACCTGGCGTGGCGTGACCGTCCGCAACCCGTTCGGACCGGATCAGCCGGGCGTGGCTGATAGCTGAGGGGCGGCGGCGGGAAGCCAGGGGTAGCGGATGTTGCTTTACCGGACCGATACTGGTGCCGGTGTAGTGACCTGACCCTTCGACCTTTCGCTCACCAAAGCTACGGACGACAGTCGTGAAGCCTCGGTTTTGCCTGGCTTTCGCCGAGGACTCCAGTGTTGGCCATGAGCATCGCAAGGATACTGCACGGGTGCGTCGTTCTCTTTTGTGCCTGACCGATCCAGAAAACCGTGCAAGTAGGCGCGTCGCATCACCGCCACGCAGTGCGTATCGCAAGCTAGAGCCATTTCACGCCGACCGGAATCGCGATTGGTGCTTCCGGCGCGGGTATGATATGTGATTCATCGGGCTCC
>JAIEOO010000253.1 GCA_019750475.1 Acetobacteraceae bacterium | reverse complement strand
CCGGCCGCCGCGGCGGCGTCGCCGGCGGCCGCCCGCGCCTCGAAGGCGGAGGCGTCGCGCGCCCCTGCCCCGTCCACGTCCCGCGCGAGGCCGGGGCCGGAGAGGAACACCTCCTGGCAGCCGGGCTTGCCGCACCAGCAGACCGGGCCGGGGTGCTCCTCCGCGGTCATCCAGGGCAGCGGGTTGTGGCCCCATTCGCCGCCCACCCCGTTCAGCCCCTCGACCAGCCTGCCGTCCACCACGACGCCGCCGCCGCAGCCCGTGCCGATGATCACGGCGAAGACGACGCGCGTCCCGGCCGCCGCGCCATCCGCGGCCTCCGACAGGGCGAGGCAGTTGGCGTCGTTCGAGAACCGGAGGTCCCGCCCCATCCGGGCCGAGAGGTCCTGCGCCAGCGGCATCCCGTTGAGGAAGGTGGAGTTGGCGTTGCGCACGAGGCCGGTCGCCGGCGAGAGGCTGCCCGGCATGCCGATTCCGACCGTGCCCCGCGCGCCGAGGTCGGCCTCGGCCGCTTCGACGAGGCCGGCGATGGCGTCCATCACGCCGGCATAGGTGCCGGGCGTCGGCACCCGGCGGCGCAGGACGGGCCGCCCGCCGGGATCGAGCGCGACCACCTCGATCTTGGTTCCCCCGAGATCCACCCCGATGCGCATGCGGGCATCTGGCCCGGCGGGATCGCGCCGGGCAAGCCCCGGCCCGCCCCCCGCTTGCGGCGCCCGGCGCCCGATGCTGGACTCGCCGCATGGAGGACCCCACCCAGCCTGCCGTCACGACGCTCGATGTGCGGGGCCTCTCCTGCCCGCTGCCGGTGCTGAAGGCCAACAAGGCGCTGCGGGCCCTCGACGCCGGCGCGCTGCTCGAGGTCTGGGCGACCGACCCGGCGGCGCTCAAGGATTTCCCCGTCTTCGCGGAGGAGACGGGCCACCGGCTGGAGGAGGTGCGGCAGGCCGGGGGGCACCACGTGTTCCTGCTGCGCAAGCGCGCCGCATGAGCGTCCTTCTCCTCACCCACCGCGACTGCCTGCGCCACGACATGGGCGAGGGTCACCCGGAATGCCCGGACCGGCTCCGCGCCGTCCTGCAGGCCCTGGACCAGGAGGAGTTCGCCGACCTCGTCCGCGACGAGGCGCCGGAGGCCACGCCCCAGCAGCTGGAATACGCCCACCCGCCCGACTACGTTCGGGCCATCCTCGGCATCCGGCCCCAGGGCGAGGAGCGCGTGGCCCTCGACGGCGACACGCTGATGAACGCGGGCAGCGTGCCGGCCGCGCTGCGGGCCGCCGGCGCCGCGGTGCGGGCGGTGGACGAGGTCTGCCAGGGGCTGGTCCGGCGCGCCTTCTGCGCCACGCGCCCCCCCGGCCACCACGCCGAGGTGCGGCGGCCGATGGGGTTCTGCCTCTTCGCCAACGCCGTCATCGCCGCCCGCCACGCCCAGCGGGCCCACGGCATCGAGCGCGTCGCCATCTGCGACTTCGATGTCCATCACGGCAACGGCACCGAGGCCTGCGTCGCCGACGACCCCTCGATCCTCTTCGCCTCCAGCCACCAGATGCCGCTCTACCCGGGCACCGGCGACCCGGGCTTCACCGGCTGCGGCAATGTCTTCAACGCCGCGCTTTCCCCGGGGGCGGGGACGGACGCCTTCCGGGCGGCCTGGACGCCGCTGATCGCCGCGATCGAGGGCTTCCGCCCCGGCCTCGTCGTCGTCTCGGCCGGCTTCGACGCCCATGCCCGCGATCCCCTGGCCCAGCTTCGGCTGCGCGAATCGGACTTCGCCTGGATCACGGCCGAGCTGTGCGCCCTCTCGGACCGCGTCTGCGGCGGCCGGATCGTGAGCCTGCTGGAGGGGGGCTACGACCTGGACGCCCTCGCCGGCAGCGCCGCCGCCCATGTCCGGGCCCTGCTGCGGAGCTGAGGCGTTTCCGCCTCCGAAGCGGGTGAAGTCTTTGCAACCATAACGGGTTTGGGTTTCGGCCGACCGGCCGTATATGCTCGCCCCGGTTTCGGGAGACGAGGCATGTCCGGACGGAGTGGACCCGGCCCCGCCCTGGAGGCAGAGCGGCGGCCTGATGTGGCGGGCCTGTCCTTCGAGGAGGCGCTGGGCGAGCTGGAAGGCATCGTGCGCCGCCTGGAGGACGGAAAGGGAACCCTGGCGCAGGCGATCGACGACTACGAGCGCGGCGCGGCGCTCCGTCGCCATTGCGAGGCGAAGCTGAGCGAGGCCGAGCAGAAGGTGCAGGCCGTGGTCGAAGGGCCCGGCGGGTCCCTCTCGCTGCGGGACGTGGAATAGGACAAGAGCGTTTATGGATATGAGTGCGGAGGGCGTGGTGGCCCTCTCCCTGCCGCGGGCGATGGCCCAGGCCGCCGAAGAGATCGACGCGGCGCTGGACGCCCTGCTCCCGCGGCCCGAGGGCGGCGAGGCCCGCCTGTTCGAGGCGATGCGCTATTCCACGATCGGCGGCGGGAAGCGGCTGCGCGGCTTCCTCGTTCTCGAGGGCGCGCGGCAGTTCAACGTCTCGCGCCAGGCCGCGTTGCGCGTCGCCGCCGCCGTCGAGATGGTCCACGCCTACTCGCTCATCCACGACGACCTGCCGGCGATGGACGACGACGACCTCCGCCGCGGCAAGCCGACCTGCCACAAGGCCTTCGACGAGGCGACGGCGATCCTCGCCGGCGACGCGCTCCAGACCCACGCCTTCACCGTGCTCGCGGAGGAGGAGACCCACCCCGACCCGTCGGTGCGGGTCGAGCTGGTCCGGCGCCTGTCCCGCGCGGCGGGTCCGCGCGGCATGGTGGGCGGCCAGATGCTCGACATCATGGCCGAGCAGGCGACCGCGCCGCTCGACGAGCCGGCGATCGGGCGGCTGCAGCTGCTCAAGACCGGCAAGCTGATCGAGGTCTCGGCCGAGGCCGGGGCGATCCTCGGCAAGGCCGCGACGCCGCAGCGCCACGCCCTCGAATTCTACGGCCGGGACCTCGGCGCCGCCTTCCAGATCGCCGACGACCTGCTCGACGCCACGGCCACGGCCGAGGAGGTCGGCAAGGCGACCGGCAAGGATGCCGGCGCCGGCAAGGCCACGCTGGTCGGCCTGCTCGGCATCGAGCGCGCCCGCCTGCAGGCCGAGCGCCTGGTCGCCCAGGCCCGCGACCATCTGGACAGCTTCGGGGAAAAGGCCGACCTGCTGCGCCTTCTCGCCGATTACGTGATCGACCGGAGGAATTGATGCCCGACCGTCCCGCGACGCCGCTCCTGGACCGGGTGCGCTTTCCCGCCGACCTCCGCAACTTCTCCAACGATCAGCTCAAGCAGGTCGCCGACGAGTTGCGGGCCGAGACGATCAGCGCCGTCAGCGTCACGGGCGGGCATCTCGGCGCCTCGCTCGGCGTCGTCGAGCTGACGGTGGCGATCCACGCCGTGTTCGAGACGCCGCGCGACCGGCTGATCTGGGACGTCGGCCACCAGTGCTACCCGCACAAGATCCTGACCGGCCGGCGCGACCGCATCCGCACGCTGCGCACCGGGGGCGGCCTGTCGGGCTTCACCAAGCGCTCGGAGAGCGAGTACGACCCCTTCGGCGCCGCCCATTCCTCGACCTCGATCTCGGCCGGCCTCGGCATGGCCGTCGCGCGCGACCTCCAGGGGCGGGACAACCACGTCGTCGCCGTGATCGGCGACGGCTCCATGTCGGCCGGCATGGCCTATGAGGCGATGAACAACGCGGGTTCGCTGAAGTCGAACCTCATCGTCATCCTGAACGACAACGACATGTCCATCGCGCCCCCCGTGGGCGCCATGTCGGCCTATCTCTCGCGGACCATCTCCTCGCGCCCGTTCCTCTCGGTGCGCGACTTCATGGCCAAGATGGCCAAGGCCTTCCCGGGCCCGATCAAGCGCGCCGCCGAGCGCGCGGACGAATACGCGCGCGGCCTGCTCACGGGCGGCACCCTCTTCGAGGAGCTGGGCTTCTACTACGTGGGCCCGGTGGATGGTCACAACCTCGACCACCTGCTGCCCGTGCTGCGCAACCTGCGCGATTCCGGCCACCAGGGCCCCTTCCTGCTCCACGCCGTGACGCAGAAGGGCAAGGGCTACGCCCCCGCCGAGGCCTCGGCCGACAAGTATCACGGCGTCGTGAAGTTCAACGTCGTGACCGGCGAGCAGATGAAGCCGCCGCCCGGCCCGCCCTCCTACCAGAAGGTCTTCGCGCAATCCCTGATCGCCGAGGCCGAGCAGGACGAGAGCATCGTCGCGATCAACGCGGCCATGCCCTCCGGCACCAGCCTCGACATGTTCGCGAAGCGCTTCCCGAAGCGCTGCTTCGACGTGGGCATCGCCGAGCAGCACGCCGTCACCTTCGCCGCCGGCATGGCGACCGAGGGGATGAAGCCCTTCTGCGCCATCTACTCGACCTTCCTGCAACGCGGCTACGACCAGGTGGTGCATGACGTGGCGCTGCAGCACCTGCCGGTGCGCTTCGCCATGGACCGCGCGGGCCTGGTCGGCGCCGACGGCGCGACCCATGCCGGGTCCTTCGACATCGCCTATCTCGGCTGCCTGCCCGGCTTCACGCTCATGGCGCCGGCGGACGAGATCGAGCTCGCCCACATGATCGCCACCATGGCCGGGATCGAGGACGGCCCCTCGGGCGTGCGCTATCCGCGCGGCGAGGGTTTCGGCTTCGAGCCCGTGCCCGCCCGCGGCACCCCGATCCCGATCGGCAAGGGCCGCGTCATGCGGGAAGGCACGAAGATCGCCATCCTCTCCTACGGCACGCGGCTGCAGGAATGCCTCAAGGCCGCCGACGAGCTCGCGACCTACGGGCTCTCCACGACCGTCGCCGATGCGCGCTTCGCCAAGCCGCTCGACACCGACCTGATCAACCGTCTCGCGCGCGAGCACGAGGTGCTGATCACGATCGAGGAAGGCTCGGTGAACGGCTTCGGCGGCCTCGTCATGCAGCACCTCGCCGTCAACGGCCTGCTCGACCGCGGGCTGAAGCTGCGGCCCATGGTGCTGCCCGACATCTACATCGACCACGACACGCCGAAGAAGCAGTACGACCTCGCGCGGCTCAACGCCCCGCATATCGTGCAGACGGCGCTCGCGGCGCTCGGCAAGGAGGCCCTGGCCGTCCCCGCGACGGCCTGACGTGCCGAAGCCAGGCGGGGCGAAAGGCACCCGCGCGGACGTCGCGCTGGTGGAGCGGGGCCTGGCCGAGAGCCGGACCCGCGCCCAGGCCCTCATCATGGCCGGCCTCGTCTATTCGGGCGAGCAGCGGATCAACAAGCCGGGCGACGTCATCGCGCCCGACCGCCCGATGGAGCTGCGCGGCCAGGACCACCCCTGGGTCTCGCGCGGCGGCCTCAAGCTCGAACACGGGATCGCGGAGTTCGGGCTCTCGCCCGCGGGGCGCGTCTGCCTCGACCTCGGAGCCTCGACGGGCGGCTTCACCGACGTGCTGCTGCACCACGGCGCGGCCCGCGTGCACGCCGTGGATGTGGGCCATGGCCAGCTCGCCTGGAAGCTGCGCAACGACCCGCGGGTCGTCGTGCGGGAGCGCTGCAACGCCCGCTACCTGACGGAAGACGACATCGGGGAGCCGCTCCAGGCGCTCGTCTGCGACGCCAGCTTCATCGGGCTGCGCACCGTGCTGCCGGCCGCCCTCGCGCTCTGCGCGCCGGGCGCCTGGGCCATCGCGCTGATCAAGCCGCAATTCGAGGTGGGGCCCGCCATCGCCAAGGGCGGCGTGGTGCGCGACCCGGGGGTCCACGGCCGCGTCTGCCGCGAGATCGAAGCCTGGTGGGCCGCCCTGCCCGGCTGGCGCGTCCTCGGCGTCACCCCCTCCCCCATCCTGGGGCCGGAGGGCAACCGGGAGTTCCTGATCGGCGCGACGCTCAGGACCTGACCCAGACGGCCCCCGGTGACGAGCCGGCGAGGGATTTTTCGTCCCGGGAAGGCGCGCGGCGCAGCCGATAGCGGGTGGTATCGGCGAGCCGCGCGACGCTCCCGGGGCGGAAAAGCACCGCCGGCCCGCTTGTTGACTTCGAGGGCTGGCGGCCGTCCAGGTCAGGCGCTCAATCCGCCGTGATGTTCCCGGCCCGCACCACGCGGCGCCAGCGCTCGATCTCGCCCTGCTGGAAGGCGGCGAACTGCGCCGGCGTGCTCGCCACCACCTCGAAGCCGAGCTCGCCGAGGCGCGTGGCGACCGGGGGCGCGCGCAGGGCGGCGACGGCCGCGCCATGGACCCGCGCCAGCAGCTCCGGCGCCATGCCGGGCGGCCCGGCGAAGCCCTGCCAGGAATAGACGACGAAGTCGGCGAGCCCCGCCTCCCCCGCGGTCGGCACGTCGGGGAGCAACGGGCTGCGCGCCTCGCTCGTGATCAGGATCGGGCGCACCCGCCCTTCGGCGATGTGCGGCATGATCGAGCCGAGATTCTGGAAGGAGAGCTGCACGCTGCCCTGCAACAGCGCCGTCACCGCCGGCGCCCCGCCCTGGAAGGGGATGTGCGTGATGTCCGTGCCCGTCGCCTGCCGGAACATCTCCATGGTCAGGTGGTCGGAGGAGCCGGCGCCGCTCGTCGAGTAGCTGGCGGCGCGGGCATTGGCCCGCAGCCAGGCGACGACGCCCGGCAGGTCGGTCGCGGGCAGGACGGCCGGGTTCACCACCAGCACGTTGGGCGTGCGCACCGTCTGGGTGACGCGGGTGAGCTGCGTCAGCGGGTCGTAGCCGAGGTTGGGCCGAAGCGCCACGTTGATGGCGAAGACGCTGAGCGGCGCGTGCATCAGCGTGTAGCCGTCGGGGGCCGAGCGGATCAGCTGGCGCGTGCCGACCTCGCCCGTCGCGCCGGGCCGGTTCTCCACGACGACGGTGCGGCCCAGCGCCTGCTGCATCTGCTGCGCCATGGCGCGCCCGATGATGTCGGAGGAGGAGCCCGGCGCGAACGGCACGATCACCGTCACGCCGCGGCTCGGCCATTCCGGTTGGGCGATCGCCGGCGCCGCCAGCAGCGCGGGCCCGGCGGCGAGGAAGGTGCGGCGTCGCATCGCGGTCATCCCTTCGGCCGCATCGCGAAATCGGCCTTGCCAGCGCCGCAATCGGGGCAGGACCAGCTGTCGGGCACGTCGGCCCAGCGCGTGCCGGGCGCGAGCCCGTCCTCCGGCGCGCCCTTCGCTTCGTCGTAGACGAAGCCGCACAGCTCGCACTCCCAGACGATGAAGTCGCTCATGCCTCAATCCAGCCGGACGTTGTTCTCGCGAACGGCGTTGCCCCATTTCACGAGCTCGCCGCGGATCAGCGCATGGAACTCGCCCGGCGTCGAGAGCAGCACCTCGGCGCCCAGGCCGTTGAGGCGGGCCGTCATCGCGGGATCGCGGACGATGCGGTGGATCTCGCGGTTGACGCGCTCGACGACCGGCGCGGGCGTGCCCGCCGGCGCGACGAGGCCGAGCCAGGCGCCGGCGTCGAAGCCCGCCATGCCGCTCTCGGCGAGGGTGGGCAGGTCGGGCAGGCGGCCGCTGCGCTGCGCCGTGCTGACGGCGATGGGGCGGACGCGCCCGGCCTGGATGTGCGGCAGCGAGAGCACCTCCGTCTCGAACATGAAGGTGAGCCGCCCGGCGAGCAGGTCGGTCAGCGCCTGCGGCCCGCCGCGATAGGGCACGTGCGTCATCTCGAGGCCGCCCGCGGCGCGCGCGAACATCGCCGTGATGAGATGCGCGGTCGTGCCGTTGCCGGGCGTGCCGAAGGTCACCTCCCCGCCGCGCTGGCGGATGAAGGCGACGAGGTCCGCCACGCTCCGCACCGGCAGGTTCGGGTGGACGAAGAGGATGAAGGGCAGGTTCGCCACCAGCGAGATGGGCGCGAAGTCGCGCACGCTGTCATAGCCGACATTGGGGTAGAGGTTCGGATTGGTGGCGAGCGGCGCGGTCGCGGTCAGCAGCCAGGTGTGCCCGTCGGGCGGCGACTGCGCCGCCGCCGCGGCGGCGAGGCTGCCGCCCTGCCCGGGGCGGTTCTCGATGACGATCTGCCAGCCCGGATTCTCGGCCAGGCGCTCGCCGAGCAGCCGGGCGATGGTGTCGGTCGCCTGGCCGGGCGGGAAGCCCACCAGGATCCGGATCGGGCGCGAGGGCCAGTCGGCCGGCTGCGCGGCGGCGATGGCGGGGGCCGCCAGCAGCGGCGCGGCCAGCAGCGCGCGCCGGATTCGTCCGTGCGGGTTCATGCGTTCCTCCCTGAAGCCCGGGCTTGCCGCCGGCTCCGATCTGTCCTGAGACTAGGGTGACGGCATTTGTCCTGACAATCACGATCGGAGGGACGTCCATGATCTACGCCACCTCGGCCGTCGAGGCCGCGCCGACCCGCTTCTCCCGCGTGGCGCCGGAGGGTGGGCTGCTGTGGCGCACCGACTATTTCGGGCCGCCGCCCAGCCCGACATCCTCCAACTCGGTGGATCCCAGGGCCATGCCGATGGTGGACTACGTCGCGCCCGCGCCTGGCGAGGCGCATCCGCCGCAGGCCTTCCTCGTCGAGCAGGAGGAGAACGCGATCGTCCACCCGCATTTCCACTTCGTGGACCAGTTCCAGGTGGTGGTGGCCGGCGAAGGGACGATCGGGCGGCACGCGCTGCGACCGATCATGGCGCATTTCGCCGGCGGTTCGACCGGCTACGGCCCGATCACGCCCTCGGCGAAGGGGCTGAGCTACTTCACCCTGCGCGCCAGCGCGGACGGCACCGGGGCGCAGTTCCTGCCGGCGGCCCGGGCGCGCATGGCATCCGGGCCGAAGCGCTACGTGCTGGCCGATCCCGTGCGGCCGAGCGAAGCCGGGGAGCTTGGACAGCGGCGCGAGACGGCGGTGGAGACGGTGCTGCGGGAGGAGGACGGGCTGGCGGTGGTCATGCTGCGCATCCCGCCCGGCGGCCGCAGCGCGGCGCCCTCGCCGTCGGAGGGCGGCGGGCAATCCATGCTCGTGGTGGGCGGCGCGCTGCGCCACGCGGGGCGCGCCTTCGGCCGCCTCAGCGCGCTCTTCGTGTCGCGCGACGAGGCGTCCTTCGTCGCGGAAGCCGGACCGGAAGGGGCGGAGCTGCTCGTGCTGCAGTATCCCCGCCCGGGCTGACCCGCACGGGCGGCCCGCCTCAGGTGACGCGGATGTTCGCGTCGCGCACGAGGCGGGTCCAGCGGTCGAGCTCCTGGGTCAGCAGCTCGGTCAGCCGCGCGGGCGGGCCGGGCGGCGCCCCCTCCACATTCTGCTGCGCCAGCCGCCGCACGAAGGCCTGGTCGCGCAGCAGGGCGTTGAACACCTCGTTCCAGTAGGCCGTCACGCCGGCGGGCGTGCCCGCAGGGCCCAGCAGCCCGGCCCAGGCCACCATGTCGAAGCCCGACACCTCCGGCACGCCGGCCTCCGGCATCGCCGGCACCTCGGGCGCGAGGGGCGAGCGCCGCTGCTGCATGATGGCGAGCGGCCGGACCCGCCCCCCCTGCACCTGCGGCATCGAGCTGGTGAGCGCGTCGATCATGACCTGCACGCGGTTCTGCGACAGGTCCATCAGCGCCTGGGCGGAGCCGCGATAAGGCACCTGCTCCAGGGGAACCCCGATGGTCCGGCCGAACAGCTCCGTCATCAGGTGGCCGGCCGTGCCCATGCCGGGATTGGCCGCGATGAAGTTGCGCGGGTTCGCGCGCATCAGCGCCACCGCCTCGCCCAGGGTGCGGGCGGGGAAGTCGGGCGGGAAGACCATCAGGAAGCTGGTCCAGCCGATCAGCGACATGGGAACGAGGTCGCGCAGCACGTCGAATGGCAGGTTCGGCGTGACCGCCGGGTTCACCGAGAGCGGCGAATTGGAGGAGAGCAGCAGCGTGTAGCCATCGGGCTCGGCGCGCGTGACGGCCTGGATGCCGAGCGCGCCGGTCGCGCCCGCGCGGTTGTCCACCACCACCTGCACGCCGTGGCGGGTCTGCATCTCCTCCGCCAGCACGCGAGCGATGAGGTCGCTCATGTTGCCCGGCGGGAAGGGCACGACGATCCGCACCGGGCGGTTCGGATAGGCGCCGCCCTGGGCGCTGGCGAGGGCGGGCGTGGCGAGGGCCGCGAGCGCGGCGCGTCGGGTGAGGCTGTGCATCTCAGACGGTTCCCTTTCCGCGAAGTTCGTCGATCTGTTCCTGGTTGCGGCCCGGCCGGGCCGACAGCGATGGCGTTGCCGCCCCCAGGTTGAGGCCGGCTTCCGCGCGGCTCCAGGGGCCGTTCTCCCGCGCCGGATCGCCGCCCGCGGAACTGCCGCACGGGGCCGTGGACGGCGCGATGGACAAGCTCGATCCTCCCTCCGCGTCGCTTCCCGGCGACGCGATTGCGGCGCAGGATGGGTCCGGACAAATGGCGGGTCAAGGCGCAACGGAAGGGCGGGGCCTGGTCCTGGCCCTCGCGGTGATGGCGGGGGCGCAGGCGCTCGCGACGCTCGCGGTCTTCGCCCTCCCCGTCCTGGTGGTGCTGGCGGCGCCCGATTTCGGTTGGCCGAAGAGCGCGATCGGCTTCCAGGTCGGCCTGGTCTACCTGTTCGGCGCGACGACCGGCGCCTTCGGGACGGGCGCGCTGGGGCGCGCTGCGGACGACGCAGGCCGCCCTGCTGCTGGCCGCCGCCGGCCTGGCCGGGCTGACGGCAGGCAGCGCCGCGGTCGCGGTGCCGGCCTCGGCCGCGCTGGGCATCGCCTACGGGCTGACCAACCCCGCGGCGTCCCAACTCCTCGGGCGACTGGCGCCGCCGCATCGGCGCAACCTCGTCTTCGCCCTGAAGCAGGCGGGCGTGCCGCTCGGCGTCGCGCTGGCCGGGCTCGCGCTGCCCTCGCTCGCCGCCGCCGCCGGCTGGCGGGCGGCGCTGCTCGCGGCGGCCGTGCTGGTCGGCGCCCTCGCGCTGATGGTGCAGCCGCTGCGGCGCGGCTGGGACACGGACCGCGACCCGACCGCGCCGCTGCTCGGCCAGGGCGGCCACGGCCCCTCCCTGCTGCGCGCCCATCCGGGGCTGCTGCCGCTCGCGCTCACCGGCGGCGCCTTCGCCTTGGTGCAGATCGCGCTCGGGGCGCATATGGCGGCCATGCTGGCGGCCGATTTCGGCTGGGACGCCGTGGCGGCCGGCGCCCTCGTCGCGCTCTGTCAGGTGACGGGCGCGCTGGCGCGCCTCGGCTGGGCGATGCTGGCGGATCGCGCGGGCAGCGGCCTCGCGGTGCTGGCGGTGATCGGCGCGTCCTCGGTCGGCATGCTGGCGCTGCTGCCCTGGGCGCCCGGCTGGGGCGGGTTCGCGGTCGCCGCGCTCTTCGTCGCCGTGGGCGCGACGACAGCCGGATGGAACGGCGTCCTCGTCGCCGAATCGGTGCGCCTCGCGCCGCCGGGGCTCGCCGGCGCGGCCTCGGGCGCGGTGCTGTCCCTCACCTTCCTCGGCGCCGTGCTGGGGCCGGTGGGACTGGCGCTGCTGACCTCGGCCCTCGGCTCCTACGTGCTGGCCTTCGCCCTGTCGGCCGCACTCCCGCTGGCCGGCGCGACCCTGTCCTGGACCGCACACCGGCGGCTGGCACGCGGGGCATGACGGCGGGTGGGTGGACGCGGCGGGGGCTCTGCCCCCGCGCCCCCGCTGGGGAGCCAGTGGCTCCCCAGACCCCTGCCAAGACTTATGGGTGTTGCGGGAGGGGCACGACGAACCGCAGGGCCAAGCGGTCGCGCTCGCCCCTCCCGCAACACCCATTACTAGGTTCTCCGCGGGGGTCCGGGGGCCTCGTAGGCCCCCGGCGGGGAGCGCGAGGGGCAGCGCCCCTCGCCGTCCCACCTACTCCGCCGCCATGCGCCCCGCGGGCCGCCAGTCGAAGGGCGCGGCCCGCGGCAGGCCGAGGTTCTCGCGCAGTGTCGTGCCGGTGTAGTCCTTGCGGAAGGCTCCGCGCCGCTGGAGTTCCGGGATGACGAGGCGGACGAAGTCCTCGTAGGCGCCCGGCATGTGCGTGGCGGCGAGGACGAAGCCGTCGCAGGCTTCGCCTTCGATCCATTCCTGCATGGCGTCGGCGATCCGGCTGGGCGTGCCGGTGAAGCAGGGGAATTCGCGGATGGTGCCGCGGCCGCTGATCTCGACGAAGTCGCGCAGCGTCGGGTTCTTCTTGCCCGAGGCCGCGACGACGCGGTCGCGGATGGCGTGGAGGCCCTTGATGCCGGCCAGTTCCTCGTCGGTGAAGGCCTCGTCGAGGCCCTTCCGGCCGAAATCGTAGTTCAGCACTTCGGAGAGCAGCGCGAGGCCGTCCACCGGCTTGGCGAGGCTCTCGATCAGCGCCTTCTTCTCGGCGGCGGCGGCCTCGCTCTCGCCCACGATGCAGTAGACGGCGGGGCAGACGCGGACCTTGGCGGGATCGCGGCCGGAGGTGGCGACCTGGTCCTTGAACTCCCGGTAGACCTTCTGCCCGGCCTTGAGGTTGGGGTAGATCACGAAGATCAGGTCGCCCCATTGCGAGGCGAAGCTGCGGCCGCGGCCCGACTGGCCGGCCTGGATCAGCACCGGGCGGCCTTGCGGCGTGCGCGGCACGGTGAAGGGCCCGCGCGACTGGAACCAGCGTCCCTTGTGGCCGAGGCGGCTGACCTTCGCGGGATCGGCGAAGAGGCCGCTGGCGCGGTCCTGGATGATCGCGTCGTCGCCCCAGGAATCCCAGTGCGAGAGCACCACTTCCATGAACTCGTCGGCGCGGTCGTAGCGCAGGTCGTGTTCGAGGTGCTCCTCGGCGCCCATGTTGAGGGCTTCGGAGTCGTTGAGGGAGGTGACGACGTTCCAGGCGACGCGGCCGCCCAGCATGTGGTCGAGCGTCGCGAAGACGCGGGCGACGTGGAAGGGCTCGTAATAGGTGGTGGAGTAGGTGGCGCCGAGGCCGAGCTGCTTCGTCGCCAGCCCCATGGCGGTCAGGATCGAGACGAGGTCGAGCTTGACGACGCGGATGCCGTTGCGCACGGCCTCGGCGTGGTGGTTGCCGAGGATGTCGGGCATGGCCAGGCGGTCGTCGAAGAACGCCATGTGGAACTTCCCGGCTTCCAGCGTGCGCGCGATGCGCTGGTAGTATTCGGGGCTGAGATAGTCCTGCATGGTCGCCGGGTGCCGCCAGGACCCCGGATAGTTCGAGCAGTTCTGCGCCTGGAGGAACGCCACCAGGGCCATGTCCTTGGCCATACCCATGATCCTCAACCAGAGAGCGCGTCGGTCAGCGCCGCGACATCCTGCGCGGCATCGAGCGTCATGGCGAGATCGAGCACGCGCTGCGCCCGCGACCGGGAGAGCACGCGGCCGGCGTTCTCCAGGAACTTGCGCTCGACATCGGCCATGGAGAGCGGGTTGCCGTCCGAGCCGCGGTTCTTCTCCTCGCGATGGCGGAGAACGCGGCCGTCGCGCAGCTCGATCACGAGCTCCCCGCCGTAGTAGCGCGGGAAGGGCAGCGAATTGTCCACCGCGTAGCCGGTGCGCGCCATGAGGTCGAGGACGGCCGGGTGGCGGATCATCTCCTCGTCGTAGATCTCGTCGAGCGAGAAGCGGCCATGGATGAGGGCGCAGCAGACCGCGTAGTGGACGCTGAACTGCGCGTCGTAGGAATTGGCCGGGGCCTTCTTCGAGGCCTCGGGCTCGCACACGACCTTCACCTGGCCTTCGTGGATGCGGCAGGTGATCCGGGCGATGTCGGCCGCGGTCAGGCCGTGGGCCGCCCGCAGCGCCAGCGCCGCGTCGGCGAAGGCGTGGTTGAAGTGGCAGCAGGGATAGGGCTTGAGGGCGACGTTGCGCATCTCCCACAGCTCGCCGAGGCGCTCGGCGCAGCGGGAGAGGTCGGACGGCGCCTTGTCCTGCATGTGGGAGTTGAACAGGCCGAAGCGGCCTTCATAGGCCGCCGGCGGCGCCTTGAACCCGCCGCGCGCGAGCGCCGTCGCGGTGATCGCGGCCACGCCCGCCCAGCCGGGGTGGATGCGCTTCGTCCAGGACCCGTCCTCGAGGAATTCGAGGGAGCCCGCCGCCATGGAGAGGATGATGCCCTGGGCCGCCTGGATCTGCGCCGCGGTGGCGCCGGCGAGGCGCCCGGCGGTCAGCGCCGCGCCGAAGGCGCCGACCATGCCGGTCGGGTGGAACCCCACCTGGTGGAAGCCGCCCTGGGCCGCCGCGCCGATCCGCGCCGAGCCCTCGATGCCGAGGATGTAGGCCGCCAGCGCCTCCCGCCCCGAGGCGCCATGTTCGCGCGCCATGTGGAGCGCGGTCGGCACCGCGCTGGCCGAGGCGTGGACGACGCTGTCCGAGTGGGTGTCGTCGTAGTCGAGGCCATGGATAAAGCTGCCGTTGACCATCACGGCGTCGCGCAGCGGCAGGCGCATGGCGTGGCCGATGACGGGATGCGCGCCCGGCCCCGCCAGGCCGGACATGGCGTTCGCGATCCGCATGCCGAAGTCGAAGCCCGAGGAGGCGAGCGCGATGCCGAGGCAGTCGAGCATGTGGCGCTTCGCCTGCTCGACCACGTCGGCCGGAATGTCCTCCGCCCGCCATTCGTGCGCGAAGCGGCCGAGCCGGGCCGAGATGGGTGTCTTGACCGTGAGGTCCTGCGGCAGGCTGTCCATGGATGCGCTCCTCCTGATTGTTGCGGAGGATGGACCCGGTTAAAGGTCCGGACAAGACCCTCTTGCGAGGGCACGGCCCCCGGTGCGAGGGAGGCCGCCACACCGAGGAGACGCAGAGCGCATGACCACCGCCCCGAACCGCACCTTTCTCTTCGCCCCCGGCGATCATCCGCGCCGCGCCGAGAAGGTGATGATGAGCGGGGCGGACGCCGCCATCCTCGACCTCGAGGACGCGGTGGCCGTCTCGGCCAAGGTCGCGGCGCGCGACGCGGTCAACGCCGCGCTGGACCGCCCGCGGGACTGCCGGGGCTTCGTCCGGGTGAACGGCTTCGGCACGCAATGGTGCTTCGGCGACATCCACGCCGTCATCGGGCCGCGCCTCGACGGCCTCGTGCTGCCCAAGCTGGAGGATCCGGGCGAGCTGGTCGCGGTGGACTGGATGATCTCGGCGCTGGAGCGCGAGCGCGGCCTGCCCCATCGCGGCATCGAGGTGATGCCGATCCTGGAGACGGCGACGGGCATGGCGCGCCTGGCCGAGCTGGCGCGCTGCGCCGCCTCGCTCGTCGGGCGGGTGAAGCGGCTGTGCTTCGGCGCCGGCGACTACACCCTCGATGTCGGCATCACCTGGGGCCTCGCCGAGACGGAGCTCGAGAGCGTGCGCGCCCATATGGTGGTGCAGAGCCGCGCCGCGGGGCTGGAGGCGCCGATCGACACGGTCTGGATCGAGTTGCGGGAGATGGAGGCCTTCCGCGCCTCCTGCGCGCGGGGCGTGCAGCTCGGCTTCCAGGGGAAGCTCTGCATCCACCCCGACCAGATCCCGGTCGCGAACGCCGCCTTTTCCCCGCCCGAGGCGGAGGTGGCCAAGGCGCGCCGCATCATCGCCGCCTTCGCCGAGGCCGAAGCGAAGGGCCTCGCCTCGATCCAGGTCGAGGGGCGATTCGTGGACTACCCCATCGTGGATCGCGCCCAGCGGCTGGTCGCGCTCGCCGAGCGGATCGCCGCCAGGCGCTGAGGCCGGACCGGGCCGCGCGCGGCCCGCCCCAGCCGCGAGCTGCGGGATTCGCCGCTCCTCGGACCCGGCATCGGGCGGCGGCACGCCGCAGCCCGCCGCGAGGACGGGAGCGCCGCCTGCGGCGCGGGCGACGCCCCCCCTGGGCTGGCCGCTCGCGTTCCGCTCCGAAGGTTCCGCCGCGGTGCGTCACAAGGCGGATGCGCGAGGGCGCGTCTTCGTCCTAGGCTTCCTCCCACCGCGCGCGGCGCCCGTCCGCCACGGGAAGGAACGCCACGACGATGCGCCTGCCACACCTCCTCGCCGTCGCGCTGGCCCTCGGTGTCGCGCCGGGCGCGGCGACGGACGCGCCGCGCCCGCCGCCGGTCGGGCTGCTCGGGCACGGCCTCGCGGCCACGCTGCTCGCCCCCGCGACGCCGGAGCCCCGGGGCATCGTCATCGCGCTCTACGATCCGCTCGGCCCGACGCCGCGGGCGGGCATCTACGAACAGCAACTCGTGGCCGCGGGCTTCGCCGTCCTCGTGATCCTCGGCAGCGACGGCGAGGAGGACGCGCTGGAGCGCGCCATCCAGGCCCTGACATCCGGGGCGCACGGGCCGACGACGCCGGTGGGGGTGCTGGCCTTCGGCGCCGGGGCGGCGCCCGCCTTGCGGCCGGTGCCGGGCATCGCCGCGCGCGCCCTGCTCTACCCCGGCTGCGCCGAGCTGCCGCCCGCGCCCGACGCCGCGCCCCTGCTGCTCATGCACGGCTCCGAGGACGCGGCGAACCCTCTCGCCGCCTGCAGCGCGGCCGCGCGGGCCTTCGCGGCGGGCCCGCGCGAGGTGCGGCACATCGTCTATCGCGGGGCGGGCTATGCCTGGGACCGCACCAACCCCGGCTACGAGCGCACCGCCTTCCTGCTGCCGCGCCCCGATCGCCAGGGCTACGTCACGGCCCGGCCCTGGCCCGAGCTGGGCAGCCTGTCCGCCAGCGAGGTGGCCGGCTTCTTCTCGACGGCCATCAGCCGGCCTCCCGCTTCAGCGTCGCCCGATAGGTGAAGCGCGGCGCCGGGTGCGTCGCCTCCGACACCTCGAAGACGCGTCCCTGCCCGTCCATGTAGCGGCGCCGGATGAGCAGCGCCGGCGCGCCGGTCTCGACCTCGAGCAGCGGGGCCTGCGCCTCGGGCACGCCGCAGGCCGACATGTCGAGCTCCACGGCCGAGACGGCGAGGCCGAATCGCTTCTCGATCAGGCCGTAGACCGGCCCGGGCTCGACCCCCACCTGGTCGAGCACGCTGGCGTATTCCGGGCGGATCAGCAGCGTCACGAAGCAGATGGGCGCGTCGGTGACGCGGACGCGGCGGATGCCCTCGACCCGCAACCAGCTCTCCCCCGCCGTCACCCCGGCCGCGGCGGCGGCCATGCCCTCGAGCTTCGCCTCCTTGGCGCGCAGCACGGTCAGCCGCGTCTCCTCCGGGTATTGCAGCAGCTCCGTCATCGAGGAGATGTCCTGCACGAAGCGGCCCCGCGCCTCCTGCGCGATGACGGTCGTGCCGCTGCCCTGGCGGCGGGACACCAGGCCCGCCTCCTCGATGAGGCGCAGCGCCTCCCGCACTGTGTGGCGGGACACGGCGTAATGGGCGCAGAGCTCCGTCTCGGTGGGCAGCATCGCCCCCACAGGGTGCTGGCCCGCGCGGAGCTGCGCGATCAGGTCATCGGCCACCTGGCGGTAGCGCGGCCGCGTGTCGGGGATTTCCCTCTTGCTCATAGACTGGTCCGTCGTGGTCCGGACCATTCTAACAAACGTAACGCCGGACGTCACTTCCGGCCTTCACTTCACGAGGCGCAGCACGTCCTTGAAGCGCGGATCGGCGGCGTCGCGCGTCCACTCGAAGGCGGCCATCTCCACCGTCACGGCCTCGATCCCGTGGTGATCCATCCGGTCGAGGGCGGCGACGACCGAGGCCGGACGGCGGCTGCCGATCGCGTCCCGCGCGACGCGCACCCGCCGCCCGGCCGCGCGCAGCCCGAGGGCGGTCTGCAGCACGCAGACATGGGCCTCGGTCCCGCAGAGCAGGATCTCCGGCCGCTCCTTCGGCAGGGCGGGCAGGAAGGCGGCTTCGCCGCAGGCGTCGAAATGCGTCTTGCGGACGATGCGGTCGGTGAGCGAGGCGACGCCCGGCAGCAGCGGCCCGATGGCCTGCGGCGCGTGCTCGGTCGCGAAGACGGGGACGCCGAGCAGCCGCGCCACCCGGACCAGCCGCAGCACCTCCTCCAGCACGCGGGCGCCGTCGTGGATGGCGGGGTGGAGGCGTTCCTGCACGTCCACCACGAGGAGCAGCGAACGGTCACGGTCGAGGGCGAGGTTCACGGGCGATCCTCCGGTGCGTCGAGGTCCAGATAGGCTTCCATCAGGGCGCGGGCCGGGAGGCCGAAGAGGCGAATCCGCTTCGTCTCCGACAGCACGAGCAGGCCGACGGCCTGGGCGAAGGCCCGCGCCGCGCGCGCAGTGCCGCCAGCTTCGCGCAGCGGCGCGAGGGCGTCGAGCAGGGCCGTGTTGAGCAGCGGGTCGAGCGCCCCGCCCAGGCCGCGCGGCGCGAGCCCGCCGCCGCCGAGGTAGAAGCCCAGCGCGAGGTCCTGCGGATGGGCGGCGTAAAAGTCGAACAGCGCCAGCGCGGCGCCGCGGAAGCCCTGACCCTGCGCGACCGCCTCCTGCAGGCGGGCGAGGCTGTCGCGCAGCAGCTCGGCGTAGATCGCCTCCTTCGAGGCGAAGTGGAAATAGAGCGCCGGCGCGGTGTAGCCGGCGCGCGCTGCGATGGCGCGCAGGCTCGCGCCTTCCAGCCCGCTCTCGGCGAAGAGGGCGCGCGCCGCGTCCAGGATGCGCTCGCGCTTGGCGGCGCTGCCGGTCGAGGGGGCGGTCAGCTTGTCCGGACGGGTCATTGACGCAGCGATTCTAACGGCGTTAGATTTTCGCGGCCAGCCCCGCCGGAGCCGCCCCATGCTCATGACCGCCGACGCCTACCGCGACTCCCTCCGAGCGCTCAAGCCGCGCGTCTTCGTCGATGGCCGCCAGGTGGAGAGCGTCGCGGACGAGCCGCTGCTCGCGCCCGGGATCAACGCCATCGGCGTCACCTACGACTTCGCCCATCGCGCCGAGTACCGCGGCCGGATGGTGGCGACGCAGCAGGGCAGCGGGCGGGAGACGAACCGCATGCTGCACGTCAACGGCTCGACCGACGACCTGCTCGCCAAGCTCGAGGCCGTGCGGCTGCTCTGCGCCGAGAGCGGCTGCGCCCAGCGCTACCTCGCCCATGACGCGCTGAACGCGCTGCATCAGGGAACGAAGCGCGCCGACGACGCCCGCGGCGGCGAGCGGCACCAGCGCTTCCTCGCCTATCTGGACGAGGTCCAGGCGCGCGACCAGACGCTCGGCATCGCCATGACCGACGCCAAGGGGGACCGCTCCAAGCGGCCCGGGCAGCAGGCGAACCGGGACGTCCATGTCCACATCAAGGAGCGCCGGGCGGACGGCATCGTCATCCGCGGCACCAAGGCCATCGTGACCGGCGCGCCCTACGTGCACGAATTCCTGGTCATGCCCTGCCGCACCATGACGGCGGAGGACGCCGCGTTCGCGCTGTGCTGCGCCGTGCCGGCCGATGCGCCGGGCGTGATGATCGTGGCGCGTCCCGCCGGCCGCCCGGGCGAGGCGGCGGCGAAGTTCAGCGCCAAATACGGCCAGTCCACCGGCGTCGTCGTGTTCGAGGACGTCTTCGTCCCGTGGGAGCGCGTCTTCCTCGCCGGCGAGCACGAGGAAGCGGGCTTCACCACCACGACCTACGCGACGCATCACCGCCATTCCTGCATCGCCGCCCGCGCCGGCTTCGGCGACCTGCTGATCGGCGCCGGCGCCCTGATGATCGAGGCGAACGGCCTCGATCCCGACCGCCACGCGCATGTCCGCGACGCCATGGTGGACCTCATCAAGATCGTCGAGGGCTTCTACGCGTGCGGCGTCGCGGCGAGCGTCTACGGCACGCGCGATCCGTCCGGGGCCGTGATGCCGGAAACCGTCTTCTCGAACATCGGCAAGCTGCTGCTGGCGACGCAGATCTACGACATGCATCGCCTGGCCCACTACGTCTCGGGCGGGCTGATCGTCGCGCTGCCGGGCCCGGACGAGGACCACAACCCGGAGACGGCGGCCTCGCTCTCGGCCGTGCTGAGGGGCCGCGACGACATCCCCGCCGGGAAGCGGCTGGAGGTGGCGCGCTTCATGGAAGACCTGACCGCTTCCAACCAGGGCGGCTGGTACTCGGTCATCTCGCTCCATGGCGGCGGCAGCCCGGAGGCGATGAAGCGCGAGATCTGGCGGAACTACCCCGTGCAGGACAAGACGACACTGGTCGAGCGGCTGCTCGACCGCGGCGTGCTGGACGAGGGGCGGCGCGTCTCGAAGCAGCCCGGCCGCTGCTGCGACACGGGCTGCGAGCCGCCCAGGGTGCCGTCGCTGCCCGCCGCCGCCGAGTGAGGGCCCGACCCGGGAGGCTTCCGGGTCCGGCCCAGCCTCAGGGCGCGAGCAGCGGCCAGGGGCAGCGGCGCTCCAGCGCCGCCGCGAGGTCGAGCAGCGTCTCCTCGCCCCGCGCGACGAGCTGGATGCCCTCGGGCAGCGCGCCCGGCGGCACGGGCGCGGGCACCGACATGGCGGGCAGCGCGGCCGCGTTCATCACCGTGCTGAACACCGCCATGGCGCGCGCCCCGGCCGGG
>JAIEOO010000181.1 GCA_019750475.1 Acetobacteraceae bacterium | reverse complement strand
ACCGGGTCCCCCCAAACCCCTGCCGGGACTTATGGCGGTGGGGGGATCGCCCCCGCTCGCCAGCGAGCGGAGGCGATCCCCCAACGGCCATCAAACTTGGCGCGAGGGCCTGGGCGAACCGTGTTCCCCCAGAGGGGGAGCGGGGGGCGGAGCCCCCGGTGACTCCCTCAACCCGCCGGCACCCGCAGCGCGGCGATCTCCGCCTCGAGCGCCGGGTGCTCGTCGGGGAAGCGCGCGGCCTGGTCCACCGCGTCGGCGAGGCGCCGCTTGTACTCGGCGCGCGGCACCTCCTCGGTGCCGAACTGCGCCAGGTGGTCGGTCTGGAACTGCGCGTCGAGCAGGGCGAAGCCCCCGAGGCGCAGCCGCGCCACGAGATGCACCAGCGCCACCTTCGACGCGTCCCGCGCCCGGCTGAACATGCTCTCGCCGAAGAAGGCGCCGCCCACCGCGACGCCGTAGAGCCCGCCGACCAGCCGGTCCCCTTCCCAGGTCTCGATGGAATGGGCGTGGCCCTGGAGGTGGAGGGCGAGGAAGAGCTGCTCGATCTCCCGGTTGATCCAGGAATCCTCACGGCCCGGGGCGGGGGCGGCGCATTCGGCGATGACGCGGGCGAAGGCGCGGTTCGCGGTGACGCGATAGGGGCCGCCGCGCAGCGTCCGCGCGAGGCGTCGCGGCAGGTGGAAGCCGGTGAGGGGGATCACCCCGCGCCGCTCCGGGTCCAGCCAGTACAGCGTCTTCGAGTCGCGGCTCTCCGCCATCGGGAAGAGACCGATGCGGTAGGCCCGCAGCATCAGCTCGGGCGTGATCTCGATCTGCCGGCGTGACACCCCGGCATTATGCGCCGGGGCCCGGCCGAGCCGCCAGCCGAGGCTTGGCCGCGCGCGCTATTGTGGCGCGATCGTCACGGGACGCCGGTCGCCCGTCAGCCGGCGCGGCCGACGAAGCGCTCCAGCCAGTGGATGGTGTAGTCGCCCGCCTGGAACTCCGGGTCCTCGACGATGCGCCGGTGCAGCGGCAGCGTCGTCTGGATGCCGTCCACCACCATCTCCGCCAGCGCCCGGCGCAGCCGCGCGATCGCGTGGTTGCGCGAGGTGCCGTGGACGACGAGCTTCGCGACGAGGCTGTCGTAATGCGGCGGCACCGCGTAGCCGGCGTAGAGCGCGCTATCCACCCGCACGCCGAGGCCGCCCGGCGCGTGGTAGGTGGTGACGCGGCCGGGGGAGGGGGCGAAGGTCACCGGATCCTCGGCGGTGATGCGGCACTCGATGGCGTGGCCCGAGAAGCGCACATCCTCCTGCCCGTAGCCGAGCGGCTCCCCGGCGGCGATGCGGATCTGCTCCCGCACTAGGTCCACGCCGCAGACCATCTCGGTCACCGGATGCTCGACCTGAAGGCGCGTGTTCATCTCGATGAAGGCGAACTGGCCGTCCTGCCAGAGGAATTCCAGCGTGCCGGCGTTGCGGTAGCCGAGCTGCCGCAGCGCCTGGGTCACCTGGGCGCCGAGCGCGTCGCGCTCCGCCGCCGAGAGCACGGGGGAGCCCGCTTCCTCGACCAGCTTCTGGTGCCGCCGCTGGAGGGAGCAGTCGCGCTCCCCGAAATGCACGACATGGCCGTGGGTGTCGGCCAGCACCTGCAGCTCGATATGGCGCGGCCGGTCCAGGTACTTCTCCATGTAGACCGCGTCGTCGCCGAAGGCGGCCTTCGCCTCGGTGCGGGCGACGCGCCACGCCTCCTCGAGCTCGTCCTCGGAGCGCGCGACCTTCATGCCGCGCCCGCCGCCGCCGGCGGCCGCCTTGATCAGCACGGGATACCTGATGCGGTCCGCGACCTCCCGCGCTTCCTCGAGCGAGTCGAGGGCGCCGTCGCTGCCCGGCACCAGCGGCACGCCGAGCGAGCGCATCGCGGTCTTCGCCGCGATCTTGTCGCCCATCATGCGGATGTGCTCGGGCTTCGGCCCGATGAAGGTGAGGCCGTGCGCCTCGACCATCTCGGCGAAGCGGGCGTTCTCGGACAGGAAGCCGTAGCCGGGATGGATCGCCTCGGCGCCCGTGATCGTCGCGGCCGAGAGGATCGCGGCGACGTTGAGGTAGCTGTCGCGCGCCGGCGGCGGGCCGATGCAGACGCTCTCATCGGCGAGGCGCACATGCATCGCGGTCGTGTCCGCGGTGGAGTGCACCGCGACGGTGCGGATGCCCATCTCCTGGCAGGCGCGGTGGACGCGGAGCGCGATCTCGCCGCGATTGGCGATCAGGATCTTCTTCATGCCCTCAGGCGCCGGGCGGCCGCATCCGCGGCCTTGGCTTGCGCGCCGCAGGCAGGGCGCGCTGGTGGAAGCGTCGGTCGCCGCGCGGCGGCCGCACCGTGGCTGGCGCATCCGCCAGCGAAGGCGGACGCGAGGCGGCCGGATTCGGCGTGGTCGGCACTCGCCTTCATCGGGCGCGCTACTCCACCACGACCAGCGGCTCGCCGTATTCGACGGGCGTGCCGTTCTCGACCAGGATGCGCGTCACCGTGCCGGCGCGCGGCGCCTTGATCTGGTTGAAGGTCTTCATCGCCTCGATCAGCAGCAGCGTCTGCCCGGCGGACACCTTCTGGCCCTGGGTGATGAAGGGCGCGGCCCCCGGCTCCGGCAGGAGGTAGGCCACGCCGACCATCGGCGAGGTGACGAGGCCCGGATGCTTCGGGTCGATCTCGGCGCTGTCGGAGGCCAGGACGGGCGCCGCCGGGGCCGGGGAGGCCGGCATGGCCGCCGGCATCTGAGGGGGCATGGCGGGCGCCATGCCCATGGGGGCCGCGTAGTATTGCGGCGCCGGCATCGCCGGGGCGACCGGGGCCGGGGTGCGCGCCACCCGCAGCTTCTGGTCCTTCTCGGTGATCTCGATCTCGGTGAGATCGGTCTCGCGCAGGATCTCGGCGAGGCGGCGGATCGCCTCGGCGTCGAACTGGATGGGGCCGCTCATTCCTCGTCGTCCTCGTCACCCAGCATCCCCGCCATGGCCTGGATGGCGAGGGCGTAGCCGCCGACGCCGAGGCCGGCGATGACGCCGGTCGCCGCCTTGGAGACCAGGCTGTGCTGGCGGAACTCCTCGCGGCGGTGGATGTTGGTGATGTGGACCTCGATCACCGGCAGGTCGACGGCCAGCAGCGCGTCGAGGATGGCGACCGAGGTGGTGGTGTAGCCGGCCGGGTTGATCACGATCCCCGCGGCGCGCCCCCGGCATTCCTGGATCCAGGACACCAGCTCGCCCTCGATGTTCGACTGGCGGAAATCGATGGCGAAGCCGAGCTGGTCCGCCGTCTCCGCGCACAGCCCCTCCACGTCGTCGAGCGTCGCGGTGCCGTATTTCTCCGGCTCGCGCGTGCCCAGCAGGTTGAGGTTGGGGCCGTTGAACACGGCGATGAGCTTCATCGGGGATCTGGGTCCGATTGGGTGTGGGGAGGGCGCGCGCAGGCCATGCGCCGCCGGCCCCGCCCCCCGGTGGTTCCTGGCAGGCGGCGGCGGGTAGCACCCCCCGGCCCGCGCCGCAAGCATGCGAGGCCCGGCCCGGCCGTGCCTTGCCCCGCCCCCGCCGCGCCGCCATCTTCGACCCATGGAAGCGGCGACCGAAACCGGCATCAGCGTCACCGTGAACGGCGAGGAGCGGCGCCTGCCGGCCGGGACCACGGTCGCCGGTCTGCTGTCCGCCATCGGCCTCGCCGAGCGCAAGGTCGCGGTCGAGCGCAACCTCGAGATCGTGCCGCGTTCCACCTACGCCACCGTGCAGCTGGCCGCGGGCGACGCCATCGAGATCGTCCATTTCATCGGGGGCGGCTGAGCCATGGACGGAAGCGCGAACATCCAGGACGATTTCTGGGAGGTGGCCGGGCGCCGCTTCCGCTCCCGCCTGGTGGTGGGCACGGGGCGCTACAAGTCGCTGGAGGAGACGGCCGCGTCCATCGAGGCCTCGGGGGCCGAGATGGTCACGGTCGCGGTGCGGCGGGTGAACCTCTCCGATCCCGGGGCGCCCATGCTGCAGGATTTCGTCCCGCCCACGCGCTACACCTACCTGCCCAACACCGCCGGCTGCCACACCGCGCAGGAGGCCGTGCGCACGCTGCGCCTGGCGCGGGAGGCCGGGGGCTGGAACCTCGTCAAGCTCGAGGTGCTGGGACCGCCGCCCTTCCTCTATCCCGACATGGCCGCGACCTTCGAGGCCGCCGCCGCGCTGCTCGCCGACAATTTCGAGGTGATGGTCTACTGCGCCGACGACCCGGTGGCGGCAAAGCGCCTCGAGGAGATGGGGTGCGTCGCCATCATGCCGCTCGGTGCCCCCATCGGCTCCGGCATGGGGGTGGTGAACCCCTACATGATCCGCGCGATCAAGGCGCAGGCGAAGGTGCCGGTGCTGGTGGATGCGGGCATCGGCACCGCCTCGGACGCGGCCTTCGCCATGGAGCTCGGCTGCGACGCGGTGCTGCTGAACAGCGCGATCGCCCACGCGCAGGACCCGGTGCGGATGGCGGTCGCCATGAAGCATGCGGTGATCGCCGGGCGGGAGGCCTTCCTCGCCGGCCGGATGGGCCGCGACTACAAGGCCGACGCGTCGAGCCCGATGGATGGGTTGATCCGCCGGGGCTGAGTTCCCGTTTATCCTTGACCGTTTGGCATGATTTGGCAGGCTCTCCGGCGACCGGAGGCCGGACCATGCAGCTCGAATCCGTGCGCGCCCTGAAGGCCGAGCTTGCCGAGCGCGTCGTCACGCCGTTCCTGACCGCGGCCGCGGGCGTCCGTCCCCGCGCGGTTGCCGCCCGCTCCCTCGCGACGGTGTCCCGCTTTTCGCCCGGCATCGCGCTCGGCGTCGCCGCCGGCCGGTCGGAGAACGACTTCCGGATCGCCGTCCGCGTCCAGCGCCGCGCCGCGGTTCAGGGCGAAGCGCTCGATGCGCTCCGGGAACGGATCGCCGGCGCCGCGCGGAACGAGGTGGATCTGAGGGTTGTCGGGACGATCCGGAAGCTGGCCAGGCCCTGGTACCAGCGCCGGCAGAGGCCCCTTCTCGCCGGGTGCTCCGTCGGCCACGTCAACGTGACCGCGGGGACGCTGGGCTGCTTCGTCCGCCTCCGCGCGTCCGACAGGCTCGCCATGCTGAGCAACAGCCATGTGCTGGCCGACGAAGGGCGGGCCCGCATCGGGGATCCGATCCTGCAGCCGGGCACGGCGGACAGGGGCGCGTTGCCGGCGGACCGGGTCGCGAAGCTCGCCGCCCACGTGCCGCTGAGCCTGTCTCGCGCCAATGCCGTGGATGCCGCCGCGGCCGAACTGATGCGCGGCGTCGCGGCGGACACGGCAACCATCCGCGGCCTCGGCGCCATCGCCGGCGTGCGCGCCGATCCGGTCCTGCCCGGCATGGCAGCGGTCAAGCTCGGCCGGACCACCGGGCTCACGCGCGGCCGGGTCACCGCGATCGAGTTGGACGATGTGGTCGTGGATTTCGAGATCGGGCAGCTGCGCTTCGACGGCCAGTCCGAGATCGAGGGTGTGGACGACGAGCCGTTCAGCGCCGGGGGCGACAGCGGCTCGGTCATCCTGGACGAGGACGATCGCGCCTGGGGCCTGCTCTTCGCCGGCACCGACGCGGGCGGCTCCAACGGCCTCGGCCTGACCTATGCCAATGATCTGGCCTTGGCGCGGCGCCGTCTCGGCGCCACATTGGTCCGGGACGAACGGCCCTGAGGAGGCCCCCGCCGAAGCGGCGCGGATCGCGCCGGGGCCGTTCGTATCGAGCGCGCGGGGTTGGTGTGGCGGCCGCGCGCCGGCAAGGACTCGTGCGGGCGGCCGCACCGACCGCCACCGGTCGACACGTGGGGCCGCCCGGATGCGACGCGCAGGGAGAAGAGCCGTGGCCGGCGCGACACTCGAAGAGGCAAGACTGGCGAAGGCCGAGGCCCGCGCGCAGCTCGCCGGGCTGCCGAAGGTCTGCGGCGTGGGCATCGGCACCTCGGGCGATGGCTATGTCGTGAAGATCAACCTGGCCGAGCTCCCCCGGGACGGAACCCTGATGCCGGAGCGAGTGGCCGGCGTGCCCGTCGTCTATGAGGTCGTCGGGACCATCACGCCGCGCTGACCCCCGCTGTCCAGGCACCAGCGCGCCACCTCCGCGTGGGTGCCGAACCAGGCGCCGCGCGCCTTGCCCTCCGCGATCACGCGCTCCAGCACCGGCAGGCGGCTGCGGTGGCCGATGTGGTGCGGGTGCATGGTCAGCAGGAACAGCCCGCCCTCGGCCGCCGCCCCGGCCAGCTCCGCCAGGAAGATCTCCGCCACGGCGGATGGCGGCGTGTAGGGCCGCAGCCCCGAGAAGCGGTGCATGTTGAAATAGACGGCGTCGTCGCGGATCCACTCCGGCGGCAGCTCCACCACGCCGGTGGGCGCGCCATCCGACAGCAGCTCATAAGGATCGTCATCGGCCATCAGGCTGCTGTCGTAGAGCAGCCCCGCCTCCCGGATGATGTCGAGGGTGCGCGGCGAAAAATCCCAGCTCGCGGTGCGGATGCCGACGGGGCGCTGTCCCGTCACGCGCTCCAGCGTCTCGGCGGCGCGGAAGGTCAGCTCCCGCTCGGCCTCGTAGGGAAGCTGGGTGTTGCGCTCGTGGATCCAGGAGTGGATGCCGATCTCGTGCCCGGCCTCCGCGACGCCGCGGGCCTCGTCCGGGTGCAGCAGGGCGGCGACGGCGGGGTAGAAGAAGCTCGCCTTCACGCCCTCGCGGTCCAGCAGGCGCAGGATGCGCGGCACGCCCTGGCGGGCGCCGTACTGCCCCTGGCTGATGCGCATGGGGCTCTCGTCGCCGTCGCGCAGCGGGATGGTCTCGTGATCCGCGTCGAAGGAGAGCGCGACCGCGAAGGGTGCACCCCCGGGCCAGGTCCGGGGCTTGAGCGACCGGCCGGCGCGGGCCCGGTTGACGATGCGGCGCCAGGTGGCTTCGGGCCAGGTCCAGGCTTCGCCGTCCGGGTGTTCGGTCATGCCAGCGCCCTCAGCTCCGCGATCTGTCCCTGGCCGGTTTCGGCCCGCCCGGCTTCGATCGCCGCGACCAGTTCCACGAGCCGGTCGGCGATGGGCGTGGCGAGGCCGTGCCGCCGCGCCGCCGCCCGCACCGGGGCGAGCTGCGCGCCGACATCGGTCGGGCGCCGGCGCACCGCCAGGTCGCGCCAGATGCCGCTATGCGTCTTGGCCGAGGCCCGGTTCATCGCCGTCAGCCGGTCGAGGCACGCCGTGATCCCGGCCGCGTCCCCGGCGAGGAAGGCCTCGGGGTCGAAGCCGTCGAAGCCCAGGATCCGCACCCCCTCGGCGCGGGCGACCGTCAGCACCTCCCGCACCAGCGCTTCGATCAGCGCCCGGTTGGCGGGATCGCCGGTGAAGTCCCCCATGCTGTCATCGGTCAGCGCCGAGGCCTTGAGGATCGCGCCGTAGCCCGCCTTGCCCCAGAGATAGCCGAAGATGTTGTCCGTGAGCACGGCGTCGGGCTCGAAGGCGTCGCGCAGCATCGCGTGCAGCGCCTGGATGCGCGGCGTCCGCGCCCCGTCCAGCTCCCCCACCACGACCGCGCCGCGCTTGGCGAGGTGGATGCGGCCGGGGCCGAGCCAATCGGCGTAGAAGTTCACGAAGGCGCCGACGGTGCGATGCCGCCCCGCCATCTCCGCGATGACGAGCTCGTTCAGCCCGTTCTGGCAGGAGACGACGGCGCCGTCCTCGGCCAGCACGGGCAGGATCGCCCGCATCGCGGCCTCGGTGTGGTGCGCCTTCACGCAGAGCAGGACGAGGCGATGCCGCCCCGTGACCTCGCCGGGCAGGGCGGTGGGGCCGCCCGACGTGAAACCGGCGACGGGCCCCTCGATGCGCAGCCGGCCCGCCCGGATCTCGGCCAGGTGATCGGCGACCTCATCCACGAAGAGGACGGGCTGCCCGGCACGGGCGAGATGCGCGCCGATGGTGCCGCCGATGGCACCGGAGCCCCAGATCACCACAGCTTCGACCACGGCTTCCCTTCGCCCCGAGCTTTGTCGCAAGCTTCGACGGGAGCTTTGGCGCGCGCAAGCGGGGGGCGGATGGACTTCACGGGTCGGACGGTGGCGGTCACGGGTGCCGCGATGGGCTTCGGCCGCGCCATCGCGCGGAGCTTCGCCGAGCGGGGCGCCCGCGTCTTCGCCTGCGACATCGACGCGGCCGGGCTGGCCGGGACCGCGTCCGGCACGTCCATCGTCACCGACGCCTTCGACCTGACGGACCGCGCTCGCGCCGCGGCCTGGGTGCGCGGCGTGGAAGCGGCTTCGGGTGGCCCCATCCAGGTCCTCGTCAACAACGCCGGCGGCATGCGCGGCCAGCACGGCAAGCCCGTCGAGGCCGTGAGCGACGAGGAGTGGGACGCGATCTTCGCCCTGAACGTGGACGCGACCTTCGCCGTGACGCGCGCCGCGGCGCCGGCGATGAAGGCGGCGCGGCGCGGCCGGATCGTCAACATCTCCTCCGGCGCGGCCTTCCGCCCGTCGCGCACGCGCATCCAGGCCTACTGCTCCTCGAAGCACGCGGTGCTGGGGCTGACGCGGCAGCTCGCGATGGAGCTCGGCCCCTTCGGGATCACGGTGAACACGGTGGCCCCCGGCCTCGTGCTGACCGACGCGGACAAGCAGGCGACGTGGGACGCGATGAGCGCCGAGCGCCAGGCCTTCGCGCTCGGCAACATCGCGCTCGGCCGGCTGGGGGAGGCGCAGGACATCGCCGACGCCACGCTGTTCCTGGCGTCCGACATGGCCAAGTTCATCTCGGGGCAGATGCTGCCGGTGAACGGGGGTTCCTTCTGAGACGGAGAGACCGCGCATGATGACGACCTCCCGCCGCGCGCTGCTCGCCGCGCCGCTCGCGGCGCCGGGCTTGGCGCTCGCGCAGAGCTCGGGGCCCTGGCCGAACCGCCCCATCCGCATGATCGTGCCCTTCGGCACGGGGGGCGGGACCGACATCACCATGCGGCTGCTGGCGCCGAAGCTCGCCGCGATCCTCGGCCAGAACGTGGTGGTGGAGAACCGGCCGGGCGCGGGCAGCACGACCGGCACCGACCTCGTCGCGAAATCGCCGCCCGATGGCACCACCTTCGTGCTGGCCACGCTGTCCTCCACCGGGCTCGCGGTCGGGCTCTACCGGAACCTGCCTTACGACCCGGTCCGGGACCTGACGGCCGTCGCGCCCACCAATTTCATCCCGATCTGCCACACGGTGACGACGCGGAACCTGCGCGTGCGCGACACGGCGGACTGGGTGGCGCAGCTGCGGGCCAGTCCCGGGCGGTTCTCCTACGGCTCCTCGGGCATCGGCACCTCGGGCCACCTGGCGAGCGCGAACTTCCTGACGAAGACCGGCACCCAGGCGGTGCATGTCCCCTATCGAGGGGGCGGGCAGGTGTTCACCGCCCTCGTCGCGGGCGAGATCCAGTTCTGCTCCGACATCCCGAGCCTGATGCTGCCCTTCAACCGCGACGGCCTCGCCCGGACGCTCTTCGTGGCGACCGACCAGCGCAGCACGCTGATGCCGGACGTGCCCACGGCGGCCGAGGTCGGGCTGCCCGACTACAAGGCGTATTCCTGGTACGGCATCTTCGGGCCGGCCGGCCTGCCATCCGCCATCACCGAGCGCATGGCCGCCGCCATCGAGCAGGCGCTGGGCGAGGCCGACGTGCTCGCCCGGTTCGAGGAGATGGGCACGCCCGCCATGCGGGGCTGGACGCCCGCCCGCTTCGCCGCCTTCGTCCGGGACGAGATCGAGCTGTGGGTGCCGATCGTGCGGGCCAGCGGGGCCACGGCGGATTGACGGCCGGAGCCATACGCGCGGCGCAGCCCAGGCCTGCGCCGTAATCCCTCCGGCCCGCCCCCCGGGGCGACGGGCGGTTTCGCCGGGGGTTCTCGACGCCTCAAGCGGGGTTTCCGGCGAGCCCCGGGGGCGGGCGCGAAAAATCTTCGCCGGCGGGTCCATTTCGCGCTTGCAAGCCGGGGACGCCGCGCGTATGTGCCGCCTCACAAGACGCAGTACGCACGTGCCTCTGGCCCCAGGCCCACGGAGCAACGCCCTGAGTTAAGGGCCGCCACCGCGGCGCAAGGTTTACGCAACGACGTCAAGCGTTCTGGCAACCCCCGCGCGTCCCCACGGGCTCGCGGGTTTCTTCTTGGTCGCTGGTTCGTTCGACCGTTTCGTCAATCTGGGGCCGCACCCGCGATCGGGTCGGTTCCGCCTGTCTCTGGAGGGTGGTGCGATGACCCCGAAGGTCGCTCGCTTCCTTGCTGACATGCAGCCGGCCACGCCGTGCCTGGTGCTCGACGTGGACCGCGTGGAGCAGAATTACCGCCGCCTCGCCGCGGCGCTGCCGGTCGCGCGCATCTACTACGCCGTGAAGGCCAACCCCGCCCTCCCCATCCTGGAGCGGCTGGTCGGCCTCGGCTCGCATTTCGACGCGGCCTCCTGGCCCGAGGTGCGGATGTGCCTGACCGCCGGCGCCGAGGCCGACCGCATCTCCTACGGCAACACCATCAAGAAGGAGCGCGACATCGCCGCCGCCTACCAGGCGGGCGTCCGCATGTTCGCCTTCGACTCGATGGAGGAGCTGGAGAAGCTCGCGCGCTCCGCCCCGGGCTCGCGCGTCTATTGCCGCATCCTCGTCGGCAATGACGGCGCCGAGTGGCCGCTCAGCCGCAAGTTCGGCTGCGAGGTCGGCATGGCGAAGGAGCTGATGGTGAAGGCGGGCGAGATGGGCCTCGATCCCTTCGGCCTGTCCTTCCATGTCGGCTCGCAGCAGACGAACACCCGCGCCTACCAGGCGGCGATCGCCAAGGTGGCGATGCTCTTCACCGACCTCACCCAGGCGGGCGTCAACGTCCGCATGGTGAACCTGGGCGGCGGCTACCCCGTGCGCTACCGCGCCGAGGTGCCGGAGATCGGGGAGTTCGGGGACGCCATCATGGGCGCCATGGTCGAGCATTTCGGCAATGCCCTGCCCGAGATGGTGATCGAGCCCGGCCGCTTCATCGTGGGCGACGCGGGCGTCGTCTCCTCCGAGGTGGTGCTCGTCTCCCGCAAGGCCGAGGACGATCCGGTGCGCTGGGTCTATCTCGACATCGGGCGCTTCGGCGGCCTGGCCGAGACCGAGGGCGAGGCCATCAAGTATGCCTTCCGCACGCCGCATGACGGCGGGGCGGAGGGCCCGGTGACCATCGCGGGCCCGACCTGCGACAGCACCGACACCCTCTACGAGAAGGCCAACTACCGCCTTCCCGAGGCGCTTAAGGCCGGCGACCGCGTCGAGCTGCTGGCCACCGGTGCCTATGTCACCACCTACGCCAGCCAGAAGTTCAACGGCTTCGAACCGCTGGCGGAACACTATATCTGATCCCCACCGGAGTTTTCGCCGTCCCGCCGCGCCGCGGCGGGCGCGGCGAAAACCTCGGCGGGGAGCCCGGTTTCGGGTTCATGCCGGTTATTGGGTTGGGCCACGTCCCGTGAGGGGGGGGTGGCCCTTTTTCTTGCGCCGTGGCGCCGCCCTCGCGGCGGAGCCGCTTCGGGGCACCGGGGCGGGCCCTGGCCGCTGGGCGCTCCGGGCGCCGGTCCGACCGGATGCTGGTGAGAACTTGGTTCTCGAGGGTGGCGCCGCCAGCGGGACGGGCCCGCTTCGGGGCGTCGCGGCGAATCCCCGGCTTCGGGCCGTTTGCCAAGGTTTGGCTGGAGCGTGGCCGCAGTGCGTGGCGCCGGAAATTTCGGCTGGCGGGCGCTGCGAAGGGAAAAATTGCCGTCGGGCCGATCCGCGACTAGACTGCGCCCATGGACGATATTGACCGCAAGATCGCCGTCGCCGTGCAGCAGGATGGCGCCGCGGGCCTCGCGGATCTCGCCAAGGTGTCGGGCCTCTCCGTCTCCGCGACGGCCGAGCGGGTGAAGCGGCTCGAGGAGCGCGGGGTAATCCGCGGCTGGCACGCGGCGCTCGATCCCGTCGCGGTGGGATGCCCGCTGCTCGCCTTCCTGCGGGTCGCGATGCGCCCGGGCAAGGAGGAATCCGCCTTCCGCCGGACCATGCGCCGGCACGAGGCGGTGCTGGAGTGCCACGCGCTGACCGGCGAATGGACCTTCCTGCTCAAGCTGCGGATGGCCGACATGGCCGCGCTCGAAACCTTCATCGCCGAGGAGGTCCGCGGCATCCCGGCGGTCGAGCGCGTCGCGGTCGAGGTGGCGCTGGCGACCGTGAAGGAAACCGCCCTCGTCCCCGTCGCGCCCGCTCCGCCCGAGGAGGAGTGACCGCTCACGCGCCGTCGCGGATGAGGCGAGAGCCCTCCCGCCGTGCCGGCGGCACGGCATGGCTGGTGAGCAGGTCGCGAATGGCAGGTCGAGCGATGGCCGCGCGTGGGCGCGGCCGGCCGCCCCGGTCGTTCCCCGAATCGCGTTGCGCCAGCCCGGCGTGTTCGCCGGGACATCGAGCGCGACCGAAACCTCCGATGCCGTCCCACCACATGCGCGCCGGTGGCGGCGCGAGAGATTCTCGATCGCGCGGACCTTGCCCCGCTCGGGCGCGACCATCCACGCATCCCGCGCGATGAGGACCGCCGCCGGGCGGGCCGCGCGCTGCGCGGCCCGCGTCGATTCCCCGGCGGCGATCGCGCCGCCGGGGAGGTGGAGCGTCACACCGTCGGCGGGTTCCAGTGGCGCCGGACATGCGGGAAGGCGACGCTCTCCATCGCCGGGCGCGAGCACGGGATCGCGCGCCGAGATCAGGCGTTTCGCCCCGCCGGATGACGCGCTACACGGGAGTCGGAAACCGACCGGGGATCGAACGGCCATGAAGACCGCCATCCGCGCTGCCGCGTTCGCCACCATGGCGTTCGTCGTGCCGGCCTCAGCCCAGAACCTGACCATGGCCGTGGGTGCGCCGGTGACGTCGCTCGACCCGCATTTCCATCAGCTCTCGCCCAACAACGCCGTCGCCGGCATGGTGTTCGACCGGCTGATCAACACCGACGGCCAGTCCCGCATGGTGCCGGGCCTCGCCGAGAGCTGGCGCGCCGTCGCGCCGGATGTATGGGAGTTCCGGCTGCGCCGGGGCGTGCGCTTCCACAACGGCCAGGAATTCACCGCCGAGGACGTGGCCTTCACCTTCCAGCGCGTGCCGAACGTGCCGAACAGCCCGTCGAGCTTCGCGGGCTTCGTCCGCCCGATCCGCAACGTCGAGATCGTCGACAGCCACACGCTCCGGCTCTCGACCAACGGGCCCTACCCCCTGCTCCCGCAGGATATGACCAACGTCTACATCCTGGACCGCGAGACGCATCAGAACGTCACGACGGAGCAGTTCAACAGCGTCCAGGCCGCCATCGGCACCGGCCCCTACCGCGTGCTGAGCCATCGCCCGGGCGACCGAATCGAGTTCGAGCGCAACGACCAGTATTTCGGCGAACGCCCCGCCTTCGGCCGGGTGAACTACCGCATGATCACCAACGACAGCGCGCGCACCGCGGCGCTGCTCGCGGGCGACGTCGAGTTCATCGACCAGGTGCCGACGGCCGACCTCGCGCGGCTGCGCGGCGACCAGCGCGTCGCCATGAGCGAGGTGACGGGGCTGCGCGTCATCTACCTCTCGCTCGACCACATGCGGGAGGACGCGACGCCCTTCGTCACCGACAATGACGGCCGCCCCATCGCCCGCAACCCGCTGCGCGATGTCCGTGTGCGGCGCGCCCTTTCGATGGGCATTGACCGACAGGCCATCGTGGACCGGGTGATGGAAGGCGCGGCCACGCCGACCGGGCAGTTCTTCCCGCCCGGCATCTTCTCCTACGTCCCCGATCTGCCCGCGCCGCGCTTCGACGCCGAGGGCGCGCGCCGCCTGCTGGCCGAGGCCGGCTTCCCCAACGGCTTCCGCATCCAGCTCAACGGGCCGAACGACCGCTATCCCAATGACGGGCGGATCATCCAGGCCATCGGCCAGATGTGGACCCGCATCGGCGTGCGCACGACGGTGGAGGCGCAGCCCTGGACGACCTTCGTCGCCCGCGCGGGCCGTCAGGAATACAGCGCCTTCCTGATCGGCTGGGGCTCCAACCCCGAAGGCAGCCACCCGCTGCGCAACCTGATCGCCAGCTTCGACCGCGAGCGCGGCTGGGGCGCCTCGAATCGCGGCCGCTACTCCAACCCGGAGCTCGACCGGCGCCTCGACGAGGCGATGCGCGAGATCGACGACGCACGGCGCGAGCGCATGCTGATCGACGCGCAGCGGCTCGCGCTCGAGGACGTAGCCATCATCCCGCTGCACATCCAGACCAACGTCTGGGCCATGCGCCGGCACCTGCGTCACGACGCGCGCGCCGACGAATCCACCCGGGCGCAGGATGTGCGCCCGGCGGTCCAGCGCTGATCCTGCCCGGCCGATGACGGTCTATCTCCTCCGGCGGATCCTCCAGTCGTTCATGGTGCTCGTCGCCATGAGCATCATCGTCTTCGTCGGCGTCTACGCCGTGGGCGACCCGGTGGAGATCCTCATCTCTCCGGACGCCGACCAGCTGGAGCGCGAGCGCGCGATCCGCGCCCTCGGCCTCGACCTGCCGCTGTGGGAGCAGTACCTCGTCTTCGTGCAGCGCGCGCTGCAGGGCGACCTCGGGCGGTCCTTCGTCTTCAACGAGCCCGCGCTGCAGATCATCCTGCAGCGGATGCCCGCGACGCTCGAGCTCGCCTTCGGTTCCATGTTCCTCTCCATCCTGATCGGCCTGCCGCTCGGCCTCTATGCCGGGCTCAAGCCCGACAGCGTCGCCAGCAAGACGATCATGGCGGGCAGCATCCTCGGCTTCTCGCTGCCGACCTTCTGGGTCGGGCTGATGCTGATCATGGTCTTCGCCGTGCAGCTCGGCTGGCTGCCCTCCACCGGGCGCGGCGAGACGGCGACGCTGTTCGGCCTGCAATGGTCCTTCCTGACGGCGAACGGCCTCGCCCACATCCTGATGCCGGCCTTCAACCTGGCGCTGTTCAAGATCAGCCTCGTCATCCGCCTGACCCGCGCCGGCGTGCGGGAGACGATGCTGATGGACTACGTGAAGTTCGCCCGCGCCAAGGGCCTGTCCCAGAACCGGGTGATCTTCGTCCACGTCTTCAAGAACATCCTGATCCCGGTCGTGACCGTCGTCGGGCTCGAGCTCGGCTCGACCATCGCGTTCAGCGTGGTGACGGAAAGCGTCTTCGCCTGGCCGGGCATGGGCAAGCTGATCATCGACAGCATCAACGTGCTGGATCGACCGGTGATCGTCGCCTACCTGATGATCATCGTGCTGATGTTCATCGTCATCAACCTCGTCGTGGACATCCTCTACTCCGTCCTCGACCCGCGCGTGCGGCTGGAGGCGAAGGCATGAGCGACGTCACCGCATCCGGCGCCCCCGTCGCCGAGCCGAAGGTCGAGACGCCCTTCCGCCGCTTCGTCTCGGAGTTCTTCGCCTCCAAGACGGCGACGCTCGGCCTCGTCGTCTTCACCATCATCGCGCTGCTGGCGATCCTCGCACCCTGGATCGCGCCGCAGAATCCCTACGACCTCGCCCAGCTCGACATCATGGACGGCCGGCTCGAGCCGGGCGCCGTGGGGGGCAGCGGCATCACCCACTGGCTCGGCACCGACGACCAGGGCCGGGACATGCTGTCCGGCATCATCTACGGCCTTCGCATCTCCCTGCTGGTCGGCGCCGGTTCCGCGCTGATCGCCTGCCTCGTCGGCGCCTCGCTCGGGCTGCTCGCGGCCTATGCCGGCGGGCGGACCGACAGCGTGATCATGCGCGTCGTGGACCTTCAGCTCTCCTTCCCGACGATCCTCGCCGCGCTGATGATCCTCGCCTTCCTCGGCAAGGGCATCCTCAACGTCGTCATCGCGCTGGTCATCGTGGAATGGGCCTATTACGCGCGCACGGTGCGCGGCTCGGCCCTGGTCGAGCGCAACAAGGAATACATCGAGGCCGCGCGCTGCCTCGCCCTGCCGACGCGCCGCATCCTGTTCGGGCACCTCTTTCCCAACTGCCTGCCGCCGCTGATCGTGGTCGGCACCATGCAGGTGGCGCGCGCCATCGCGCTGGAGGCGACGCTCTCCTTCCTCGGCCTCGGCGTGCCCATCACCGAGCCCTCGCTCGGCCTGCTGATCGCCAACGGCTTCGAGTACATGCTGAGCGGGAAGTACTGGATCAGCTTCTACCCCGGCATCGCGCTGCTGGTGACCATCGTGTCCATCAACCTCGTGGGCGACCACCTGCGCGACGTGCTCAACCCGCGGCTGAAGAAGTAGGCCATGACCGCGACGCTCGAAGTCCGCGACCTGCGGACGCATTTCTTCACCCGGGCCGGGATCGTGAAGGCGGTGGACGGCGTGTCCTTCACCGTCGAGCGCGGCAAGGTCCTCGGACTCGTGGGCGAGTCCGGCTCCGGCAAGTCGGTGACGGGCTTCTCCATCATCGGCCTCGTGGACCCGCCGGGCCGCGTCACCGGCGGGCAGATCCTGTTCAAGGGACGCGATCTCGCCAGCGCGTCGGAGGAGGAGATGCGGCGCCTGCGCGGCAACCGCATCGCCATGATCTTCCAGGACCCGATGATGACGCTCAACCCGGTCCTGCGCGTGGACACGCAGATGATCGAGACGGTGCAGGCGCACCAGAAGGTGGACCGCGAGACCGCCCGCCAGCGCGCCCGCGACACCCTCGGCATGGTCGGCATCCCATCCCCGGACGAGCGGCTGAAATCCTACCCGCACCAGTTCTCGGGCGGCATGCGCCAGCGCGTCGCCATCGCCATCGCGCTGCTGCACAAGCCCGACCTGATCATCGCCGACGAGCCCACCACCGCGCTCGACGTCACGATCCAGGGGCAGATCCTGGCCGAGGTGCAGAAGCTCGCGGCGCAGACGGGCACCTCGCTCATCTGGATCACGCATGACCTCTCGGTGGTCGCCGGCCTCGCGGACGACGTCGCCGTCATGTACGCCGGCCGCGTCGTGGAGGACGGGCCGGTCTCGCAGGTGCTCGACGCGCCGCTCCACCCCTACACGGTCGGCCTGATCGGCTCCGTCCCCTCGCGCAACAAGCGGGGCGAGAAGCTGCGGCAGATCCCGGGCATGACGCCCTCCCTCCTATCGCTGCCGCCGGGCTGCGCCTTCCAGTCGCGCTGCGCGCGCGCCGATGCCGCCTGCCGGCAGGACCCCGATCTCTTCGCGCTGCGCGAGGGCCAGCGCGCCCGCTGCTTCCACCCCCATCTGGAGGCCATTCCGGCATGAGCGACGCCGCGACCGCCGACCGGCCGCAACACGCCGCCGCGCCGCAGACCCCCATCATCGAGCTGCGCGGCCTCTCCCGCCGGTTCGAGAAGAAACTCGACTTCGCTGGCCGCATCGCCAAGCGCCTCGGTGCCCCGGTGCGGGAGGAGGTGGTGCACGCCGTGGACGGCGTGGACCTCGCGATCCGCCCCGGGGAGGTCGTCGGCCTCGTCGGCGAGAGCGGCTGCGGCAAGTCCACCCTCGGGCGGATGGTGGCCGGCATCATGCCGCCCTCCGACGGCCAGGTGCTGTGGCGCGGGCAGAATATGCGCACGCTCTCCGGCGTCGCCGCGCGCGAGGCCGCGCTGCGCACGCAGATGATCTTCCAGGACCCCTACGCCTCGCTCAATCCGCGCATGAAGGTGCAGGACATCGTGGGCGAGGCGCCGCTGGTCCACGGCATCACCACGCGGGCGCAGTTCGACGGCTACGTCGATGAGCAGATGCGGCGCGCCGGCCTCGATCCCGCCTTCAAGCGCCGCTACCCGCACCAGTTCTCGGGCGGGCAGCGGCAGCGCATCGGCATCGCCCGGGCGCTCGCCGTGAAGCCCGAATTCATCGTCTGCGACGAGGCGGTGGCGGCGCTCGACGTCTCGATCCAGGCGCAGATCCTGAACCTCTTCATGCAGCTCCGGCGGGAGCTGGACCTGACCTACCTGTTCATCTCCCACGACCTCGGCGTGGTGGAGCATCTGAGCGACCGCGTGGTCATCATGTATCTCGGCCGCGTGGTGGAGCAGGCGCCGGCCGAGGAGGTCTTCGCGCGCGCGAACCACCCCTACACGCGATCGCTCCTCGACGCCGTGCCGCGGATCGAGGCCCGCAAGCGCGCCTTCAGCGTGGTGAAGGGGGAGATCCCGTCGCCGCTGAACCCGCCCTCCGGCTGCCACTTCCACCCGCGCTGCCCGCACGCGATGGAGCGCTGCAAGGTCGAGCGGCCGGCACTCAAGCAAGTCGCGCCCAACCACCTTTCGGCCTGCCACCTCAATGACAGTCTCTGAGGGGCTCCGCCCCTCAGGCTCGCCGGCGGGAACCCCAGGTTCCTGCACCTCCGATTTCTATGTCGCGCAGTGGGAGAGCGAGGAACTCGTTCCCGAGTTCCTCGCGGGGCGCGACGCCGCCACCGATCCCAACTGGGCCGCCAGCGGCGCGGAGAGCGCGGCCGAGTACGCCCGCTGGGCGCATCACCTCTGCGGCGTCGCCTGCCTCCGCATGGCCCTCGCCGCCCTCGGCCGCCCGGTTCCCTCCGTCCACGCCCTCCGGCGCGAGGTCCAGGCCCTCGGCGCCTATGTCGAGGAGGCCGACGGCGTCATCCGCGGCCTGATCTACCAGGGCGCGGTGGAGTGGCTGACCGCCCGCGGCATCCCGGCCCGCATCGCCCTGGACGAGCCGACGGCGGACATCCCGGCCAAGCTCGCCGCGGGCGCGCTCTACATCGCCTCGGTCCACGCCACGATCCGCACGCCCGATGTGACGCCACCGCATCGCGGCGGGCATCTCGTGCTCGTCTTCGGGCAGGACGGGGAGGGGCGGCTGCGCTTCCACAACCCCTCGGGCCATACGGAGGCGACGCGGCGCGACGCGCGCCTCCCGCTCGCCGATTTCGCGCGCTACCATGCGGAACGCGGCATCGTGATCGCGCCGTGAGGAGAACGCCATGCGCGCCGCCGCCTTCGTCCTGCTCCTGGCCCTCGCCGGCTGCGCCGCGCCCGCGCCGCGGGACGAGAGCCGCGCCACGCCCTACGCCACCGGCGTGACCATCGGCGGCTCCATGGGGACCTTCTGGGGCGCCACGCGCTGACGCGCCCGCGCCGAAGGCGGTGACCGACCGCGCCCTTCTCCTTCGCATCGCCTTCAACCAGCTGATGGGCTGGGGCACGCTGTTCGTGCCCTTCACCTTGTTCATCGAGCCGATGGAGCAGGAGCTCGGCTGGAGCCGCGCGGAGATCTCGGGCGCCTTCACCGTGGCGCTGCTCGTCTCCGGCCTCGCGGCCATCCCTGTCGGGCGCTTCGTGGACCGGCAGGGCGGGCGATGGCCGCTCGGCCTCGGCGCGCTCGCGGGCGCGGCGCTGCTCGCGGCCTGGGCGCTGAATCACAGCCTGATCGGGTTCTACGGCATCTGGTTCCTGATGGGCCTGGTGCAGGCCGTGGCGCTGTGGACCCCGGCCATGGCGGTGGTCGTCTCGCTCGCCAGCCAGCCGCTGCGCGTGATCACCGGCATCACCTTCATCACCGGCTTCACCGCGACGCTGTTCCTGCCGCTGTCCGACCTGCTGATCACGCAGCTCGGCTGGCGCGGCGCGTTGCTCGTGCTGGCCGCGCTCGAGGCCGCGGCGGGGCTGCTGGCCCTCCGGCATTTCGCGGGCGCCGCGCCGCCGGCGCCGAAGCCCGGCACGCCCCGATCCCCGCTGCGGGAGGCGCTGCGCCGCCCCGCCTTCTGGGGCCTCGCGCTGCTGCTCTCGGCCCATTCCTTCGCCGGCGTCGCGCTCGGCGCGCACATCGTGCCGCTGCTGCGGGAGAAGGGCCTGCCGGAGGCCAGCGTCATCCTGCTCGCCGCCTTGCACGGCCCGTTCCAGGTGGCGGCGCGCGCCGTGCTGTTCCTGCTGGGGGACCGGGTGCGGCTCGCGTCCGTCGGCCTGCTCTCGACGGCCCTCATGGCCCCGGCCATGGCCTGGCTGGCCCTGGCGCCGCCCTCCTTCCCCTGGCTCGTGCTCTTCGCCATGGCCTGGGCGACGGCGGACGGGCTGGTCTCCATCGTGCGCGCCGGCGCCCCGGCCGAGATCCTGGGCAAGGAAGGCTACGGCGCGGTGACCGGGGCGCTGGCGATGGTCAGCGCCCCGCCGCGGGCCTTCGCGCCGGTCGTCGTCGCCCTGATCTGGCAATGGAGCGGCGGCTACGGGCCCGCGATCTGGGCGCTCGCGGCCGCCGGCCTGCTCGCCCTGGGCGGCCTCGTCGTGGCGCTGGCGGACCGCCGG
>JAIEOO010000029.1 GCA_019750475.1 Acetobacteraceae bacterium | reverse complement strand
CTGCGTGGTGCTGGGCGGCGCGGGGCTGGTCGGGCTGGCCCCGCGGCTGCGGCCGCTCGTCCCCGTGCCGGTGCTCGATTGCCTGGAGGCGACGCTGGGCGAGGTGGAGCGGACGCTGGCGGCCCCCGCGCGCAAGCCGGCGCCTTCGGTCGGCTTGTCGGCGCCGCTCGCCGGGCTGCTCAGCGCGGCGTGAGGGCGGCGACGAGGTCGCGGGCGCCGAAGCCATCCTCCAGCAAGGCGCCAGGGTCGAGGTCCGGGTCTTCCGGGACAGGGTGATGCGGCGATGGCATGTCGAGGCGCGCGAAGTCGCGCAGGGCATCGGCGTGGAGCCGATCCAGCTCCAGCCGCTGGCGCATCCCCGGTTCGAAGCGCGAGCGGGCATTGACCAGGAAAGTGGTCACCTCGCCCGCCCAACGATCCCGCGCCGGATGCGACGGCCAGGCGACGAGCTTCAGCGCGTGCAGGAGCGCAAGGCGCAGGTTCGACCGCACGGTGTTGAGTTCGCTGCGGCCCACCGCCTCGACCTCCTCGATGAGGTTGGTCCAATCCACGTCGTTCACGCGCTCGCCGGCGGCGAGGCGGCGCAGCAGGGCGGCCTGCTGCTCGGACCAGGCGAGGATGTCGGTCTCGTAGAGGCTGGGCGGCATGGCCCGAATATAGGGGCGCGGCCCGGCGCGCTTCACGCCCTTATTGCGGGCGCAGGCCCCACTCCAGCGGCGGGCGGGGGAAGGACCAGATGAAGGCGGCCTCCCCGAGCTCGGCGATCAGGAACACGGCCATGGCCCAGAGGGCGCGGCGCAGATGCGGCCGCGCCTCGGGCGGGGCGCGGCGCGTGTCGAGGCTGCGCAGCGTGTCCCACAGCATGGGCCAGCCGGCGGAACCGGCCCGCAGCGCCGCCACGACCGAGGCGCCCGCCACCATGAGCGACGCCAGCGAGACCAGGATCACCCCGGTGGCGATGGCGTCGTGCATGGCTCAGTCGGTGTCCGGGGCGATGACGTTGGTCCGCAGGCCGCGCACCAGCACGTCCCGCATCGTCTCGGCGCTCTTGAGGCGGATGTCGTCCCAGGCTTCGGGGCTGTGGAAGGCGATGTGGGGCAGGATGATCAGGCGGCCGCGCAGCCACTCCTCCCCCGCACGGTAGGCGCGCAGCAGAGCGGGCTCCGGCACGGGGGGCTCGACCGGCAGCACGTCGAGGCCGGCGCCGGCGATCCGGCCGGAGCGCAGCCCTTCCTCCAGCGCGTCGAGGTCGAGGATGGGGCCGCGGGCGGTGTTCACCACCACCGCGTTCTCCGGCAGCAGGGCCAGCTGCTCCCGCCCGACAAGGCCGCGCGTCTTCCGCGTCAGCGGGCAATGGATGGAGAGCACGTCGGAGGCGCGCATCAGCTCCTCCAGGCTTTCGACGCGCGTCACGCCGATGGCGCGATCGGCGCCGTTGGGCAGGAAGGGATCGTAGAAGGCCACCCGGAAGCCCATCGCCTTGGCGCGCAGCGCCGCCGCCGTGCCAATGCGCCCCAGGCCGAGCACGCCGAAGGTCTGCACCTCGAACCGGCGGACGATCTTCGACGGGATCACGCCCCAGCGGCACGGATCCGCGCCGCGCATCGCGTCATGGTAGAGGGGGATGCCGCGCCGGAGGCTCATCGCGAGGGTGACGGCGGTGTCCGCCACTTCCTGGGTGCCGTAGTCGGGCACGTTGCAGACGGTGATGCCGCGGCGCGCGCATTCGGCGCGGTCCACGCGGTCATAGCCGACGCCCATGCGGATCACGACGCGGAGCTTGGGGAAGCGGGCGATCGCCTCCGCCGGCACGGCCATGCGCAGCGTCATCAGCCCATCCGCCTGGTCGCAGAGTTCCTGCGGGAGTTCCATGAGCGACGTCTTGGCGTTGCCCTGGAGGACGCGGACAGAGGGCCCCATGACCCGCTGCTCGAGCGCGGTGTCCGGGTAGAGGGATTCGGGTTCGAGGACGGTCAGCATGCGGCCACGCTGGCGGTGGCGGGCGTGTCTGTCGAGAGGAGGCGCCCCCTCACCGTTTGCGGGCGAGGACATCGGTGGCCGAGCAGAGGACCGGCGCGTTCGGGCGATGGATGAGCCGCCGGTCCGCCTGCCGAAACAGCAGGGCGAAGGGTCTCCAGGGCGAGCGGGCGGGGCAGGAAGCTGTCCGGCATCTCGGCGCCGAGGGCGGCGCGGACGTAGCCGGGGCCGACGGCGGGGCGAGGCGGGTCACGGCCCTGACCTAGCCCGGAATGGCAAGGTCTGGAATGAGCTTGGCTAGTAGTAGGCCTTGAGCGGCGTCACCCCGGCCTCGGCGCAACGCTCCTCGATCCGCTTCAGGGCGGCGCGCTTCTCCGGGGTGCGGCGGCCGCCCTTGTTGCGCAGGGCCTCGACGCGCTCGGGCGTGAAGGCGATGCCGGCGCGGCGGATGCGCTCGTCCCGCTGGGCGAGGAAGTCGGTGAGAGAAATGGTGCGCATCGCCGCCTCCTCTATTCCAGGGCCAGCAGGGAGAAGTCCCCGCCTTCTTGCCGAACGCGAGTCTCCAAATAGGCCAGGTCAAGGCTTTCCGCAATGGAAACCAACAACTTGGCTTGTTCCAGCATGCTGTCATCTGTGGGGCTGGCGACCGCATGCTGCCCGAGCCGGTCAGCAATCAGGTCTTCGACAGGCGGCAGGGCGATGGCCGAACCCGCCTCGGTCTTCAGAAGTTGCAGCCGCAGCCGGTCGCACCGCCCGTCGAAGAGTTCGCCGCTGACCAACTGCACCCCGTACTGAGGCGCGGCCGGGAGATACCAGAAGTTCCGCAGATGCCCCGGCTGATCCTCTCGGACAAAGCCCACCGCCTGGAGCGCGGCCCAGAAGGCTGGCGCGTCGGAAACGTGGACGTCGAAGTCGCCCGTGCGGTAGAGGCCGCCGGTGTAGAGTTCGACCGCAGCACCGCCGACCAGAACCGCCGTCAGCCCTGAGTCCCGGCGCAGCGTGTCGCAGGCTGTACCGAGATGGCGGAGGACGACGAAGAAGGCCGGCGGGTGACCTTCGCTCACATCGTCGCGCCCAACACCCAAGGCGCAAACTCCGCGTCACCGAAGCCGAGCCTCTCGCTCTTGGTGGGTTCGCCGCTGGCGGTGCGCAGCATCAGGTCGAAAATGCGCTGGCCGCACTCGGCCACGCTCTCCGTCCCGTCCAGCACCGTGCCGCAATTCACGTCCATGTCCTCCTCCATCCGGGAAAACATCGGCGTGTTCGTCGCCAGCTTGATCGAGGGCGCGGGCTTGCAGCCGAAGACGCTGCCGCGGCCGGTGGTGAAGCACATCAGGTTCGCGCCACCCGCCACCTGGCCCGTGGCACCCACCGGGTCGTAGCCGGGCGTGTCCATGAAGACGAAGCCCTTGGCCGTCACCTCCTCGGCGTAGCGGACCACCTCCGTCAGGTTGGTGGTGCCCGCCTTCGCCATGGCGCCGAGCGACTTTTCGAGGATGGTGGTCAGCCCGCCCGCCTTGTTCCCGGGGCTCGGGTTGGCGTTCATCTCGGCGCCCTCGCGCGCCGTGTAGTCTTCCCACCACTTCATCACGTCCACCAGCTTCTGGCCCACCTCGCGGCTCACGGCGCGGCGGGTCAGCAGGTGCTCGGCCCCATAGGTCTCGGGGCTTTCGGAGAGGATGACGGTGCCGCCATGCCGCACCACCAGGTCGCTCGCGGCGCCAAGGGCCGGGTTGGCGGTGATGCCGGAATAGCCGTCGCTGCCGCCGCATTGCAGCGCCACCTTCAGCTCGGATGCCGGGACGGGTTCGCGCGTCACGGCGTTCGCCTCGGCCAGCACCTCGCGCACGAAGGCGATGCCGGCCTCGACCGTCTTTCGCGTGCCGCCCGTCTCCTGGATGGTCAGCGTGCGCAGCCTTCCGGCCAGACGCTGCTCCTCCAGCAGGCCGCCGAGCTGGTTCACCTCGCAGCCCAGGCCGATGGCGATGACGTGGGAGAAGTTGGGGTGCCGCGCGAAGCCCGCCAGCGTCCGGCGCAGCACCCGCAGCGGCTCGCCCTCGGTCATGCCGCAGCCGGTCTTGTGGGTGAGTGCCACGACGCCGTTGACCTGCGGGTAGGCGGCCAGCGGGTCCGCACCCTCGCCGAAGGGATTGCGCGTGAAGGCGCGGGCGATCAGGTCCGCCACATGGGCGGAGCAATTGACGCTGGTGATGATGCCGATGGAGTTGCGCGTCGCCACGCGGCCGTCGGGGCGGCGGATCCCCATGAAATGCGCCGGCACGGCGACGGGCTCGGTGGTTTTCGCGTCCACGCCCCAGGCGTAATCCCGGGAAAAATCGCCCATGGCGATGTTGTGGGTGTGCACCCAGTCGCCGGGCGCGATCGGCTGCGTCGCGAAGCCGATGATCTGGCCGTAGCGCCGCACCGCCTCCCCCGGGGCATGGCCGCGCGTGGCCACCTTGTGCCCGGCCGGGATGCGCGCGCGGGAGAGCACGTTGGGCGCGACCGGCGTCCCCTCCGGCAGGGCGCGGCGGGCGATGACAACGCCGTCCTCGTCATGGAGCCGGATGATTTGGCCGTTCGGCCGCTCCGCGGCGGGTGGCTGGGTGACCGCGTCCATGGCCGTTCCTCCTCGGGGTTTCCGCGCATCCTGCCGGGCAATTCTTCCTTGCGAAAGCATCCGGCGGCGTCGCAGCATCCCTCCCAACCAAAGAACCATCAGGAAGGACGCGCCCCCATGCTCTCTCGCCGCCACCTCGGTCTCGCGACCCTGGCCGCGCCGTTCGTCGCCAACCCCGCCCTCGCCCAGGGCACGCGGCTGCGCTGGGCGCATGTGTACGAGACGAACGAGCCCTACCACACCGAGGCGCAATGGGCCGCGCGGGAGATCCAGAACCGCACCGGCGGCCGCTGGAACATCGAGGTCTTCGCCGCCTCCGCCCTCGGCAATGAGCCGCAGATCAACCAGGGCCTCACGCTCGGCACGGTGGACATCATCTACACCGGCGTCGCCTTCGCCGGCGCGAGCTTCCGGCCGATGGCCATTTCCCACGCGCCCTACGCCCTGCGGGACTACGCGCATTTCCAGGCCTACCGCGCCTCCGACCTGCATCGGGAGCTGGTGGCGGGCTATGACCGGCAGACCGGCCACCACGCGCTGGCGCTGACCTATTACGGCGACCGCATGGTGACGGCGAACCGCAGCATCATGCAGCCCTCCGACATGCGCGGGCTGAAGCTGCGCGTGCCCCAGGCGCCGTCCTTCCTGATGTTCGCGCGCGCCGTCGGCGCCAACGCCACGCCCATCGCCTTCGCGGAGGTGTACCTGGCGCTGCAGAACGGCACGGTGGACGCGCAGGAGAACCCGCTGCCCACCATCCAGGCCAAGAAGTTCTTCGAGGTGCAGAGCCACATCAGCCTGACGCACCACATCACCGACAGCCTGCTGACGATCGTCGGCAGCGGCACCTGGCGCCGCCTGAACGAGGCCGATCGCAACGTGTTCCGGGAGGTGCTGGCCCAGGCGGCGGATCGCTGCGGCGCGACGATCCGCCAGCAGGAGCAGGAGCTGGCCGGCTGGTTCCGCGCCCAGGGCAAGACCGTGCAGGAGCCCGACCGCGCCGCCTTCCGCGCCGCCTGCGTGCCGCTGCACAACGAGGGGACGGGCTGGACGCGCCAGCAATACGACCGGCTGCAAGCTCTTTAGCGAGAGGGCGCTGCCCTCTCGCGCTCTCCGGGCAGGAAACTCAGTTTCCTGCACCTTCGATGAGTGGCTTCAGCGCGGCATTTCCTGCTCGACCAGCGCCGTGAAGAACGACACGCCGAGCGGGATGGCGTCGTCGTTGAAGTCGTACTTGGGATGGTGCACCGGCACGCCACCCTTGCCGTCCGGCGCGCGCTGGCCAAGCTGCACGAAGGCGCCGGGCCGCGCTTCCAGCATGTAGGAGAAATCCTCGGCGCCCATGATCGGCGGGCGGTTGCGCAGGATGCCCTCGGGCGTGAAGACGCGGGCGGCCGCCTTGGCCGCGCGCTCCGTCTCGGCCGCGTGGTTCACCGTGACGGGGTAGCCGCGCTTGTACTCCACCTCGATCTCGGCCTCGTTCGCCTCGCCGATAGCGGCGGCGATGCGCCTGATGTGCGCCTCGGTCGCGTCGCGCGTCTCGTTCTTCAGGGTGCGGATGGTGCCGCGGATCTCCGCCGTCTCGGGGATGACGTTCGAGGCTGTGCCGGCATGGAACATGCAGAGCGACACCACGGCGGAGTCGAGCGGGTCCGTCCGGCGCGACACGATGGACTGGATCGCGACGACGAGCTGGCTGCCCACCACCACCGGGTCGATCGTGGTGTGCGGCCGCGCCGCGTGGCCGCCACGGCCCTTGATGCGGAAGGTGACGCTGTCGGCCGCCGCGAGGATCGGCCCGGCGACGATGCTGATCTCGCCCAGGGCGAGCTGCGGCGCGTTGTGGATGCCATAGACCTGCTGGACGCCGAAGCGGTCCATCACGCCCTCATCCACCATCACCTTGCCGCCGCCCGGGCCTTCCTCGGCCGGCTGGAAGAGGAAGACGACCGTGCCGTCGAAGTTCCGGCTCTCCGCCAGGTAGCGCGCCGTGCCGAGCAGCATGGCGGTGTGACCGTCATGCCCGCAGGCGTGCATCTTTCCCGGCACGGTGGAGGCGTGGGGGAGGCCCGTCTCCTCCGTCATGGGCAGGCAGTCCATGTCCGCCCGCAGCCCGACGCAGCGGCCGGAATTGCCGTTGCGCAGCACGCCGACGACGCCCGTCCTGGCGATGCCCGTGTGCACCTCGAGGCCGAAGCTGCGCAGCTTCTCGGCCACCAGGGCGGCGGTGCGGGTCTCCTCGAAGCCGAGCTCGGGGTTGGCGTGGATGTCGCGGCGCCACTCGGCGATCTCGGGCGCCAGGTCGGCGATGCGGTTGTTCAGGGCCATGCGGCTGCTCCTCTGCGGAGGCGCAGCGTAGCGCGGCGCCGCCCGCGCGCCAGGTGGCGTCCCCGCCGGGATGGAACCGCGCTTCCGTGGGCCGTCGGGGCGGCGTAACCCGGCGGCATGCGCCTGCTCCTCGGCCTGCTCGGCCATCCCATCGCCCATTCCGCCGCGCCCGCCATGATGGAGGCGGCCGCGGCGGCGGCCGGCATCCGCGCCCATTACCAGCTGATCGAGATCGCGGGCGCCGACCGGGCGGAGCTCGCTCGCCTGCTGCACGGCGTCCGGCGGCTCGGCTTCCGCGGCATCAACGTCACCTTCCCCTACAAGGAAGCGGTGGTGCCGCTGCTCGATACCCTCTCGCCCGGCGCCGCGTCGCTCGGCGCGGTGAACCTCATCCTCGTCGAGGGAGATGGGCGGCTGTCCGGGCACAACACGGACGCGACCGGCTTCCTCGCGGCTGTGCGCGCGCATCTCGGGGCGGAGGCGCGGGAAGCGCCGGCGCTGGTCCTCGGCGCGGGTGGCGCGGGGCGCGCCATCGCCTGGGCGCTGCGCGAGGCGGGCGTGCCGGACCTGCGCGTCCTCGATGCGGACGCGGCCAAGGCCGCCGCCCTCTGCGCGGCGATCCCGGGCGCGCGGGCGGTGAGCGACGTGGCGGCGGGGCTGCGCGGCGCCCGCTTCCTGGTGAACGCGACGCCGGTCGGCATGAAGCCGGACACGGGCTGCCCGCTCGACCCCGCGCTGCTGCATGGCGGGTTGTGGGTGGCGGATGCGGTCTATGCCCCGCTGGAGACGCCGTTGCTCGCCGCGGCGCGACGCGTGGGCGCGCGGACCATGACGGGGCGGGAGATGTCGGTCGCGCAGGCCGTGGACGGCTTCCGCCTGTTCAGCGGGCGCGCGGCCGACCTGGAGGCCATCGCGCGCGCCTTCGACGCGCATCTCGCGGCTTGAGCGCAAGTCGCACGCGTTCGATAAGCGCGGCGGAGGAAACCTGCCCATGACCACCCGCCGCCGCGCCCTCGGCGCCCTTCCGATGCTCGCCCTCGCGGCGCCGGCCCTCGGCCAGGAGGCCTGGCCCGCGCGACCGGTCACCCTCGTCGTGCCCTGGGCGCCGGGGGGGTCCACCGACACGCTGGCGCGCATCCTCGCGCAGCGGGTCGCGGCAGATGTCGGGCAGCCCATCCTGGTGGACAACCGCCCTGGAGCCTCGGGCACGGTGGGGCATCTCTCGGTCGCGCGGGCGCGGCCCGACGGGTACACGCTGCTGATCGGCACCAACTCCACCTACGCGATGGCGCCGCATCTGCTGGACAGCATCCCCTACGACAACGAGCGCGGCTTCACGCCGCTTGGACTGCTCGCCTACACGCCGCAATACCTGTGCGTGCATCCCGCGCTGCCGGCGCGCGACGTGGCGGGGCTTCTGGCGCATGCGCGGGCCAATCCCGGGCGGCTGTCCTACTCCTCCTCCGGCGCGGGATCTTCGGCGCATCTGGCGGTGGAGCTGTTCAATGCCATGGCCGGCATCGACATGCTGCACGTCCCCTATCGCGGCGGGGCGCCCGCGCTCCAGGCGCTGATCGCCAACGAGGTGCAGTTCAGCGCCGTGGACGCGGTGTCGGCGCTGCAGCCCATGCGCGCCGGCGCCGTGCGGGCGGTCGCGGTCAGCTCCCGCGAGCGGCAGCCCACGGCGCCCGATGTGCCGACGGTGCGGGAGTCGGGCCTGCCCGAATTCGAGTGCAGCACCGACTTCGCGCTCTTCGCGCCCCCGGAGCTGCCGGCGCTGCTGGTGGCGCGCATCCACGGCGCCTTCGCCGCGGCGCTGCGCGCGCCCGAGGTGCGGGAGCGGCTGGACACCCTCGCCATCCTTCCCGTCGCCGGCGCGCCTGGCGACTTCGCCGCCTATCAGCGCCGCGAGAGCGAGAAGTGGGGCGGGATCATCCGCGCGCGGAACATCAGGCCGGGCTGAACGGGTGGCGAGAGGGCGCTGCCCTCTCGCGCTCTCCCGGCAGGAAACTGAGTTTCCTGCACCTTCGGTAACGTTGGGTTCCGCTCACCTATACCACCGCGTCGGCAGCCACATGACCAGCTCCGGCACGTAGGTGCAGAGGAACAGCACGCCCAGCAGCGGCACCATGAAGGGCAGCACGCCCTTGGCCGCATCCTCGAAGCTAATGCCGCCGACGCGGGCCAGGATGAACAGCACGATGCCCACCGGCGGCGTCAGCAGCCCGATGCAGAGGTTGAGCACCATGATCAGCCCGAAATGGATGGGGTCCACGCCGATCGCCTCCATGATCGGCAGCATGATCGGCGTCAGGATCAGGATCGCCGGCAGCGGCTCGATCGCCAGGCCGACCAGCAGCAGGAAGAGGTTGGCGATCAGCAGGATCAGCCATTTCTGCTCGGTGATGGAGAGCACCCAGCCCACCACCTGCTCCGACACGCGGGTGGTGGTCAGCAGCCAGCCGAAGATCTCGCTGCCCGCGACGATCAGCAGGATCGCGGCCGTCACCTCCACCGTCTCGAAGCTGACCTTCGCGATCGCGCGCAAGCCGAGCGTCCGGTACACGATGACGCCCAGGAACAACGCGTAGGCGACGGCGCAGATCGCGCCTTCCGTCGGCGTGAACAGCCCGGCGCGCATGCCGCCGATGATGAGCATCGGCGTCAGCAGCGGCAGGATCCCGCGCGCGAGCGACCGGCCCAGCTCGTACAGCCGGAACCGCGCGTCGGCGCCGTAGCCGTGGCGCCGCGCATACCACCACACCATGACCATGAGGCAGGACGCGACGAGCATCCCGGGGACGATCCCCGCCGCGAACAGCTGCCCGATGCTCGCATTGGCCGAGACGCCATAGATGACGAGGGGCAGGGAGGGCGGCAGCAGCGGCCCGAGCATGGAGGACGCCGCGGTGATGCCGACGGCGAATTTCGGGTCGTAGCCATGGGCGCGCATCGCCCGGACCTCGATGGTGCCGAGGCCCGCCGCATCGCCCACCGCCGTGCCGCTCATCCCCGCGAAGACCACGCTGCCCACCACGTTCACCTGGCCGAGGCCGCCGCGCATCCACCCCACGGCGGCGACCGCGAAGTCGTAGATGCGCTCGGTGATGCCGCCGGTGTTCATCAGCATCCCGGCCATGATGAAGAAAGGCACGCAGAGCAGCGGGAAGCTGTCCACGCCGCCCACCATGCGATGCACGATGGCGAGCAGCGGGATCGAGCCGTCGATCAGCGCGAAGAGGATGGAGGCCCCGGCGAGCGAGATGGCGACCGGCAGGCCGAGCGCCAGCAGGCCGAAGAAGCCGAGAAGAAGGATGGCCGCGGTCATGTGGTCTCGCCCTCGGGCGCCGGGCGCGCGCTTGGCTGGCGCGCCGGCCGCGCTGCGGCCGGAAGCGGACAGGGCGGCGCTTCGTGCCTCACGCCAGCACGTCCTGCGTGTTCGGCGCGTCGCCGTGGCGCCACCGGCGCCAGATCCACCAGGCCTCGCGCAGCGTCATCATGGCGAAGCCGAAGGCGACGGGCCAATAGACCCAGGCGAGCGACGCGTTCAGGCTGTCCATCGGCATCACGCCCATCCGGTCCGCGAGGTCGAGGCTGATCCAGGCTCCGAAGGCCCAGAAGCCGAGGCGCATGGCGTCCTGCGCCATCCAGAGCAGCCGGCGGGCGCGCATCGGCAACGCCATCTCCAGCGCCTCGACGCGGATATGGGTGCCGCGCCGCACCGCCCCCGCGCTGCCGATGAAGACGAGGACGATGAGGAGGTAGCGGGCCACCTCCTCCGTCCAGGCGACGCTGTCGTTCAGCACGTAGCGGCTGAAGAACTGCGTGAAGACGAGGATGCCGAGGACCCAGAGCAGGACGAGGCCGAGCCAGTCCTCGATCCCGTAGCGGCGGAAGGAGAAGCCGCGCAGATCGTCGGCGTAGCCGGCCTCCCTGGCCTGGGCCACGCCCTCGAATGGCTTGGTCACGCTGTCCCTCCTGCCGTCCTCGGCGGGAAGCGTCCCGCGCCGGCGGCAGCCGCGTCAACGTTTCGCTGCATCGGCGGCGCAGCGCCGGCGCCCGCGGCGTTCGCGTCGCGGGCGCCGGCACCTTGATTCCAGGGCCGATTCACGCGTTCGGATGCTCCCATCCGGACGCGATCCGCGCCGCGGCGGTCAGCCGGCGGAGGTGACGTTCATCGGCGCCGGCACCCAGGCGTAGCCCTCATTCGCCCGCGCGACGTGGCCGAGGCCGGGCCACGGGAAGTGGTAGCACAGCACATGGTGCCGCTCGGTCGCGAAGCGGTCGAGCATCCGCGTCCGCGTCCGCGCCGACTGCGCGGGATCGCTGTCGAAGGCGAACTCCCAGGCGGGGCGCCGCAGCATGATGGCGTGGTGATGCGCCAGGTCGCCCGTGTTCATCACCGTCATCCCGCCCGACGTCACGGCATAGACGTGGTGCCCGACGGTGTGGCCGGGCGCGGCGATGGCGGTGACACCGGGCGCGACCGGCTGTTCGTCCCGCACCATCACCAGCCGGTCGCGATAGGCGTTGAGGTTGCGCTTCGCGCCCTCGATGAAGGCTTCCATGAAGGCGGGGCCGCGCTTGTTGGCGTCGTCGGTCCAGAAGCGGACATCCGCCTCGGCGACGGCGACCTGCGCGTTGGGGAAGACGCGGTGGCCGGCCGCATCCACCAGGCCCCAGCAATGGTCGCAATGGGCGTGGGTCAGGACGACGAGGTCGAACTGCTCCGGCCGGAAGCCCGCGGCCTGGAGGTTGCGCAGGAGGCGGCCCGTGGTGGGGCCGAACATCCGGCTCGCCGCGCCCATGCTCTCGCCCATGCCGGTGTCGAAGAGAATGAGCTGCCGGCCGGTGTTCACGACCAGCGCGTTCTGCTCCAGCACGACGCTGTCCGCCGGCAGGAAGGCGTCGCGCAGGATGCCGCCCATCTCGGCCGCGGGGGCGGTCGGGAAGCCCTCCGCCGGCCGGCCGAGGGGCAGATGCCCGTCGGAGACAACGGTCGCCTCGAACTCGCCGATGCGGAAGCGGTACCAGGCGGGGGCGGCGGTGCCGAGGAGCGGCGCGGCCGCCCGGGCCGTCGGCGCCGCGGCGAGAGCGCCGAGGGACGCGGCCAATCCGAAGGCGCCGCGGCGCGTGGCGTAAGGCATGATGGGCTTCCTCCCTTCTGGAGCCGCGGCGGGACCGGCCGCGCCCGCCGGGAGCCTATGGGGCGGGCCCGGCCCTCCGCCAGCGGAATCGGCAACCAGCGGTTGTGACGCCTCAGCCCCGATCGCGGTCGAGCGCGGTCCGCAGCTCGCGCAGGGCCGGCAGCAGCGCGGCGGGATCCGCCGACAAGCGGAAGGCCATGGGGCCGAGATCCGCCTGGACTTGCCGGACCGCCTCGTCCCGGCGGGCCCGGCCGGCGTCGGTGAGGCGCACGAGCTTGGCGCGCGCGTCGTCCGGGTCGGGCTCCAGCGTCACGAAGCCCCGCGCCTCGAGGCGCTGGAGCGTGTTGGTCATGGCCGGCTTGCCGAGCTGGAAGGCGCGCGCGATCCGCGCGGGGCTGCGCCCGTCCCCCAGCCGCGCGAGGTGATTCAGGACGGCGAAGTGCGGCAGGCGCAGCCCGTCGGGCTGGGCGCGTTCGAACCGGTTGCGCGCCAGCTGCTCGATGATGCCGATCTCGTTCAGCAGCGCGAACAGGGGCGGGTCGGTCTCGGTCACCCGCGCAGGATACGCGATTCCAGCGGCCAGCGGGGCGTGGGCGGCGCGGCGGCCATCGCGACGCCGAGGCGCCCGAGCATCTGCGCCTGCCGCCCGCCGCCGAGCCGCGCCTGCGCCTCGCGGAAGGGGCCGGCCATCTCGGGGTATTCCTGCAGCGCCTGGCTGACGGGATGCAGCGCCAGGCCGGCGGCCGTCGCGGCGAGGTTGAGCCGCAGCCAGTCCCGCCCGGCCGCGAGCTGCTCCCCGCGCGTGTTGCCCGGCGTCGCGAGCCAGACGAAGGCGGGCGTCGCCGCGATCATCGGGCGGTAGCGGTCGAACATGACGCGGTGGCCCGGCCCGCCGGGCAGCATCGCCGCCCGCGTCAGCTCCCCGCGCGCGATCATGGGATCGAGCTGCGGCCCCCAGACCGGGATGCCGTCCGGCTGGGCCGCGACCGCCGGCGTCCCGAGCCGCATGAGGTCCACGCTCTCGAGGTGGGCTGCCGGCGTCCCGGCCTCGATCACCCAGGCCCGCCAGGCGAGGTCGCGCAGCGTGGCCACGCCCCCGGCCTCGCGCTCCGCCCCGAAGGACGCGGCGTCGAGCAGCGCGCCGCGCAGCGCGGCTTCCTCGGCCGTGGTGACGGGCCGCGTCATGTCGAAGGGCAGCTTGGCCGAACGCCGATGCGGCGCCGCGGCGAAGAGCGGGTCGGGCTGGCCGCCCGGCCCGAACACCACCCGCGCCACCGGCCGCGCATCGAGGGCCCGTGCGTCCGAGCCTTCGGGGAAGGGGGTCATGGCGGCGGCGAAACCCTGCTGCGCCGCGGCGAGGCGCAGCAGTTCGAGGAAGCAGCCGAGGCCGATGGTCAGCTGGCGGTCGAAAGGATCGGTGACCGGCAGGCGCCGCTCCCGGTCGAAGACGAGGGTGAGGGCGTCGTCGCCGTCGAGCCGGATCAGCCAGGGCTGCCGGTTGTGCGGGTTGGGCGCGAGCACGGCCCAGAGCAGGGCGCGCAGCCGCGGGTCCGCCGGCGCGGCGGCCGCGGCCTGGTTCCAGGGATCGAGCGGCGCGGCGGCGCGGACGGGGCGCAGCCACCCGTCGGCGAGGCTGAGCCAGAGGCCCGCGCTGGCCGTGGCGAGGAGGGTGCGGCGGGTGGCCATGGGTCGCTCCGAACGTTCGATGTCGAATTAGATAGTTCGACACGGAACCACCTGCAAGGGTCTTGTGCCGCGGGCGCCATCGGCGCACACGGGCGTCATCACCACGGGGGGCCCCCACGCCGGCACCGGCGCCGGGGCTGAGAGGCGGCGCGAGGCCGCGACCCGCGGAACCTGATCCGGTTCAGACCGGCGTAGGGATGGTGAGCCGCGACGCCCCCACCCTGCGTGCACCCGTTCGGGAGGGGACGTGATCCACCGCCGCTCGCTCATCGCTGCCACGGGGGCCGCCTTCGCCGCGCCCGCCCTCGCCCAGACCCAGGCGAACCGCGCCCGCACCCTGCGCCTCGTGCCGCAGGCGGGCCTCGCCGTGCTCGACCCCTTCTTCAACCCGAGCACGATCATCACGACCCATGGCTACTGCGTGTGGGACACGCTCTACGGCGCCGATGCCCGGTTCCGCCCGCGGCCGCAGATGGCCGCGGGGCACGAGGTCTCGGAGGACGGGCTGACCTGGACGATCCGCCTGCGCGCGGGGCTGCGCTTCCACGACGGCGAACCGGTGCGGAGCCGCGACTGCGCCGCCTCCATCCGGCGCTGGGGCGCGCGGGACGTGTTCGGCACGGCGCTGATGCGCGCCGTGGCCGAGCTGGAGACGCCGGCCGACGACACGCTGCGCATCCGCCTGCGGCGCCCCTTCCCGGCGCTGCTCGACGCGCTGGCCAAGCCCGGATCCTCGCCGCTGTTCATCATGCCGGAGCGCTTCGCGAGCACGCCGGCCGACCGCGCGCTGGGGCCCGACGCGATGATCGGCAGCGGCCCCTGGCGCTTCGTCCCGGGCGAGTTCGTCGCCAGCAGCCGCAGCGTCTACCTCCGCAACGAGGCCTATGTGCCGCGCGACGAGCCGGCGGAGAGCGCCTCGGGCGGCAAGCGCGTGCATTTCGAGCGGCTGGAGATCCTCTGGATCCCCGATGGCGGCACGGCGGCCGCGGCGCTGCGCACCGGGGAGATCGACTGGATCGAGTATCCCCTGCCCGACCTCGTCCCCCTGCTCGACCGCGACCGCAACGTGCGCACGCAGGTCTATGACCCGAACGGGTTCCTGGGCTTCCTGCGCTTCAACCACCTGCACCCGCCCTTCAACGACGTGCGCGTGCGCCGCGCCATCCGAGACGTGCTGGTGCAGCCCGACTTCATGCAGGCCGTGGCGCTGCCGGGCGACTGGCAGGAATGCCACTCCCTGTTCCCGTGCAGCGTGCCGGGCGCGATGGAGTTCCCGCCGGCGCCGCGCGGCCCCCAGACGATGGAGCGCGCGCGCCAGGCCCTGCGCGACGCCGGCTACAACGGAGAGCCCATCGTCCACATCAACCCGTCGGACTTCCCGGCGGTGACGCAGCAGGGGCGCCTGACGGTCGAGCTGATGCGGCGCCTCGGCGTCAACATCCAGACGGTGGAGAGCGACTGGGCCTCCGTCCTCGCCCGCCGGGCGAACCGCAACCCGCCTACGCAAGGCGGGTGGAACCTGCACAACACGAATGCGCCTGCCGCGACGGTCGCGAACCCGGCGGTGAGCTTCGTCATCCGCATGAACGGCGCCCAGGCCTGGCCCGGCTGGCCGGACGATCCGGCGGTGGAGGAGCAGGTGACGGCCTGGCTGGACGCGGCGGACGAGGCGGCGCAGGCCGCCGCGATGCGGCGCGTGCAGGAGCTCGCCTGGGAGAGCGTGCCGATCGCGCCGACCGGCCTGTTCCGCCTGCGCACCGCCTTCCGCGCGGATCTTTCGGGCGTGCTGCAAGGCCCCAACCCGATGCTGTGGAACCTGCGGCGAGGGTAGCGGACGAGAAAAGAGGCCCCGGTCCGCGCCTTCGGGGAAGAGAGGCGCGTGGATCCGTAGCATAGCGGCACGAAGCGCGAACTCAGCCGCAGGTCACCGTTCTGCCGTGGGCGCTGACCTGCACGGGACCGGATGGTCCCGAGCGGGTGCAGGCCCACCCGAACCCGGCCGGGCAGCGGAAGGGCGTCCAGTCGTGGGCCATCCGTGACCCCCTTTGCACGGTGAGCATTCCCCGGCTTCGCCCCGTCATCGGGCCCAACCATGTGCCGATCATCCCCCGTGTGGACGGCTCCAACTTCGAAGAGGTCCTGGCCGCCATCCGGAAGGCCCTGCATCGTGTCTTCCTCCCGGGAGGCCCTGGAGGCGTCACGACGTCCTGCGGGCCACCCCCGGCCCAAACCGAGAGCGAGCGATCCCAGGGGGCTCCAGCGCGGCCGTTGGGGCCGAATGCCCTGACCCTCCCGGCGAGGTCGTGACAGCCTCTCCTTGCAACCCAAGGGGGGGGTTGGATGCAGATTCCCTCCACGGCTTCGGCCGCGTCCCCCTGTCAGCCATGGCGGCGGGGGGTTCCCCGAAAGGGGTCACGCGGAAAGGCGCTCAGGGGGGCTTCGGGCTCCCCTTTTTGCATTTCGGGGCTCCGGCGCTCCGAGAAGTACTTCCCGGGGGCCTTCCGTGTGGATCCGGGTTCCCACCCCGGGGCGGTTTGAGTCCCGCGCCCGCGATGGTGCCTGGTGGTGGCACGGGCCACCCGCCCTCACTGTCTCGGCGCCCTTCCCGACAGTCGTGACGCCAGGGTGGCCCCATCGTCAACCGATGGAGCTGCCACAATGCTGCGCCCCGACCACCTGTTCCTCTTGGCCCTCTTGCGCGAGCTGACCGCACTGATCCGGGAGGTCCGGCGCTTCCTCGAAGCCTTGTGGCCCTACCTCCTGTGAGGCGCAGGGGCGGCGACGATGGGCCAGGATGCGCCGGCATCCGTGGTGGAGAGCGCGCCCACCATCGGCCGGCGGTCCGGGGAAGCGCCAAGGTCGATCGTGATGGTGCAGACCGTCCGATCCGTGACCCTGTCGTTGCGACACTCTGAGCGCATGTCCCGCGGCGGCAGGCCGGGCGCTGGCGCGTATGCTGCACGGATGCGCGTTTCGTGAGGTCCGGCCAGGAGAGACGGGGGTTTGGGGGATCGCCCCCGTCTCAGCTCCGGCCGCACTGGCTGGCGACGATCCGGCACTGGGCGCGGGGGTCGCGGCTGCGGCAATCGGCGAGGGCTTCCTGCTCGGCCGCCTGCGGCGTGGCGCCCGAGCCGCCGCCGATGGTGGTCACCACGAAGGTGCTGGGGTCGGAGGTCATGACCAGCGCCCAGGGGCTGCGCTTCACGCCATGGGCCACGGCGCCGCAGGCGGCGGTGAAGCTGTGGATGGGGCGGCAGCCCGGGCCGGCGGCGGCGCAGCGATCCTCGGCGACGCGGTGGGCGGCCATGCGGTCCGTCTCGCCCACGACCATGCCGAAGGCGGCGGAGGGGGTGCGGGCCGCGAAGATGATGCCGTGCGTCTCGAGCGGCGCGGAGGCGCGGAGGATGGCGGGCTGGCTGCCGCGGCCCGTGACGACCGCCTGGCTGCGCGCCTCCTGCCGGGCGAAGCCGGCGACCGCGCCGCACCGGATGGTGCAGGCCTGGGCCGCGGCGGGGTTGGAGCCCGGCCGCGTCATGTCCTGCATGCAGGTGGCCTGGCAGGCCGAGGCCGTGTCCACCGTGACGGCGCGGCGGGCGCGCTCGGCGGCGTTCACCTGGGCGAGGGCGGCCCCCGGCAGGGCCGTGAGGGTCAGGGCGGCGGCGAGGAGGAAGCGGCGCATCGGGGTGGTCTCCGGGGTTCGATCTCGATGGCCCCACCATGACGCCCCTCTGCCGCGGCTCGATCGCGCGGCACCCCCTTCCATGTCGCATGCGTCGCGCGACAGACGCGACAGAAACCCGGCCCGCGGTGTGGCAAATTTCACAGCAATGCCGACGCGCGTCGCCGCGGACCAGGAGTCCGCCCTTCTCCAGGCCCTGCTGTCCCGCATGCCCGGCGCCGTCCTCGTGCTGGACGGCGATAACCGCGTGCGCCGGGCCAATGACCGCTTCACCGAATGGTTCGGCGTGGCGATGCCCTGCGCCGGCACGCGGCTCGACACCGTGCTGGCCCGCATGGCGGAGGCCGGGCGGCTGCGGCGTCCCGCCACGCCGGACGGCCTGCGCGCCGCCCTCGCCGGGCCCGGGCCGCAATGGCAGATGGAGGGGGGACGGCACCTCGAACTCGCGTTCGAGGCGCTGCCGGGCGGCGGGCGGCTCTGCCTGTGGAGCGACGCGCCGGTCGAGGCCTCCCTCGCGGAGGAGCGCGCGCGGATGGCGCACCTCCTCGAGAACGTGACGGATGCCGTCGTGCTGATGGATGCCGACGGCGTCATCCTCAAGAACTCGACGCGCAGCGGCAACCTGCTCGGCCTGCCGGACGACATGGTCCGGCCCGGCACCACCCACCAGGACATCCTGCGCCACATGTACCGGCGCGGCGACTATGGCTTCGACCTGGACGAGGACAGCTTCGTCGCGCAGCGCCGGGCGCAGATCCTGGCCGCCGGCCGCCTGACCTTCGCGCAGCGCATGACGGACGGACGCTGGGCCGAGTACCATTTCCGCCCCCTGCCCGAGGGGCTGCTGCTCGTCCTGGTGCGCGACGTGACCGAATTGCGCGAGGCGCTCGCCAGGCTGGAGGCCGAGCGCGCCGAGCGGGAGGAGGACCGGCGCCGCGCCAACCTGCTGCTCGACAGCACGCAGGACTGCGTGATCCTGGCGGATGCGAACGGCGTGATCCTCGAATGCTCGTCGCGCGCGAACCAGGTGTTCGGCCTGCCGGCGGAGCTGTTCCGGCCCGGCGCCAACTACCAGGCGATCCTGCGCGCCCTGCACCGCCGCGGCGATTTCGGCACCGGGCAGGGGGAGGAGGCGTTCGTCGCCGATGTGCGCGCCCGCCTCTCGATCCCGGGCGAGCTCTCGCGGTCGCGCCGGATGCCGGATGGGCGCTGGGCGGAGATGAACTTCATCACGCGCGAGGACGGGCTGATCACCCTGAACCTGCGCGACGTGACGGCGCTGAAGGAGGCGCAGGTCGCGCTCGAGCAGGAGCGCGAGAAGCTGCGCCTCGTCGTCGAGAACATGTCGGACGGCGTCATGCTGTTCGACAGGGAGCTGCGCTGGCAGATGCTGAGCCGGCCGCTGATGCGCTTCCTCGGCCTGCCGGAGGAGTTCTTCCGCCTCGGCACGCGCGCGCGCGACGTGGTGGGCTGGCAGATGCGGCAAGGGCATCTCGGCCCCGTGCCGGATGATCCGGAGGAGTTCGAGCGCGCGCTGGATGCGCGGATGGAAGCGTTCCGCCAGGCCGGCGGGCGCCGCTACATCCGCAAGACGGTCACCGGCGCGTGGCTGGATGTCAGCATGGACCCGCTGCCCGATGGCGGGATGCTCGCCTTCTACCGGGACGTGACGCCCATCAAGCAGCGCGAGGAGCAGATCGAGGCCGAACGCGCCCTGCTGCGCGACGTGCTGAACAGCATGGAGACCTTCGTCGCGCTGCTCGACAACAAGGCCGACATCCTGCTCTCGAACGGATGGGGCCGGCATCTGCTGGGCGTGCCGGACAACCTGGTGCAGCCGGGCGGCAGCCTGACCGAGGCGATGCGCTTCATGTATCGCCGCGGCGATTTCGGCTTCGACCAGGACGAGGAGACGGTGGTGCAGGGCCGCGTCCAGCCCGTGCTGTCCGGCCGGCCGGTCAGCGTCACGCGCCAGGCGCCGGGCGGGCGGTGGCTGGAATTCTCCTACAAGCCGATCCCGGGCGGGCGCGTCGTCGCCCAGGGCCGCGACGTGACGGCGCTGAAGGCCAGCGAGCAGGCGGCGATCGCCGCGCGCGACGCGGCGGAGGCGGCGGCGCAGGCCAAGGCCAACTTCCTCGCGGCGATGAGCCACGAGATCCGCACGCCGATGAACGGCGTCCTCGGCATGCTCGAGGTCCTGTCGCGCGGCGAGCTGCGGCCGGAGCAGGCGCGCAGCGTGCAGGTGATGCGCGAGAGCGCGGAAGGGCTGCTGCGCATCGTGGACGACGTGCTGGACTTCTCGAAGATCGAGGCCGGGCGCCTCGAGATCGAGGCGGTGCCCTTCAGCCTGCGCGGCCTGGTCGAAGGCACGGTGGAGACGCTGGCGCCGGCGGCGGCGCAGCGCGGCCTGGCGCTCTTCGCGGACACGCCCGGCAGCGGGCCGGACTGGCTCTCGGGCGACCCCACGCGGGTGCGGCAGATCCTGTTCAACCTGGTCGGCAACGCGCTGAAATTCACCGAGCGCGGCTATGTCCGCATCTCGGTCCAGACGCAGGCACAGGGCCAGGGCGCGGTCGCGACGCTGCGGGTGGAGGACAGCGGCATCGGCATGGATGCCGACACGGTGACGCGGCTGTTCCAGCCCTTCACCCAGGCCGACAGCTCCACCACGCGGCGCTTCGGCGGCACGGGGCTGGGCCTCTCCATCGTGCGGCGCCTGGCGGAGCTGATGGGCGGCGACGTCAAGGCGGAAAGCGAAATGGGCCGCGGCAGCGTCTTCACGGTGACGCTGCGCCTCGGCCTCGCGACGCAGCAGGCGGCGGCCGGCACCGCGCGCGCGGCGGAGCCGCCGGCGCTCG
>JAIEOO010000220.1 GCA_019750475.1 Acetobacteraceae bacterium | reverse complement strand
GCGGCGGGCAGCGGCGGCGCCAGGGCGTGCAGCAGCGCCTCGCGGAGGCGGCTCGGCAGCACGGGCTTCAGCAGCAACGCATCCACCACGCCCGCCCCGGGCTGCTCGCGCTCGACCCCCAGGCCGGACGAGCACAGCACGATGGCGACCGGCTGCGCCTCCGGCGCGGCGCGGATGCGGCGCGCGATCTCGACGCCGTTCGCGCCGGGCATCTGCCCGTCCAGCACCACGGCGCGGAAGGGGCGCCCGGCCTCGATCGCCTCCTCCATCAGGGCGAGCGCGGCCTCGCCGTCGGGCGCGGTCTCGGCCTCGGCGCCCATGGCGGCGAGTTGCTGGGCGATGATCTCGCGGTTGAGCGCGAGGTCGTCCACCGCCAGCACGCGGAGGCCGGCGATGGCCGTCGCCGGCACCTGCGCCGGATCGCCCTGCACGCGCCCCAGGCGGATGTGGAAGCTGAACCGGCTGCCGCCGCCGCGCGGCAGGGTGAGGTCGCGCGACCCGGCCTCGATCGCGCCGCCCATCTCGTCGATCAGGCGCTTGCAGATCGCGAGGCCGAGGCCGGTGCCGCCATACTTCCGCCGGATCGAGGCATCCGCCTGGGTGAAGCGCTCGAACAGATGCGGCAGCTGGGCCGGATCGAGGCCGACGCCCGTGTCCAGCACCTCGCACACCAGGCGCCAGCCGCGCGGGGACTGGACGGGGTCGGCCGAGACCCGCACCTCGATCCAGCCCGCCTCGGTGAACTTCAGGGCGTTGCCGACGAGGTTGAAGAGCACCTGCCGGAAGCGGCCCGGGTCGCCCAGCACCCGGCCCGGCAGGTCCGGCGCCAGGGCGCAGACCAGCTCGACGCCCTTGGCCGCGGCGCGCGGCGCGAACAGCTCCACGATGGTCGCGAGTTCCTGCTCGACGTCGAAGGGCAGCTGCTCGAGCTCGACGGCGCCGGCCTCCAGCTTCGAGAAGTCGAGGATGTCGTTCAGCACCATCAGCAGGTGCTCGGCCGAGTTGCGGATCGTCTCGGCGTAGCGGCGCTGCATGGGCTCGAGCGGCGTGTCGAGCAGCAGGCCGGTCATCCCGATCACGCCGTTCATCGGCGTGCGGATCTCGTGGCTCATGGAGGCGAGGAAGTCCTCCTTGGCGCGGGAGGCGACGCGCGCCTGCTTCTCGCTCTCGGCGAGGCGGAGCCCCTGCGCCTGGAGCTGCTTCGCCTGCCGCGCCAGCACCCAGAGCGAGGCGAGGATCATCCCCGCGGCCGCCATGGTGCCGACGCCGAGCAGCCAGGCCAGGCCGCGCAGGTCGCCGAAGGCATCGCGCCGGGTGCGCGCGACCTCGACCACGAAGGAGCCCTGGCGGGTGACCGCGAAGCTGGCGACGACCTGCGCCCCGTCCTGGTCGATGCCGGTGAACGTGCCCTTCTCCCGGCGGGGCAGGAAGTTGCGGAACGGCCAGGAGCCGGGATGGATCTGCCCGATCCCTTCCCGCCCGCCGTCCGACCGCGCGAGCAGCGCGCCGTTGTAGCCGTGCAGGCGGATGTTCACCCCGAAGGCCTCGGCGTAGCGCCGCGAGACCGAGATGAGGTAGTCCGGGTTGATCAGCGCGACCGCCATCCCCTCGAACTCGCCGCGGCGGTTGCGCAGCGTCCGGGCCATCGGGATGGACCAGAGGCCGGTTTCCGCGATGTTCTGGGGCTGGCCCGGAAGGGCGATGAAGCGGCCGGCCTCCGGGGTGCCGACCCGTGTCTGCTGGCCGGAGAGGCGCAGGACGCGGAACCATTCCCGGTCCGCCAGGGACAGCCCGACCAGGGCGTCCACCGTGGAGTTCACGATGGTTCCCGCCGCGTCCGTCACCACGAGGGCGCGCATCTGCGACACGTCCCGCAGCAGGTTGGAGAGCTGGCCCGATGGCCCGTCGCTCGCCGAGCGGTCGGCGGGGCGTTCGGTCAGGTCCAGCAGGACGAGGTCCACCGTCTGGGTGGCGCGCGTGAGCTGGTCCGCGAGTGCCTCGGACACGGCCTGGGTCAGCCGCTCCGCCTCGGCCAGAGCTTCATCCTGGCCACGGAGCATAACGGTTCCGTAAACTGCGACGAGGCATAGAACCACCAGGACCGCGAGCACGCCGGTGAGCCGTTCCGGGCGTGACGGACCGGCCGGGGTCTCCGGTGTCCGGCTGAGACCGAAGGAGCGTCTGATGTTCGCGCGCAGGGTTTCGAGACGCATGGCGGCTGCCATCATCGCAGGGCCGGCCCTGCTTTGCGAGGCCGGAGCGCAAGCTTTGCCGCAGGCCGAGGCGGCGCGCCCCGGCCTCGCCCCCCGGCTGGACGCCATCCGCGCCCGGGGCGAGCTGCATGTCTGCATCTGGCCGGACTATTTCGCCATTTCCTGGCGCAACCCCCGCAACAGCGAGCTCGAGGGCATCGACGTCGATCTGGCCCGCGCCCTGGCCGCGCGGCTGGGGGTGCGCCCGATCTTCGTCGAGACGAACTTCGCGCAGTTCATGGACCGCGTGGAGGCCGGGGACTGCGACATCGCCATGATGGCGGTCGGCATCACGCCGGCCCGGGCGGAGCGCGTCGCGTTCAGCCGGCCCTACCTCGCCAGCGCCATCTACGCCGTCACCACCCGGGAGAACACGCGCGTCACCCGCTGGGAGGACATCGACCAGCCCGGCCGCGTCGTCGCCGTGGCCGCGGGCACCGTGATGGAACCGATCATGCGCGGCACCCTGCGCCGGGCGGAGCTGCTGGTGGTGCAGCCGCCCCGCACGCGGGAGGCCGAGGTGCAGTCCGGCCGCGCCGACGTCTTCATGAGCGACTACCCCTACACGCGGCGGATGGTCGTCCTGCACGAATGGGCCCGCGTGATCGAACCGCCCGAGCGCTTCGGCGAGACGCTCTATGGCTGGGCCATGCCGCGCAACGATCCGGCCTGGGTGACGGAGGTGAACGCCTTCCTGTCCCAGATCCGCGCCGACGGCGTGCTCGCCCGCGCCGCGGCGCGGCACAACCTGACGCCGATCCTCGTCCGCTGAGCCCGGCGCGTCAGCCGACGCGCCGGTCCAGCCAGTCGCGGATGCGGTACCAGGTGCCGATGGGCGGCAGGAACCAGGGCTTGCCGTAGTAGAGCGGCCGCGTGGGGAAGGGCTGGCCGTCGAAGCTCGTCACCCGGTTCTGCCCGCCCAGCAGCTTCTTCCCGAGCTGCGCGCCGAGGTAGCTGAGCATCGCGACCCCGCTGCCGTTGCAGCCCATCGCGTAGTGCAGCCCCTTCTCCGTCTTCCCGAGATGCGGGAGGAAATCGAAGGTGAAGGCGGTATTGCCCGTCCAGGCATGGGTGATGCGCGTGCCCTTCAGCTGCGGCCAGCGCTCCAGCATCATGCCGTGCAGCGCCGGCGCCGAGACCTCGGGCCCCACCTGGGTGAAGCGGGCGCGGCCGCCGAACACGACGCGCCGCTTGTCGGGCGACAGCCGGTAGTAGCAGAGCACCCGCTTGGTGTCGGACAGCACGCGGTTCTTCGGGATCAGGCTCGCCGCCAGCTCCGGGTCGAGCTCCTCCGTCGTGATGATGTGGCTGGCGAGCGGGATGACCCGGCGCTGGAGGTCGGGCGTCAGCCCGCCGGTGTAGCCATTGGTGGCGATCACGACCTCGTCGGCCTCGATGGGCCCGCGCGGCGTGTCGCAGCGCCAGCCATCGCTGATGCGGGTCAGCGCGCCCGCCGGCGTCCGCCCGGCGAGCGTCGCGCCGTGCCGCCGCGCCGCGTCCACCAGGCCCTTGGTGTAGAGGGCGGGGTGCAGCTTCGCCACGCGCTCGATCCGCATGCCGCCATAGTAGTAGTCGGAGGCGATCTCCTCCCGCTGGCGCTCGCGCGGGACCATCTCGGCGCCGGCATGGGCGACCTTGTTGTAGAACTCCACCTTGCCGGCGAGGCCGTCATAGTGCTTCTGGGTGAAGGCGCCGACGAAGCGGCCGTTCAGCTCGAAATGGCACTGGATGCCTTCGCGCGCGATGATGCTCTCCACATGGGCGAGGCTGGCCGCGCTGTCCTCGACCATGGCGCGGATCTTCTCCTGGTGCTCCGCGTCGCTGCTGCGGCCCTTGGAGCCGGAGAGGCCCTTGCCCAGGTTGGTGCCGCCCGAGACGCCGCCGCCGTTGCGCGACGAGGCGCCCCAGAGGAAGTCGTTGGCTTCCAGCACCGTCACATGCGCGCCGCCGCGGGCCAGCTCGATCGCGCAGTTGAGGCCGGTGAGGCCGCCGCCGATGATGAGCACGTCGGTGCGGGCGGGCAGTTCGACCTCCGCCTCCTCGGTGGGGGCCACCGCCTCCCACCAGTAGGGGCGCTGCTTGAAGTCGGGGTGGAAGATCTCGTTGGACATGGTTCCCCCTATTTGCCGCCGAGGCTCCGCGTCAGCGCCCCGCGCCCGAAGACGGAGACAAGGCCGAGGCAGACGCCCACCAGCAGGATCTGCAGCACCGAAACCGCCGCGATGGTCGGGTCGATCTCCAGCATGATGTTGTCGAACATCTTCTTGGGCAGCGTCATCGCCGCGCCCGACAGGAACATCGCCACCACCAGCTCGTCGAAGGAGGAGACGAAGGCGAGGAAGGACGCGGCGACGAGGCTCGGGCGAAGCTGCGGCAGGGTGACGCGCCACGCCGCCTGCCACCAGGTGGCGCCCAGCCCCATGGCCGCCTGCTCCTGCGCCGGGTCGAAATCGCGCAGGGCCGCGCCCACCAGGATGACGACGAAGGGCAGCGCCAGCACCGCGTGGGCGATGGCGATGCCGTACCACTCCCCGATGAGCTGAAGCCTGGCGAAGAGGCCGTAGATCGCGATGGAGAGCACGATGGTGGGCAGGATCACGGGCGCCGCCACGAAGCGGTCCAGCAGCCGGAGCGCCCGGAGCCGCGTGCGGGCCAGCGCGAAGGCCAGCGGCACCCCCATCAGGACCGCCATCAGCGTGGCGAGGGCCGCCACCTTCACGCTGCGCCAGGTGGCCGCCATCCAGACGGGGTCGCTCAGGTAGCGCTCGTACCACTGCCAGGAGAAGCCGGGCGGCGGGAATTGCAGGTAGGAGGCCGAGGAGACCGAGATCGGGAAGACCACCAGCAGGGGCAGCATCAGGAAGGCGAAGACCAGCCCCGCCACCAGCCCGAGCAGGAGCCTACCCGGCGGCAAGGCGGTTCCCCCCGGTCAGGCGCTGCAGCCCCCAATAGGCGCCGAGCGTCACGACCAGCAGCACGACCGAGAGCGCGGCGGCGAAGGGCCAGTCCAGGAACTCCCGCACCTGCTGCTCGATCAGCATGGAGATCATGATGATCCGCCCGCCGCCGAGCAGCGCCGGCGTGATGAAGAAGCCGAGCGCGAGGACGAAGACCAGCGCGCAGCCGGCGAAGACGCCGGGCAGGGATAGCGGCAGGACGACGCGCTGGAAGACGCGCCAGGGGGGCGCGCCCAACCCCTCCGCGGCCCGCGGCAGATCGGGGTCCATCCGCAGCAGCGCGGCGTAGATCGGGAAGACCATGTAGGGCAGCAGCACGTGCACCATGCCGATCAGCACGCCGGTCAGGTTGTGCAGCAGCGGCAGCGGCGTGGTGATGACGCCCCATTCCAGCAGGGAGCGGTTCACGATCCCGTTCCGCCCGAGGATCACCATCCAGGCGTAGGTGCGCACCAGCACGCTGGTCCAGAAGGGCAGCAGCAGCATGAACAGCGCCAGCGCCCGCCCCCAGGGCCCGGCCCGCAGCATCCAGAGCGCCACGGGATAGGCGAGCGCCAGGCAGAGCAGCGTGACCCAGAGGGCGATCTCCAGGCTCTCCACCAGCACCTCGACGTAGAGCTCGTCGAGGACGGCCTTCTCCAGGTGTTCGAGCGTGCCGCCCTCGACCGCCTGGGCCAGCAGCCGCAGCACCGGCCAGGCGAAGAGGGCGCCGAGGAACAGCACGGCCGGCAGGGCGAGCCAGACCCAGCGCCGCTCCTCGGCGCGGGCCGGCGCGGCCCGGTCAACCGCGGACGACATGCAGGTCCTCGGGCGCGAAGCCCAGGGCGACGCGGTCCCCCTCGCGCGCGGGCGAGGGCTGCGAGGGCCGGAGCGGCAGGCGTGCCAGCAGCTCCGGCCCCCCGTCCAGGGCGACGCGGAATTTTTCCGACACGCCCAGGAACACGCTTTCCACCACGCGGCCCTCGGCGCGGAGCGGCAAGGATTGCGCCTCGGCGCCGATCCGCAGCGCCTCAGGCCGCAGCAGCAGCAGGGCGGGCGCGCCGTCGGTGCCGGGCGCGGGCAGCGGGACCGGGCCGAAGCCCGGCACCACCGCGGCACCGCCCTGCCAGGCGCCCTCGATCAGGTTCGACTCGCCTAGGAAGTCGGCCACGAAGCGGGTCGCCGGCCGGGCATAGAGCTCGTCCGGCGTGCCGAGCTGCGCGATCCGCCCGGCCTCCATCACCGCGATCCGGTCGGAGAGGATCAGCGCCTCCTCCTGGTCGTGGGTGATGAACAGCGTGGTCAGCTTCAGGCGCCGTTGCAGGCGCCGGACCTCCAGCTGCATCTGCTCCCGGAGCTTCCGGTCCAGCGCGCCGAACGGCTCGTCCAGCAGCAGCAGGCGCGGGTTGAAGACGATGGCGCGGGCGAGCGCCACGCGCTGCTGCTGCCCGCCCGAGAGCTGGCGCGGCAGGCGCTCGGCGTGGTGCGGCAGCTCCACCAGCTCCAGCACCTCGCGCACGCGGCGGGCGATCTCGTCCCTGGGCACCCGCCGCATCTCGAGCGGGAAGGCGATGTTGCGCGCCACGGTGAGGTGCGGGAACAGCGCGTAGTTCTGGAACACCATGCCGACGTCGCGCGCCCGCGGCGGGGCCACGGTGACGTCGGTGGCACCGAGGCGGACGGTGCCCTCGTCCGGCACCTCGAACCCGGCGACGACCTTGAGCAGCGTCGTCTTGCCCGAGCCCGAGGGGCCGAGGATGGTCAGCAGCTCCCCCTCGGCGACGTCGAGGTCCACGCCCGCCAGCGCCCGGACGGTGCCGAAGCGCTTCTCCAATCCCCGGCAGCTCAGCTCCACGATCAGGAACGTCGGAGCATGAAGCGGTTCCAGCGTTCCTGGGCGCGGGCGCCGTTCTGCGTCCACCACTCCACGCCGATCCAGTACTGCTTCTCGATGTTGCCGGGGCTGGTCGGCAGGTGCGGGCGCACCTCGGCGCTCACATGGTTCGGCGTGTCCGGGTGCAGGCCGGGATAGGCCAGCTCCGTCGCGTAGACCGCCTGAAGCTCCGGCATGGTCATGATCTGCAGGAAGTGCTGGCCCCAGACCGCGTTCCGCGCGCCGCGCGGGATGCCATAGGCGTTCTGCTTGAGGCTGCCCCCGGTCCACTCGACGGCGACCGGCGCGCCGCGGCGGGCGATGTCGAAGAAGCGGCCGTTCCAGCCCGAGGCCAGCACGACCTCGCGGTCCACCAGAAGCTGCGCGGGCTGCGCGCCCGTGGTCCACCAGACGGTGATGTGCGGCTTGATGTCCTCGAGCTTGCGGAAGGCCCGGTCCATGTCGATGGGGTAGATGCGGTCCATCGGCACGCCGTCGGCGAGCAGCGCGAACTCCAGGTTGTCCACGGGGTGGTTGCGCAGGCTGCGCGGGCCGGGGAAGCGCCGGACATCCCAGAACTGCGCCCAGCCCACCGGATGCTGGCCCGTCGGGAAGACGTCCGAGCGGTAGGCCATCACGGTCGAGTAGACCGAGGAGGGGAAGATGTGCGTGTCCCGCACCGCGGCCGGGTAGCGGGAGAGGTCGATGATGGAGAAGTCCAGCGGTTCGAGGAGGTTCAGCTCCTTCGCGCGCATGAAGTCCTGCCCGCCGAGCTCGGTCACCGTCCACTCGACGTTGCGGCTCTCGACCATCGCGCGCAGCTTGCCGAAATCCACCGGCGAGGTGGCGACCACGCGGATGCCGTGCCGGCGCTCGAACTCGGCGAAGTAGGAGCGGCGGAAGAGCTGCTCCATCGCCCCGCCCGACGCGTTGACGACGATCTGCGCGGGGCGCGGGGCGGCGCCTTGCGCCAGGGCCGGCGCGGGCAAGGTGGCGGCAGCGGCGAGAAGCTGACGGCGGCGCAGCATGGTGTTGCCTTCCCTGTTCCCTCGCCGCGGATGGAAGCACCAAGCCCGCGACGGGCGCAACTGGTCCGTTCAATTTCACTCAAACCCGTCCGCGGCCGCTTGACGCCCGTGGCGCCCCCATGCCGCAATCCTCCGGACAAGCCGCGCTGGAGGGTTCACGATGCGCCTCGCCCGTCGCCTTGCCCTTCTGGGCGCCCTGCTCGGCTGTGCCGCACCCGCCTGGGCCCAAGGCTTCGCGCCGCAGCGGCCCGTGCGCGTGATCGTGCCCTTCGCCGCCGGCGGCTCGGCCGACGTGCTGGCCCGCCTCACGGCGCAGGCCCTCGCCGCCAAGTGGAACCAGCAGGTGGTGATCGAGAACCGCTTGGGCGCCGGCGGCCATATCGGGGCGGAGGTCGTGGCCCGGGCGCCCGGCGATGGCCACACCCTGCTGCTCGGCTCGATCGGCATCCATGCGGCGTTCAGCGTCTATCGCAACCTGCCCTACAGCCCGCAGACCGAACTCGCGCCCATCACCTTCCTGGCGGAGTTCCCCAACGTCATCGTCGTGCACCCCTCGGTGCCGGCGCAGAACCTGCGCGAGCTGGTGGCGCTGGCGCGGCAGCGCCCGGGGGACATCACCTTCGGCTCCGCCGGCAACGCGACCTCCACCCACATGGCGGGCGAGCTGTTCATGCTCGTCACCGGGCTGCGCTTCACGCACGTGCCCTATCGCGGCTCCTCCCAGGCGCTGAACGACCTGATGGCGGGCAACATCCAGCTGATGTTCGAGAACCTGCCCACCATCCCGCCCGTGGCCCGCGAGGGGCGCGTGCGGGCGCTCGCCATCACCTCGGCGCGGCGCTCCCCCGCCCTGCCGGATGTCCCCACCGCGGCCGAGGCCGGCGTGGATGGCTACGTCGCCACCGCCTGGTTCACCTTCGGCACGGCGGGCGCGACCCCGGCGCCGCTGATGCAGCGCCTCAACGAAGACCTGCGCGCGGTGCTCTCGGCCCCCGCGCTGCGCGAGCGCTTCCTCCAGATGGGTGCGACGCCGATCGGCGGCACGCTGGAGGAGACGCGGACCCTGATGGCCGAGGAAACCGCCAAATGGACGCGCGTCGTGGACGCCGCGAACATCCGACTGGACTGACGCTTGAACCCTGTCCTGCTGGAGCTGCTCTGGACGCGGCTCGTCTCCGTGGTGGACGAGGCGGCCGCCGCCCTCCTCCGCTCCTCCTTCTCGACCGTGGTGCGCGAGAGCCACGATTTCGGCTGCGCGCTGATGGACGCCGAAGGCCGCTCCGTCGTCCAGGCGACGGACAGCGTGCCGAGCTTCCTCTGCACCCTGCCGCAGACCACGCGCCACTTCCTGCGCGAGTTCCCGGCGGAGACGCTGCAGCCCGGCGACGTGCTGATCACCAACGACATCTGGATGGGCACGGGGCACCTGCCGGACATCACGGTGGCCAAGCCCATCTTCCTGGAGGGGCGCCTCGTCGGCTTCGCGGGCTCCGTCGCGCATTCGCCCGACATCGGCGGCCGCATCCGCTCGGCCGAGGCGCGGGACGTGTTCGAGGAAGGCCTCCAGATCCCGCCGATGAAGGCGGTGAATGCCGGCGTGCCGGACGCGACGCTGATGCGCATCCTGCGCCGCAACGTCCGCGTCCCGGATCAGGTGCTGGGCGACCTGCACGCGCAGTTCGCCGCGCTCGACCTGATGGAGCGGCGCGTCCTCGCCCTGCTGCGGGAGCACCGGCTGCCCGACCTTTCGGCCTTGGCGCAGGAGATCCAGGCGCGGTCGGAACGCGCCATGCGCCAGGCGATCGCCGCCGTGCCGGACGGCACCTACCGCGCCGAGGTCCGGACCGACGGCCTCGAGGAGCCGATGCGGCTCTGCCTCGCGCTCACCGTCGCGGGGGACACCATCACCTGCGACTATGCGGGCTCGCACGACCAGGTGGCGCGGGCGATCAATGTCTGCCTCGCCTACACCTTCGCCTACACCGCCTTCGCGGTGAAGGCCGCGCTCTGCCCCGACGTGCCGAACAACGAGGGCAGCTTCCGCCCCCTCACCGTCACGGCGCCCGAGGGCTCGATCCTCAATTCGCGGCACCCCGCGGCCGGCGGCGCGCGGGCGCTGACGGGCCACTTCCTGCCCGCGCTCGTGCTCCAGGCGCTGGCCGACGTGCTGCCGGGGCGCGTGGTGGCCGGCATCGGCTCGCCGCTCTGGTGCCTCGGCTTCTCGGGCTTCAAGGCGGATGGCACGCCGCACGCCAACGCGCTGTTCCTCAACGGCGGCTACGGCGCCTCGGCGCGCGGCGACGGGGCCAATGTGCTGTCCTGGCCGTCCAACGTCTCCTCCGCCTCGGTCGAGACGATCGAGCAATCCTTCCCCTGGCGCGTGCATTTCCGGCGGCTTCGCCAGGGCACCGGCGGCGCCGGCCGGCACCGCGGCGGCACGGGGCAGGAGACGCTGTACGAGAACCGCTCGCCGCAGCCCGTCGCCGTCACCTTCCTGGCGGAGCGCACGCGGCCCGGCGCCGCCGCCCCCGGCATGGCCGGCGGGCAGCCGGGCGCGCCGGGCGCGGTGCTGATCATGGGCGAGCCAGCGGACCCGAAGCGCCAGCACGTGGTGCCGCCGGGCGGCACCGTCGAACTCCGCACCCCGGGCGGCGGCGGCCATGGCGACCCCGCCGGCCGCGACCCCGCCCTCCTCGCAGCCGACACACGGGACGCCTACGTTTGAGCACCTCCTACGCGCTCGCCATCGACATCGGCGGCACCTTCACCGACCTCGTCCTGCACGACCCCGCGTCCGGCCGCTTCTTCGCCCACAAGGAGCTGACGACGCCCGACGCGCCGGAGCGCGGCGTGCTCTCGGGCATCCGCCGGCTGCTGGAGCGGGAGGGCATCGCGCCCGGCGCCGTCGCGCGGGTGGTGCACGCGACGACCCTGCTGACCAACGCCCTCATCGAGCGCAAGGGCGCGCCCACCGGCCTGCTGACCACGGCCGGCTTCCGCGACATCCTCGAGATCGGGCACGAGCGGAAATACGAAATCTACGACCTGTTCCTGCCGCTGCCCGCGCCGCTGGTCCGCCGCGCCTGGCGGCTGGAGGCGGCGGAGCGCCTGGCACCCGATGGCCGCGTCGAGATCCCGCTCGACGAGGCGGCAGTGCTGGACGCCGCCGACCGGCTGGTGGCGGAGGGCGTCACCTCGCTCGCCATCGGCTTCCTGCACGCCTACGCCAACCCGGCGCATGAGCGCCGCGCGGCGGCGCTGATCGCGGCGCGGCACCCCTCGCTGCACCTCTCCCTCTCGTCGGAGGTGTCGCCGCAGATCCGCGAATACGACCGCCTCTCGACCACCTGCGCCAATGCCTACGTCAAGCCGCTCGCCGTCACCTATCTCGACCGGCTGGCGCGGGAGATCGCGGCGCTCGGCGTCACGGCGCCGCTCTTCCTCATGCTGTCGAATGGCGGGCTGACGCATGTCGAGGAGGCGAAGCGCATCCCCGTGCGGCTGCTGGAATCGGGGCCGGCGGCGGGCGCGCTCGCCGGCGCCGTGTTCGGCGCGCGGTCCGGCGCGAAGGACCTGCTGGCCTTCGACATGGGCGGCACCACGGCGAAGCTCGCGGTGGTGCGGGACGGCGCGCCGCGCGTCGCCCACCGCTTCGAGGCGGCGCGGGAGAAGCGCTTCACCCCGGGCAGCGGCCTGCCCATCACCATCTCCACCGTCGAGCTGATCGAGATCGGTGCCGGCGGCGGCTCCATCGCGTCCCTCGATGCGCTGGGGCTGCTGAAGGTGGGGCCGCGCAGCGCGGGCTCCGCCCCCGGGCCGGCCTGCTACGGACGCGGCGGGGCGGAACCCACCGTGACGGACGCCAACCTCGCCCTGGGCGCGCTGGCGGCGGAAGGCTTCGCGGGCGGAACCATGCGGCTCGACCTCGGCGCGATGGACGGGGCGCTGGCGCGCCTCGCCGACGCGGCCGAGCTGCCGCGCGACGAACTCGCCGCCGGCATCCAGGCCGTGGTGAACGAGGCCATGTCGGCCGCGGCGCGCGTCCATCTGGCCGAGCAGGGCGGGGAAGGCCTCGACACGGCGCTGCTGGTGACGGGCGGCGGCGGGCCGCTGCACGGGCCGGAGGTGGCGCGGCGCCTCGGCCTCACCCGCGTGATCTGCCCGCCGGCCGCCGGCGTCGCCTCGGCGCTCGGGCTGCTGCTGGCCCCGGCCCGCGTGGATCAGGTGGCGACGCTGGCGCGGCCGCTCGACACGCTGCCGGCGGAGGAGCTGGACGCCCGCTTCGGCGCGCTGGAAGCCGAGGCGCGGCGCGTCATCGCCGAGACGCTCGGCGCCCACGCCGCCGTGACGGCGGAGCGCGCGGCCGATCTCCGCTTCGCCGGCCAGGGCTTCGAACTGGTCACGCCGCTGCCGCCCGGGCCCTGCGACATGCCGGCGATCCGCGCCGCGTTCGAGGCCGCGTACCGCGCCGTCTTCTCGGGCGTGCCGCCGGTCGCGGTGGTGGAGGTGGTGAACATCCGCGTCGCCGTCAGCGCGGCCACGGGCGACGGACGGCTGGATCCCGGGGTGCCTTCCGGCGCACCCGCCGCGCCGCATGCGCGCCGGCCCGTGCGCTTCGGCGATGCGGCCAGCGAGGCGCCGGTCTTCCGCCGGGACGCGCTCACGCTCGGGCAGGTGGTCGCCGGGCCGGCCGTGGTGGAGGACGGCATGTCCACCCTGCTGGTGCCGCCGGGCGCGCGCGCCACGCTGGAGGCCAGCGGCAACCTCGTGCTCGACCTGCCGGGCTGAATCGCGGCCGCGCTGCCATCCGATGCCGGTTCCGCGCGTTGGGGCGGAACCGGAATGGAGAACAGCATGACCGACACCACCCCTGGCAAGGCCAAGCCCGACGCCGTGGACCAGGCGATCCTCGAATCCTTCCCGGCCAGCGATCCGCCCTCCTGGACGCCGGTGCAGGGCGCGGGCACCGAGGATCTGGACAGCACGACGCCCGCCGAGGTGGAGGGCGACGCCCACGTGCCGCAATCGAAGCCCGTCGAGTGGAAGCCGATGCCGAAGAACGGCCGGATCGAGGAGTAGGGCGGCTCAGTCCAGGCAAAGCCGCGCCAGCGCCGCGAAGGCGCGGGCGCGGTGGCTGAGGGCGGCCTTCCGCTCCGGCGTCATCTCGCCGAAGGTCTCGCTCTCGCTTTCGGGAACGAACATCGGGTCGAAGCCGAAGCCGTTCCCGCCGCGCGGCGGGTGGACCCAGACGCCCTCGGTGCGGCCTTCCGCGACCTCGGTGTGGCCATCCGGCCAGGCGAGGACGAGGGTGGCGACGAAGGCGCAGCGCCGGTCGGGGTTGTCGCCCGCTTCCCGCGCCACGCGCTCCATTGCCGGATGGTAGTCCCGCGTCCCGTCGGGCTGCGTCGCCCAGTCCGCCGTGTAGACGCCGGGCGCGCCGCCGAGCGCCGCGACCTCGCAGCCGCTGTCGTCGGACAGCGCGGGCAGCCCCGTCGCCATCGTGGCGGCCAGCGCCTTGATGCGGGCATTCTCGACGAAGGTGGTGCCGGTTTCCTCGGGCTCGGGCAGTCCGAGCGCGCCGGCGGAGACCAGCTCCATGCCGTAAGGCGCCAGCAGGCCCTGGAATTCGCGCAGCTTGCCCTTGTTGTGGCTGGCCAGGACCAGCCGGCCCGGTTCGAGCTTCCTTGGCATCATTCCCTCCCGCTGCGGACCGTCCGTGCGGAACGGCCTGTGCCCTCTCCGCTCGCCGCCCCCCGGCCGGCAGCGCGGCTTCGCCGCGCGGACGGAGCGGAGCCACCGGAATGGGCGCGCAAACGGCCCCCCCCGCGGCGATGCCGGCGCCGTCAGCCGCATGGCGGCCGGCGGCGCCGGCATCGGCGTGGGGATCAAAGTCCCACCGCTTCCCGTTGCTTCGCGAACAGCGCCGCCGTGCCGTCGCGCGCCATGTCCAGCATGGCCAGCATCTGCGCCTCGGTGAACACCGCGCCCTCCGCGGTCGCCTGAAGCTCCACGATGGCGCCCTGGCCGGTCAGGATGAAGTTGGCATCGGCCTCGGCCGCGCTGTCCTCCTGGTAGTCGAGGTCCATCACCGCCTCTCCCTCCACCACGCCGCAGGAGATGGCGGCCACCTGGTCGCGCAACGGCATGGCGGCCAGCAGGTTCTTGCCGATGCAGTGCCTGAAGGCGAGGTGCAGCGCGACCCAGGCGCCGGTGATGGCGGCGCAGCGCGTCCCGCCATCGGCGTTGATCACGTCGCAATCGAGGGTGATGGTCATCTCGCCCATCGCCTTGCGGTCCACCACGGCGCGCAGGCTGCGGCCGATCAGGCGCTGGATCTCCTGCGTGCGGCCGGATTGCTTGCCGCGCGCTGCCTCGCGGTCACCGCGGGTGTGGGTGGCGCGGGGCAGCATGCCGTATTCCGCCGTCACCCAACCGAGGCCCTGGTTGCGCATGAAGGGCGGCACCTTGCCCTCCACGCTGGCGACGCACAGCACCTCGGTCAGGCCCACCCGGATCAGGCAGGATCCCTCGGCGTGCTTGGCGACGCCGAGTTCGAGCGAGACGGGGCGAAGCTGTTCGGGCGCGCGGCCGGAGGGACGGGGCATGCTGGCGGTTCCGCTGACGATGTTGGGGCGGCGCCTTGCGCCCGTTCCTGGACTTTGTCCAGCGGAGCCGGCCAAGTTCAAGCCAAGCGATTCGGGGAGGAAGGAATGCAGGACGAGACGGTCCACGCCGTGACGGTGGGGCTGCCGCCCGGCGCGGCGTTCCGCCTGTTCACCGAAGGCTTCGGCCGCTGGTGGCCCCGGGACTACACCTGGGCGGGCGAGGCCTGCCAGGACATCGGCATGGAACCGCGTCTGCACGGCGCCTGCCGGGAGATCGGGCCCCTCGGCTTCCGCTGCGATTGGGGCCGGGTCATCGCCTGGGACCCGCCACGCCACGTCGCCTTCACCTGGCAGGTCGGCTTCGACCGCACGCCCCAGCCCGACCCCGACCGCGCCTCCGAGGTGGAGGTGAGCTTCACGCCCCAGGGCGCCCGGACGGAGGTGCTGCTGCGCCACCACGGCTTCTCCCGCCACGGCGCCGACGCCGAGGCGTACCGGGACGGGATGGCCGGGCCGCATGGCTGGCCGCTGATCCTGGCGCGGTTCGCGGCGCTGGCGGGGTGATGCGCCGAGGTTGACGCGCCCCCCGCCACTGCCCACGATTCCGGGCGAACCATGAACCCGCCGGTGAAGCCCCCCCTTCCCGTCCTGCGCCACGCCTCGGCCCTCGACGCCCGCGGCACCGCCGTGCTGCGCGAACTGGTCGAGGTCTATGTCCAGACCGGGGAGCCGGTGGGCAGCCGCACCCTGTCGCGCCGCCTGCCGCTGAACCTCTCCCCCGCCTCCATCCGCAACGTGATGGCCGATCTGGAGGAGGCCGGGCTGCTCTACGCGCCCCACACCAGCGCCGGCCGCCTGCCGACCGAGCGCGGGCTGCGCCTCTTCGTGGATGGGCTGCTGGAATTCGGCGATCTTTCCGGCGAGGAGCGGGATCAGATCGCCGCCCGCTGCGCCGCCCATGGCAAGTCCCTGCAGGAGACGCTGGGCGAGGCCGGGCAGATGCTCTCCGGGCTCGCGGGGGCCGCGGGCATGGTGGTGGCGCCCAAGGCCGACGCGCCGGTGCGCCACATCGAGTTCGTGCCCCTCGGCCCCGGCCGCGCGCTGGTCGTGCTGGTGAGCGAGGATGGCCGGGTCGAGAACCGCGTGATCGAGGTGCCGCCGGGCCTGCCGCCCTCGGCCCTGGTGCAGGCGGGCAACTACCTCAACGCACGCCTCACGGGCCGCACCCTCGATGAGGCGCGCGAGAACGTCTCGGGGGAGATCGCGGCGAACCGCACCGCCCTCGACGCGCTGACGCATCAGGTGATCGAGGCCGGCCTCGCCACCTGGTCGGGGGGCGGCGGCGGGTCGCTGATCCTGCGCGGGCAGGGCAAGCTGCTCGAGAACCTCGAGAACCTGGCGCGCGTGCAGGAGATCCAGGCGCTGTTCGACCGGCTGGAGGCGCAGGAAACCACGCTCAGGCTGCTGGAACTGGCGCAGCGCGGCGAGGGGGTGCAGATCTTCATCGGCGCCGAGAGCGGGCTGTTCTCCTCGGCCGGGCTCTCCGTCGTGGTGGCGCCGCTGCGCAACGGCGCGGAGAAGATCGTGGGCGCGGTGGGCGTGATCGGGCCGACGCGCATCAACTACGGCCGCGTGATCCCGGTGGTGGACTACACCGCGCGCGTCATCGGGCGACTTCTCGGCTGATCGCGACGCTGGTCGGTTCGCCGTAGCCCGGATGGGCACTCCGCTCGCCCTCGGTGAAGCCGAGGGCGGCGAAGGCGGCCCGGTTGTCGGCCAGCGCCAGACGGACACCGGCATGGATGCGCGGCAGGCCGCGGCGCCGGGCTTCGGCCTCCGCCGCGTCCACCAGGGCACGCGCCAGGCCGCGGCCGCGATGGGCCGGGTGCACGGCGAGGCGCCCGAAATAGAGGCCGCCCGCCTTCTCCTCCCACAGCACCACGGCGACGAGCGTCCCCGCCGCCTCGACGCCGGCGCCGCCGTTCGTCAGGGCGCGGGCGATGCTGGCCTCGGTCTCGGACAGCGCGCCGGAGGGCGGGTCGGTGACGATGGGCTGGGCCGCGAAGGCGGCGCGAATGACGGCGAGGACCGCGGGCGCGTCGGCCGGAGAGAGCGGCCGGGGGGTCAGTCGTCCTTCTCCTCCAGGTCCCGGCGGACGGCGGGCTGGCGCAGCAGCGCGTCCATCCGCATGGCGTAGTCGAGCGCGTTGTCGTGCTGGAAATGGAGTTCCGGCGCGTATTTGAGCCGCACCGCGCGGGCGACGAGGGTGCGCAGATGCGGGGCGGAGCGGCGGAGGGCGGCGAACTGCTCCTCCGGCACGTCGCGGCCGAGGCCGCTGACGAAGGCCGTCATGTGCTTGAGGTCGGGCGAGGCCCGGACCTCGGTCACGGTGATGTGGGCGGCCGACAGCTCGGGCTCGCGGAAGCCGCCGCGCTCGAAGATCTGGGCGAGGGCGTGGCGCACCTCCTCCGCGACGCGAAGCTGGCGCTGCGACGGGCCCGCGGTCGGTTCACGCTGGCGCTTGGCCATCGGATTCTCCTCCCTTTCCCCGCTCACTATCGGATGGTTGAAAGGTCGCGTTCTGCGCTACTCCTTCGGTTTCCGCAGAGACCTCAGCGATCCAGGCGTCCAGGTCAGCACGCTCGCGCTCGCGCTCAGCTTTTGTGAACACGTCGACGGCTAATCGACTTGACGCTCCCCGGTTCGCCAGCGTTCGCGCAATCGCTTCGAGTGCTTTGGCGCTTAGGTAGTGCGGGTCTTGACCGACACGAGTAAAGCCAAACCAACCATGAAGAGCTTCTTCAAATTGTCTTTCGATTTTGCCTCTATAGTCTGCATACTCGTAACGTACTGTTACGCGAGCATCGGGGGGAAGATCAGCAGACGAATTCAAGAAAAGGCAGTGTCTCGTTCCAGGTAACAGAGTTGAGAAGGACAAAACGCACTCTGGAGGGGCATCGAGCTGTTTGCGCGGTCGCCTTAGGCCAGATCCGGAAATCGTCACGCGGACGTTGCGGGCTGCCGCTTGCCCTGTATTTGCGATCACAAGATTAAAGAGGACGACGTGTTGAGGATGAGGTTCGACAGCTACGTCTACGTTGGCTTCGAGACGCGCTTCACGTGTCTGCCTTGTTTCGTCAGCAAGTATCTTGGTCACCGCCGCAAGGCGATAAGTGAACCAAACCAGGGCAAGACTCGCTAGGGCGGTGATTATCGCCGAATACTCGGTGAGAAATTCCATCACCGCCCTCATGATGCTCTCTAGCCGCCGCTACGCGGCTGCGACCGTCTCGGTCTCGAAGCACTCGATCTGGTCGCCGACGCGGATGTCGTCGTAGTTCTTGAACGACATGCCGCATTCGTAGCCGTTGGTGACTTCCTTCACGTCGTCCTTGAAGCGGCGGAGCGTGGCGAGCTCGCCCTCGTGGATGACGACGCCCTCGCGGATCAGGCGCACGCCGCAGCCGCGCTTCACCACGCCCTCGGTCACGCGGCAGCCGGCGATGTTGCCGAGGCGCTTGACCTCGAACACCTGGAGGATCTGCGCGTAGCCGATGAAGTTCTCGCGCTGGATCGGCGCGAGCTTCGCCTTGAACATCGCCTCGATGTCGTCGGCCACCTGGTAGATGATCGAGTAGTAACGGATGTCCACCGCGTCGCGCTGCGCCATCTCCCGCGCCTGCGCCGTGGCGCGGACGTTGAAGGCGACCAGCACGGCGTTCGACGCCTTGGCGAGCTGCACGTCGCTCTCGGTGATCTGGCCGACGGCGGAGTGGAGCACGCGGACGCGCACCTCCTCGTTGCCGATCTTGCCGAGGGTGACGGAGATGGCCTCCGCGCTGCCCTGCACGTCCGCCTTGACGACGACCGCCACCTCCTTCTGCTGGACGGCCTGGATGCGGGCGAGCATGTCGGTGAGCGTCCCGCGCCCGGCGCCGGCCGCGGCCGCCGCCTTCTCGCGCGCCTTGCGCTGGCGGAACTCGGTGACCTCCTTGGCGCGGGCCTCGTTCTCGACCGCGATGAAGGTCTCGCCCGCGCCGGGAACGCCGGAGAGGCCGAGCACCTCGACCGGGGCCGAGGGGCCCGCCGACTTCACCTGGGCGCCCTTGTCGTCCACCAGCGCACGCACGCGGCCCCACTCGGTGCCAGCGACGACGATGTCGCCGGTCCGCAGCGTGCCCTTCTGCACCAGCGCCGTGGCCACCGGCCCGCGCCCGCGGTCGAGCTTGCTCTCGATCACGGTGCCCTCGCCGGCACGCTCCGGGTTGGCCCGCAGGTCGAGGATCTCGGCCTGGAGCAGGATCGCCTCGAGCAGCTTGTCGAGATTCGTGCCCTTGAGCGCCGAGACCTGGACCTCCTGCACCTCGCCGCCGAGGGATTCGACCACGATCTCGTGCTGGAGCAGCTCGTTCCGCACGCGGTCGAGGTTCACGCCCGGCTTGTCGATCTTGTTGACCGCGACGATCAGCGGCACCTCCGCCGCGCGGGCGTGGCGGATGGCCTCGATCGTCTGGGGCATCACGCCGTCATCGGCCGCGACCACCAGCACCACCATGTCGGTCACCGAGGCGCCGCGGGCGCGCATGGCCGTGAAGGCCTCGTGGCCCGGCGTGTCGATGAAGGTCACGACGCCCGCCGCGGTCTTCACCTGGTAGGCCCCGATGTGCTGCGTGATGCCGCCGGCTTCCTTCGCCGCGACGTCCGTCTTGCGGAGCGCGTCGAGCAGCGAGGTCTTGCCGTGGTCGACATGGCCCATGATGGTCACGACGGGCGGGCGGGCCTGCAGCGCCTCTTCCTCGTCCACCGCGCCTTCCAGGCCGATCTCGACGTCGTCCTCGGCCACGCGCTTCACGCGGTGGCCGAATTCCTGCGCCACGAGCTCGGCCGTGTCGGCGTCGATGCTCTGGGTGATGGTCGCCATCACGCCCATGCGGAACAGCGCCTTCACCACCTCGCCCGCGCGGGCGGCCATGCGGTTGGCGAGCTCCTGGACGGTGATCGTCTCGGGGATGACCACGTCGCGCACCACGCGCTCCTGGCCGGAGCGGAGGCGCTGCAGCTCGGCCTGCCGGCGCTCGCGCTCGCGGGCGCGGCGCACCGAAGCGAGCGAGCGGCTGCGCTCGTCCTCGCCCTCCAGCGCGGCGGCGACGTCGATGCGGCCCTCGCGGCGGCCACCGGCCAGCTGCGGACGCTTGGGCGCGACGGGCGCGCCGGGGCGCTTGACGCCGGGCGCGGCCGGGCC
>JAIEOO010000019.1 GCA_019750475.1 Acetobacteraceae bacterium | reverse complement strand
GCTGGCGAGCCGGGCCGCCGGCCATGGCGGACCCCGCCGCCGCCGGCGGCCGCCCGGACGGGACGCCGGTGGCCGCCCCTCGCGGCCGTTAACGCAGCGTAAAGATCGAGCCCGGAGTTTCGCCTGCATGAACGAAACGGGGACCACCGTGCAGCCACCAGCAGGGCGCGCCTCGCATTCGCTGCTGATCGCCGCCACGTTGGGGCTGGCCCTCCTGCAGGCGCTGCCCAAGGCCGGGATGCCCGTGGTCCTGCTCTTTCCGCCCGGCACGTCGCCCGACCAGGCGTTGCTCGCCGTGCTGGCCGCGCCGGGCTGGGACCCGATCGCCGTCCGCCCGTTCGGTCCGTTCGCCCTGGCTTTCGCCGCGCCCGGCGTCGCGGAGGCGACGGCCGGCGGGCTCCGCCGGACGGCCGGCGCCTGGGCGGCGCTGCACTTCGCCGGCGTCGCGCCGTGTGCCGCGCGGCTCTGAACCCGGCCGCGACGCCGGACCCATCGACGATCAAGAGGAACGTCCCGCATGAGCCTTGACCTCCTTCGCGGCCGAATGGCCCGTGTCCTGATGGCGGCGCTCGGGCTCCTGGCGCTCGCGGCGCCGGCCATCGGCTGGCTCGCGGGCAACGGCGCGGCCGAGACCGGGTCCGGCACCCTGATCGCCGTCCTCGCGGCCGTGGTGCCCATCGTCGCGGCGCGCGGCGAGGCGGCGCGGCCCGCCGCGCGCCAGGCCATCGCGGTCGCGCTCATGGTGCAGATCTCGGTGCTGGTGTGGCTCTCCCCGCTCGAGCTGCACCTCGACATGCACATGCTCTACTTCGCCGGCCTCGCCGCGCTGGCCGGGCTGGTGGATCGTCGTGCCATCCTGCTCGCCACGCTGACGGTCGCGCTCCACCACACCGTCCTGAACGAGCTGGCGCCGCTCGTCGTCTTCGGGACGTCCGGAACGCTGGGCCGCGTCGCCCTCCACGCCGCCATCCTGGTGGCGGAGGCCGGTGCCCTGCTGGTCCTCGTCGGCGAGCTGGAGCGTGCCGCGGCCACCGCCGCCAAGGCCCTGGCGGAGGCCGACGCGGCGCGCATGGCCGAGGCCGCCGGGGCCGCGCTCCGGCAGCAGCAGGAGCAGGAGGCCGCGGCGGCTTCGCTCCAGGCCCGCCAGCGCCTCGCCGGCGAGGTGGAGCAGCGGATCGGCGGGATCGCGGGCCGGCTCGTGGGCGCGGCGCGGCAGGTCCACGCGGCGTCGCAGGAACTCGGCCAGGCCGCGCGCGAGGGCTGCAGCGACGCGGAGGCCGCCGCCCAAGCCACCCGGGAAGCGCTGTCAGGCGTGCGAACCGTCGCGACCGCGGCCGACGCGCTGGCGGCCGCGATCGCCGAGGTGTCGTGCCAGGTGACCGGCGCAGCGCGGGTGGCCAGGGAGGCGTCTTCGAAGGCACGCGCGACGGACACGCTGGTGAGCGGTCTCAGCCAGGGCGCCGAGCGGATCGGTCAGGTGCTGCGGCTGATCGGCGACGTCGCCCGGCAGACCAACCTGCTCGCCCTCAACGCGACCATCGAGGCCGCGCGCGCGGGCGAGGCCGGCAAGGGCTTCGCGGTCGTGGCGGGCGAGGTGAAGGCCCTGGCGCAGCAGACCGCCGCGGCCACCGAGGAGATCGGCCAGCAGGTCGCCGGCATCCAGGGCGCGACGGCGGAGGCCGTCCAGGCCATCGGCGGCATCGCCGCCGTGGTGGGTCAACTGGACGAGGTGGCGGCCGCCCTGTCCGCCGCGGTCGAGGAGCAGGGGGCCGCGACGCGGGAGATCGCGTCGGCGGCCGGGCGCGTCGCCGCGAGCACCGAGCACGCGGCGACCGCCGTGGCCCGCGCCGAGGGAGCGATGCGCGCCACCGAGGTGGCCGCGCAGCCGCTGAGGGTGACGGCGGGCGATCTCGACGCTGGCGGGACGGAATTGCGCAGCGCACTCGACGCCACGGTCCGCGGCCTGCGCGCGGCCTGACCGGCGAGGGCTTCGCGCCCGCGCCGGGCCTCGCCGGCCTCGACGCAGCCCGGCATCGCGCCGCGCCGCCGGATGGGCCTCAGCGCCGGCGCAGCGTCAGCCGGCGCGGTTCGAGGCCGGTGGACACCTCGCGGAAGCGCGCCAGCACGGGCTCGGGCCAGCGCGCCACCTTCCGCGTCGCCACGTCCACGCAGAGATAGAGCACCTCATGCGCGGAGGTGGTCCAGCCCTCGGCGTGGTGGAACATCCGGTGCTCCACCATCAGGCGCTTCTCGTCGAATTGCAGCACGCGGCTCTCGGCGCCCATCGGCTGCCCCTCCAGCATCTCGCGCTGGTAGTCGAGCCACGCCTCGACGGCGAAGGTGGTGAGGCCCTGGCCGCGCAGCCCGGAACCCAGCCCCAGCCGCGGCCAGAGCCGGTCCGTCTGGACGTCGAACACGACGAGGTAGTAGCCCATGTTCAGGTGGTTGTTGCCGTCCACCCAGTCGGGCTTCACCGTCGCGAGCGGCGCGGTCCAGCGGAACCACCCGTCCTCGATGCGGGAGGCCTCGCCGTCCTCGACGAAGGGCATCCTCGGTCGTCCCGCTTCAGTGGATCTCGTCGGACTTCGCCAGCGCGTCGCGCAGCTTGCCGATGTCGAAGTCGGACCGCTTCGCCATCTCGAGGATCACGGCCTCCTTCCGGGTCAGCAGGTCGATGGCGGCGGGGATGGCCTTCACCGCCTCGTCCGGGATCACGACGGCGCCGTGGCGGTCGGCATGGACCACCTGGTCATGCGCCACATCCATGCCGTGCACCGTGATCGGGCGGCCCCAATCCACGATGTGCACATAGGCGTGCGACGGGTTGACGACGCCGAGCAGCTGGAAGCCCGGCGCCACCATGTCGAGGTCGCGGATGGAGCCGTTGGTGACGCAGCCGAGCGCCTTCAGCCCCTTGTGCACGTTGGTGTTCACCTCGCCCCAGAAGGCGCCGGTGCCGGGCGTGTCGTCGAGGTCCTGGAGCACGACGACGGTCGGCATGTCGGTGTTGGCGACGTATTCGTACCAGCCGATGCGCGCGGCGCGGTCCGCCTCCTTCGGGCGGCCCGAGGGGAAGGCGGCGCGGATGGTGCCGACGCGCGCCGGCCCGCAGATCGGCGGCATCGAGGGATGGGCGCAGGTGAAGGGGCGGATGGTGAAGCCATGGCCGCGGCGGTGCGGCACGACGAGCTCCAGCGCGTTGCAGATGGTCGGCGTGTCCCAGGCGCAGAGGGCGTCGAGATCGGCCTGGGTGTAGGGGCGCTGGACCATGTGGGGCTTTCCTCCCGGATGTCGTTCGGGGCCATGGTCGGGCAGGCGCGGCGGCGGGTCAAACCGTCCCCATGACAGGCACGTGAACGGGTTGCACGGGCGTGGCGTGCTGGTAAGCAGCCCCATGCGCCGCCTCGCCGCAGCCCTGTTGACGCTTCTCGCCGTGGTGCCCGCCTCCGCGCAGACCGGCCGGTTCCAGAGCCCCGGCGTGCCCAATATCGGTCCGCCGGAGGACGCCCTGCTCCCGCGCCTCGCCGAATGGCAGGACCGGCTGGAGGACCAGGGCTGGATCATCCGCGGCCAGGCGACCTTCATCCTGCAGGGCCACCCCAGCTTCCGCAGCCCCTATCGCGGCGAGGCCAGCCTCTCGCCCACGGCCAACGCGCGCAACACCCTCTCCACCGACCTCATCATCGGGCGGCGGCTGTGGCACGGCGCGGAGATCGTCATCAACCCGTCGGTCACGCGGGGCTTCGGCCTCTCCAACTCGGTCGGCGCCGCGGCCTTTCCGAACAACGAGGCGTTCCGGCTCGGAACGACGGAGCCGAACCTCTTCGTCCCCCGCCTCTTCTTCCGGCAGACCATCGGCCTCTCGGGCGACACCGTCCCGCCCGACAACGATCCGCTGCGCTTCAGCGCGCCCCTGCCGCGCGAGCGGCTGACCTTCACCATCGGCAAGATGTCCGTCTGGGACATCTTCGACGACAACCGCTACGCCCATGACGCGCGCACGCAGTTCCTCAACTGGGCGCTCGTCGGCGGCGGGGCCTTCGACTACGCGGCCGATGCGCGCGGCTTCACCAACGGCGTTGCCCTCGAATGGGAGAACGGGAACTGGGCCGTGCGCGGCGGGCTGTTCCAGGTGGCGCGGCGGGCCAACGGCCTGTTCCTCGATCCCTCGATCACCCGGGCCTGGCAGGGCCTGCTGTCCATCGAGCGCTTCTGGGAGATCCGTGAGCGCCCCGGCGCCGTCCGGCTGATCTACGGCCACAGCCGCGCGCGCCAGTCCACCTGGCGGCAGCTCTTCCAGAACGGCTTCGACACCTTCGAGCAGAACCCGAACCGCTACAACGGCAAGCACAACCTGACGCTCTCCTTCGACCAGGAGGTCACGCGCGACTTCGGCGTCTTCGCCAGGCTCTCCTGGAACGATGGCCGCACCCAGAACTGGATGTTCACCGAGATGGACCGCGCCGTCTCCCTCGGCGCGGCGCTGACCGGCCTCCGCTGGGACCGGCCGAACGACACGGTGGGCCTCGGCACCAATGTCGGCTGGATCAGCGGCGGGCGACGCCGCTATCTCGAGGCGGGCGGCATCGGCTTCATCGTGGGCGACGGGCGGCTGAACTACCGGCCCGAATGGGTGACGGAGATGTACTACGACGCGCGTCTCGCCCCCGGCATCAACGGCGCGCTGAACTACCAGCTCCTGGTGAACCCGGCTTACAACGCCGATCGTGGACCCGTTCACCTCTTCGCCCTTCGCCTTCGCACCGCGTTCTGAGCCCGCCTGGTTCCAGCCGGGCCTCGCGGCGCTGCTGGCGGCCGAGCCCGGCTTCGCCCGCGTCACCGCGGGCGCCGGTCGCCTGCCCTGGTATTCCCGCCCGCGCGGCTTCCCCGGGCTGCTGCGCACCATCTGCGGCCAGCAGGTGAGCCAGGCGGCGGCGGAGGCGATCTTCACGCGCCTCTCCGCCATCCCCGGCGCGTTCGACCCGCGGCACCTCCTCGCGATGGACGACGATACGCTCTGCGGCCAGGGCGGGCTGACGCGCGCCCGCGCGGCCCATGCCCGCGCCGTGGCCGCGGCGCTGCTCTCGGGCGAACTCGACTTCGCCCGGCTCGAGGCGGCGCCCGACGCCGAAGCGGTCGCGATGCTCACCGCGATCCGCGGCCTCGGCCCGTGGAGCGCGGAGGTCTATCTCGTGCTCGGCGAGGGCCGGGCCGATGTCTTCCCCGCGGGCGACATCGCGGTGATCGCGGGCCTCGCCCATCTCGAAGGCGCCGCCCGGCTCGACCCGCGCGCCATCCGGCGCCGGGCCGAGGCGTGGGCGCCCTGGCGCTCCATCGCCGCGCGCCTGCTCTGGCACCACTGGCTCGCCGCGACGGGGCGGCCGCTGGTCGAGCGCTGCTGAGCGGCGCGCTGGACGCGCAGCCCCGGCCGCGCGACACAGGCGCCATGCCGCGCTTCGCGCCCACCATCGAGGCCACCGAAACCCCGCCCATCCCCGCCGCGCGCCTCTGGGCCGCGCGGTACGACGGCGGCGCGGGGCCGGCGCTCGACCTCACCCAGGCCGTGCCGGGATACCCGCCGCATCCCGCGCTGCTGGAGCGCATCGCCACCGCGGCCGGCTCGCGGGAGGCGGCGGGCTACGGCCCCATCGCCGGCGACGCCGCGCTGCGCGAGGCGCTGGCCGAGGACGCCGCGCGCTGCTACGGCGCGCCCGTCAACGCCGCCGACGTCGCCATCACCGCCGGCTGCAACCTCGCCTTCGCCATGGCGGCGAAGACCATCGCCGCGCCGGGCGACAATCTGCTGCTGCCGACGCCGTGGTACTTCAACCACCGCATGGCGCTGACCATGGCGGGCGTCGAGGCGCGGCCTCTGCCCTGCACCGCGGCCGCCGGCTTCATCCCCGACCCGGACGAGGCCGCCGCGCGGATCGATGACCGCACCCGCGCCATCGTCCTCGTCACGCCGAACAACCCGACGGGCGCGGTCTATCCGCCCGAGGTGATCCACGCCTTCCACGCCCTCTGCGAGCGGCGGGGACTCTGGCTGCTCCTCGACGAGACCTATCGCGACTTCCTGCCGGGGGAAGCCGCGCCCCACGCCCTCTTCGCCCATCCCGACTGGCGCGACAGCCTCGTGCATCTCTACAGCTTCTCGAAGGCCTATTGCGTGCCGGGCCATCGCCTCGGCGCCGTCATCGCGGGGCCGGCCTTCCACGCGCAGCTCGCCAAGGCGCTCGACACGCTGCAGATCTGCCCCGCGCGCCCCGCCCAGGCGGCCCTCGCCTGGGGCATCCCCGCGCTGCGGGACTGGCGCGCGGGCAACCGCGCCATCATGGCCAGCCGCGCCGAGGCGTGCCGCCGCGCGGCCGCCGCCCTGAACGGGTGGCAGCTCGACGCCATGGGCAGCTACTTCGCCTATCTCCGCCTGCCGGACGGCGCGCCGGACGCGCTGGAGGCCGCCGAGCGACTGGCCGCGCGCACCGGCTTCCTCTGCCTGCCCGGGCCCTTCTTCGGCCCGGGGCAGGACCGCCACCTGCGCCTCGCCTTCGCCAATGTCGAGGAGGCGCGCTTGGCCGAGATCCCGGCGCGCCTCGCTGGCTTGTAGCGCCCCCTTCAGTACCCTTCGCGCAGCAGCGGGAAGGCGCTGTGCACATGCGGCATCGTCACGATCGGCGCGCCCATATGCACGTGCGAGCGGTTGAGCTGCGCGAAGCCCGTCACGCCGGTCAGCCCCAGCGCGCGCGTCGCCTCGTCCTTCAGGATCGCCAGCAGCTGCGCGATGCCGTTCGCCCCGTCCGCCGCCAGCCCATAGAGATAGAGCCGCCCGAGGCCGACCCAGTCGGCACCCAGCGCGACCGCCTTCAGCAGATCCGTCCCGCGCGAGAAGCTGCCATCCACCATGATCTTGGCGCGCCCGGCCACGGCCTCCACCACCTCGGGCAGCACGTCGAGCGAGCCGCGCCCGCCATCGAGCTGCCGCCCGCCATGGTTCGAGACGTAGATCACCTCCACCCCGGCGCGCACCGCGATCTCGGCATCCTCGCCCGTGCCGATGCCCTTCAGGATCAGCGGGATGCGGTGCTTGTCCTTGAAGCGCCGGATGTCGTCCCAGTTCAGCGCCGCCTGGTGGTCCATCCCCTGCGCGACCGCCCGCCAGGACTTCACGAAGCGCTTGGCGATGTCGCGCTCGCGCCTCGAGTAGTGCGCCGTGTCCACGGTGATGCAGAAGGCGTCGTAGCCGGCCGCGATGGCGCGCGTGGCGTGGTCGTCCACGAAGTCGTCGCCGCCCCGCACGTAGAGCTGGAAGATCTTCGGCCCCGTCGCGTTCCGCGCCGTCTCCTCCAGCCCCGGCTGCGAGACGGAGGACAGCATGAAGGGCACCCGCGCGAGCCCCGCGCCCTTCGCCACCGTCGCGCCGCCGCCCGGCTCGAAGCTCTCGAGGCTGCCCACGGGCGCCAGGAACACCGGCAGGTCGATGCGGTGGCCGAAGAAGTCCGTGCCCGTGTCCACGCGCGACACATCGTTCAGCACGCGCGGGCGCAGCGCCACCTGGTCGATCGCCGCGCGGTTGCGCGCCAGCGTCGTCTCCGTCTCGGTCGCGCCGATCAGGTAGTCCCAGATGTTCGGCGAGAGCCTGTTCTTCGCCGCCTTGATGAATTCATGGAGAACGAGGAACCGGCCCTCCGTCTCGTTCATCGCCATGCCGCACCTCCCCCTGTTTGCTTCACGCGACGCTAGGCGCGACACTCCCGGCCAGCAAGGGAGGGAGCGCATGGCAGAGGCGCAACACGGATCGCAGCGGAAGAGCCTGACCCAACGGCGGGAGGCGATCCGCGCCATCCTCGCGGGCACGGGCTGCATCCACCCGGCCTCCGTCCACGACCCCATCTCGGCCCGCATCGCGCAGGAGATCGGCTTCGAGTGCGGGATGTACGCCGGCAGCACGGCGAGCCTCGCCATCCTCGGCGCGCCCGACCTCATCCTGCTGACCCTCACCGAATTCGCCGAACAGGCCCGCCGCATCACCCGCGCCTGCGACCTGCCCGTCATCGCCGACGCCGATCACGGCTACGGCAACGCCCTCAACACCCAGCGCACCATCGAGGAACTGGAAACCGCCGGCATCGCGGCCCTCTCCATCGAGGACACGGACCTTCCCCGGCCCCACGGCGCGCCCCGGCCGCGCCTGATCCCGCTCGACGAAGGGCTCGGCAAGATCCGCGCGGCCGTCGCCGCCCGGCAGGACCCCGCCCTCGTCATCATGGCGCGCACCGGCGCGGTCTCCATCACCGGCCTCGACGACGCCATCACCCGGATCCGCGCCTACGCCACCACCGGCGCCGACGCCCTCTTCCTCACGGGCGTCACCACCCGCCACGAACTCGACACGCTCGCGGGCGAAGCCAAGCTCCCCCTGTTCCTCGGCACCCTCTCCGAGGAGATCAGCGACCGCGCCTATCTGGCGAGCCGCGGCGTGCGCATCGCCCTCCAAGGCCACGCCCCCTTCCAGGCCGCCACCGAAGCCATCCGCGCCACCCTCCAGGCCCTGCGCGACGGCACGCCGCCGAAATCCCTCGCCGGCCTCGCACCACCCGACGCGGCCCGCCGCTGGACGCGCGAGGCAGAGCACGCGGCGCGGATGCGGGCGTTCCTGGGCGGGTAGCGGGGCGCCGCTGGGGAGGGCTCCGCCCTCCCCAGGCCCCTCCCGCCGGGGAGCCACGGGCTCCCCGGACCCCTGCGAATCCTTTGGGGATTGGGGAGGGGCACTTCGGCCCCTCCCCAATCCCCAACAAACGATCCGCGGGTCCAGGGGGCCGTGCCCCCTGGCGGGGAGGGTTTGGGAGGGGCAGCGCCCCTCCCAACGCCGCCCTACCGGCGCCCAATCGGCCGCCCCGGGAACACCGGCCGCGCCGGCGCCTTCGCGGCCGGTTTCGGCGGCGGCTTGGGCGGTGCCGGCGGCGGGGGTGGCGCGCCTTCGAGCTTCGGCAGCGGGTTCTTCGGGTCGGTGAGTTGCACGAGCGCCTTCACGAGGCCCCGTGCGGCCTTGAGGCGCGCGTCGAAGGGCAGTTCGCGCACCAGCGAGATCTTCTGGTCGGGGCGGATCGTGACCGCGCCCTTCTGCGCCTGCACCCAGTTCACGAGGCCGCCCGGGTTGGCGAAGCGCCCGCGGTGGAAGGAGAGGACGAGGCCCTTGGGGCCCGCATCCACCTTGTCCACGTTGGCCGCCTTGCAGGCGAGCTTGAGGGCGACGACCTGCAGCAGGTTCTCGACCTCGGGCGGGACGGGGCCGAAGCGGTCCGCGAATTCGGCCGCCATCGCCTCCACCTCCGCCTCGGATTGCAGGGCGCCGATGCGGCGGTAGAGGCCGAGGCGCACCGGCAGTTCGGAGACGTAGGGCTCCGGGATCAGCACCGGCAGGCCGAGGTTGATCTGGGGCGTGAAGTCCCGGTCCTCCTCGCGCCGCTTGCGCGAGCCGGCGCGCAGGTCGGCGACGGCGTCCTCCAGCATCTCCTGGTAGAGTTCGATGCCGACCTCGCGGATCTGGCCCGATTGCTCCTCGCCCAGCAGGTTGCCGGCGCCGCGGATGTCGAGGTCGTGGCTCGCCAGGGTGAAGCCCGCGCCCAGCGTGTCGAGCGTCTGCATGACCTCGAGGCGCTTCTGCGCCGTCGGCGCCAGGCGGTGATGGGCCGGCCAGGTGAGGTAGGCGTAGCCGCGCTGCTTGCCGCGGCCGACGCGGCCGCGCAGCTGGTAGAGCTGCGCCAGGCCGAACATGTCGGCGCGGTGGATGATGAGCGTGTTGACCGCCGGCATGTCGAGGCCGCTCTCGACGATGTTGGTCGCGAGCAGGATGTCGTGCTTGCCGTCCGAGAACTCGGTCATCACCCGCTCGAGTTCGGTGGGCGCGAGGCGTCCGTGGGCCTGGACGATGCGCGCCTCGGGCGCGATCTCCTGCACGCGGGTCGCGAGGCGGTCCATGTCCTCGAGGCGCGGCGTCACGCAGAAGATCTGGCCGCCGCGGAACCGCTCGCGCTGGATCGCCTCGCGGATGACGAGGCCGTCCCAGGGCATGATGAAGGTCCGCACCGCGAGGCGGTCCACCGGCGGGGTGGCGATGATGGACATCTCCCGCACGCCGGTCAGCGCCAGCTGCAGCGTGCGCGGGATGGGGGTCGCGGTCAGGGTCAGCACATGGACGCCCGATTCCAGCTCCTTCAGGCGTTCCTTGTGCTTCACGCCGAAATGCTGCTCCTCGTCCACGATGACGAGGCCGAGGTCGTTGAAGGCGATGTCCTTCGACAGCAGGGCGTGGGTGCCGACGACGATGTTCACCTCGCCCGAGGCGAGGCCTTCCTTCACCGCCTTCGCGTCCTTCGCCGTCACCATGCGCGAGAGCTGCGCGACCTTCACGGGCAGGCCTTCGAACCGGGCGGTGAAGTTGCGGAAATGCTGGCGGGAGAGCAGCGTGGTCGGCACCACGACGGCGACCTGGCTGCCCGACATGGCGACGGTGAAGGCGGCGCGCAGCGCCACCTCCGTCTTGCCGAAGCCGACATCGCCGCAGACGAGGCGGTCCATCGGCCGGCCCGAGGCCAGGTCCTCCAGCACGTCGGCGATGGCGCGCTGCTGGTCCTCGGTCTCGATGTAGGGGAAGCGGGCGCAGAACTCGTCATAGGCGCCCTCCGGCGGGGCGACCGTCGGCATCTCGCGCATCTTGCGCTCGGCCGCGATGCGGATGAGCTGCGCCGCCATGTCGGCGATGCGTTGCTTGGCCTTCGACTTCCGCGCCTGCCAGGAGGCCCCGCCCAGCTTGTCGAGCGCGACGCCCGCGGTCTCGGCACCGAAGCGGGACAGCACCTCGATGTTCTCGACGGGAACGAAGAGCTTGTCGTTCCCGTCATAGATCATCCGCAGGCAGTCATGCGGCGCGCCCTGCGCTTCGATCGTCGCCAGGCCGTCGTAGCGGCCGATGCCGTGCTCCTGGTGGACGAGCAGGTCGCCCACCTCGATCTGGGTCGCGTCGGCGATGAACTGCGCCGCCGCCTTCCGCCGCCGCGGCGGGCGGGAGATGCGCTCGCCCAGCAGGTCCTGCTCGGCCGTGACGGAGAGGTCGTCGCCGATGAAGCCGCGCTCGAGGCCGAGCACCGCGACCGCGACGGCGCCGGGGGCGAGCCGCTGCGCCGCGTAGTGATCCTCGACGGGCTCGGCCGGCACGCGGTTCTCGCGCAGCAGCGTCAGCAGGCGCTCGCGCGAGCCGCGGGTCCAGGCGGCCAGCATGGGGCGCCGGCCGCGCCCCGTCTCGGTCTCGGCATGGGCGGCGAAGGCGCGGAAGACGTTCTCGCCCTGCTGCCGGATCTCGGCGAAGAGGCGCCCGGGGCGCCCGCCGGCGTCGATGCCCGCCGCGCCGGCCGCCTGGCCGAAGGGGGAGAAGCGGAAGGCGGGCCCGCCGGCCAGCATCGCGTCCCAGCCGCGCCGGTCGAGGTAGAGCGTGCGCGGCGGCGCCGGACGGTAGGGCACCTCCCCCTCGCGGAAGGGCAGGCGCCGCGCCTGGTAGTGGTCCTCGATCATCTCGAGCCGCGCCGTCAGCGCGTCCTCGGCCTGATGGTCGAAGCTGACCGAGGCGCCGGGCATGTAGTCGAGCAGCGTCTCCATCCGCTCGTGGAACAGGCCGGCCCAGTGCTCCATGCCGGGGTGGCGTCGCCCAGCCGAGATCGAGACATAGAGCGGGTCCTCGGCGGAGGCGTTGCCGAACAGCTCGCGGTAGGCGACGCGGAAGCGCTCCACGGAGGCGGGGTCGAGGAAGACCTCCCCCACCGGGCGCAGGTCGACGCGCTCCACCGCGGCCCCGCTGCGCTGCGTGCCGGTGTCGAAGCGGCGCAGGCTCTCCACCTCGTCGCCGAAGAGATCCACGCGGACGGGGTCGGGCTCGCCCGCCGGGTAGAGGTCGAGGATGCCGCCGCGCACGGCGTATTCGCCGGGTTCCATCACGGTGCCGGTGCGGCCGTAGCCGTTGGACTCCAGGAAGGCGACGATGCGCTCCTGCCCGATGCGCGCGCCCCGCTTGAGGGTCAGCGCCTGGCCCGCGAAGGCGGCGCGCGGCGGCACGAGCTGGACCAGCGCGTTGACGGTCGTCAGCACGATGCGCGGCCGCGCCGGCGGGTCGGTCAGGGTGGCGAGGGTCGCGACGCGCTCGGCGACGATCTCCGCGTTGGGGGAGACGCGGTCATAGGGCAGGCAGTCCCAGGCCGGCAGGCGCAGCAGCTCGGCCTCGGGCATGAAGAAGCCGAGCGCGTCGGTGAGCCGCGCCATGCGCGAGTCGTCGCGGCAGACATGCAGGACCGGCGCCTGCGTCTCGACCCTGCGGCGGCGCAGCAGCAGCGCGTCGAAGCCCTCCGGCGCGCCGAAGACGTCGATGGCCTGAAGCCCGGCCCTGGCCGCCGCGCTCAAGCCCCGCGACCCTGCGCCGGGCGGCCCAGCGTCTCGGCCATGATGCGCAGCAGCAGCGGCAGCCGCGCATCCTCGGGGAGGGGGCGGCGGCCGGTCAGCCAATCGGTCAGGTCCACATCCGGCATGTCCAGGATCGCCTCCAGCTCGTCGAGGTCCTGGCTGCTCAACGCCGCGAGGTGGCGGCGGACGAAGCCGCCCACCATCAGGTCGGCCTCCTTCGTGCCGCGGTGCTCGGCGCGGAACAGCAGGCGCCGACGGCGCACATCCTCTCCCGGCTCGGAACGGGGGTCTTCGAAGCTTTGGGACATGGCGGCATATATGCCCCCGTGACCGCGACTGTCAGCCTCGCCCCGCTGCTCGCGCCGCTCTCCACCCTCCCCGGTGTCGGCCCCAAGCGTGCCGCCCTGCTGGCCGAGGCGGCGGGCGGCGACCGCGTGCGCGACCTCCTCTTCCACCTGCCGGAGCGGCATGCGGTGCGGGCGCTCGTCGTCCATCCGGCCGAGGCGCCGCTGGACGGGGAGGCCCGGCTCGCGGTGGTCGCGCAGAAGCACCGGGTGGCCGTGGCCGGCAGCGGCCGCCGCTACGTCGAGACCCGCGCGACCGCCGCCGGGGAGCCGCTGACCATCCGCTTCATCAACGGCTGGATCGCGACGGTCGAGCGGCAGCTTCCGCCGGGCCGGGAGCGCTGGATCGCGGCCAGGATCCAGGCCGAGGGCAAGGGCTGGTCCTGCGTGAACCCGCTGGTCGCGGCCAGCGCCGAGGCCCTGCCGGCGCTCGAGGCCGTCTGGGGCCTCGTCGCCAACCTCACCCGCAGCCAGGTCCAGGCGGCGATGGCCGCGGCGCTGGAGACGCTGCCGGACCTGCCCGAATGGCAGGATGGCGCGCTGCTGGCGCGGGAGGGCTGGCCCGGCTTCGCCGAGGCGTTGCGCCTGCTGCACGCTCCGGCGGCGCCGCCGGATGCGAAGCCGCGCGAGCGCCTGGCCTATGACGAGGCGCTCGCGGGGCAGTTGGCGCTCGGGCTCGTGCGGCGCCGCCGGCGGCTCTCGCCCGGCCGCGCCCTCGCCGGGACGGGCCGTTTGCAGGCCGCGGCGCTGGCCGCCTTCGGCCATCCCCTGACCGTCTCCCAGACCCAGGCCCTCTCCGAGATCTCGGCCGACCTCGCGGCGCCCCGGCGGATGCTGCGCCTGCTGCAGGGCGATGTCGGCGCGGGCAAGACGCTGGTCGCCGCCCTCGCCATGCTCCAGGCCGTCGAGGCGGGCGCCCAGGCCGCGCTGATGGCGCCGACCGAGATCCTGGCGCGGCAACATGCGCGCACCCTCGGCAGGCTCTGCGGCGCGGCGGGGGTGGAGGTCGCGCTGCTCGCGGGTTCGGTGAAGGGCGCGGAGCGGCGGCGGGTGCTGGAAGGGCTGGCGGATGGCCGCATCCCCATCGCCGTCGGCACCCACGCCCTGTTCCAGGAGGGGGTGCAGTTCCGCGACCTGGGCTTCGCCGTGGTGGATGAGCAGCACCGCTTCGGCGTCGCCCAGCGCCTCATGCTCGCCGGCAAGGGCGAGGCGGCGGACATGCTCGTGATGACCGCGACGCCCATCCCCCGCACCCTCCAGCTCACGCATTGGGGCGAGATGTCGGTCAGCCGCCTCGAGGGGAAACCGGCGGGACGGCAGCCCATCGTCACGCGCCTCGCCGATGAGGGGCGGCTGCCCGAGATCATCGGCCGGATGCGCGCGGCGCTGGAGCGGGGCGAGCGCGCCTATTGGGTGGTGCGGGCCATCACCGAGAACCCGCATGACGACAGCGTGGCGGCGGAGGAGCGCTTCGCCATGCTCGACAGGCATTTTCCCGGCAAGGTCGGCCTCGCCCATGGCGAGCTGGACGTGGATGTGCGGGAGAAGGCGCTGGCCGACTTCGCCGCCGGGCAGACGCAGCTCCTCGTCGCGACGACCGTGATCGAGGTGGGCGTGGACGTGCCGGAGGCGACCATCATCCTGATCGAGCAGGCCGAGCGCTTCGGCCTCTCGGCGCTGCACCAGCTGCGCGGCCGCGTCGGGCGGGGGAACAAGGCGTCCTCCTGCCTGCTCGTCCATTCCCAGGGCCTGACGCCGAAGGAGCGCGAGCGCCTCCAGATCCTGCGCGACACGGAGGACGGCTTCGTCATCGCCGAGGAAGACCTGCGGCTGCGCGGCGGCGGCGACGCCCTCGGCACCCGGCAAGCCGGGCAGGAGCTGTTCCGCCTCGCCATCAGGGGCGAGGACACGCGCCGCCAGCAGGACCTCGTCGCCATGGCCCATGGCGACGCCGAACTCACGCTGGAGCGGGACCCCACCCTGTCCTCCCCGCGCGGCGAGGCCCTGCGGCTGCTGCTGCGCCTCTTCGACAAGGAGGACGCGATCGCCTTCCTCAAGGCCGGGTGATTCCGCTGGATCGGCCGGGCGCGCTGTCGTTACCCTCCCGGCCAAAGACCAAGCCTGAGGGAGGAAGCACCATGCTGCTCAAGCGTCGCCTGTTCCTGGGCGCGGCCACGGCCGCGCTCGCCGCGCCGGCGGTCCGCGCCGACAACCACGGCCATCGCGTCTCGGCGCTCGACGCCGCGATGCGCCAGCTGGTGGAGGGGCGCTCCACCCCCGGTGTCGTCGCGCTGATCCTGCGGGACGGGCGCCCGGTCTATGCCCGGGCCGTGGGCACGCGGGAGGCGGCGGGCGGCACGCCCATCTCCGCCGATGACATGTTCCGCCTCGCCTCGATGACGAAGATCGTCACCTCGGTCGCGGCGCTGCAGCTGGTGGAACAGGGGCGCCTGCGCCTCGACGACCCGATCTCCCGCCATCTGCCGGAATTCGCGAACCTCCAGGTCAAGCGGCCGGACGGGAGCGTCGTCCCGGCGGAGCGGCCGCCGCTGCTGCGCGAGGCGCTCGCCCACATGGCGGGGTTCTCCTACAATTTCATGAACCGCCACGTCCTGCCCGAGTACCAGCAGGCGCGGGTGGTGGACGGCCTGTCCAACCCCGAGGTGACGACGGCCGAGGCCATGCGGCGCCTCGCCAGCGCGCCGCTGCTGTTCCAGCCGGGCTCCTCCTGGGAGTACTCGCTCGCGACCGACGTGGTGGGCGCCATCGTCGAGCGCGTGACCGGCCGGCAGCTCGGCGAGGTGATCGAGGACCGCATCGCGCGGCCCCTCGGCATCCGCAGCTTCACCTTCCGCGCCCCGGCGAACATGGCCGAGCGCTTCGTGCCGGTGACGCGGCCCGCGGGCACCACCGCCGCCCTCGGCCAGGGCGTGGAGCCCGTGCGCGGCGAGGAGGCCGTCCTCTTCCCGGCGACCGGCGGCCGCGCGCTGCTCAACCCCAACCGCGTCTTCGAGGGCGGCTACCATTCGGGCGGCGCCGGGATGAGCGGCCAGATCGGCGACTACGCGACGTTCCTCCAGGCGCTCGCCAATGGCGGCGAGCTGGGCGGGGCGCGCATCCTGCGGCGGGAGACGGCGCGCCTCATCAACGAGCCGGTCTCGGGCAACCACGCGACGCTGCGCGGGCCGGGCTGGGTCCACAGCCTCGGCGCCGGCGTGCTGATGGACCCGGTGAATGCGCGCTCCCGCCTGCCGGTCGGGACCTGGGGCTGGGGCGGCATCTACGGCACGCAGTTCTGGGTGGATCCGCAGAGCCACGTCGTCGGCGTCGTCATGACGCAGACCTCCATCATCGGCTCCGGCGCCATCGCGAACCTGGTGCGCGAGGCCTATTACGGCTGACCGGCCAGGGGGGCGCGGTCGGCGCGCCCCCTCACGGCAACCCGTTGCGGATATGCGCGCGATAGGGCGCGCGTTCGGACAGCAGGGCGTACCAGGCGGCGAGCGCCGGCAACTCCTCCCGCGGGGCGACGCCCTTCATCGCGAACCAGCGATGGACGATGAAGCCCGCGGGAACGTCCGCCAGCGTGAAGCGCGGCCCGGCCAGATAGGGCCCGCCCGCGGCGAGCGCGCCGTCCAGCACCCGCATGCGCTCGGCCCACATGGCGCGGCCGAGCGCGACGAAGCCCGGCTCGTTCCAGGGGACGAGGCCCTGCTCGCCGCCGAGATAGGCGCCGCGCATCGGCTGGGTCATCTCGTAGGCGACCCAGTCCATCCATGCCTCGATCCGCGCGGCGCCCGCGGGGTCCGCCGGCAGCAGATCCACCCGCCCCTCGCGCCGCGCGAGGTAGCGCAGGATGGCGTGGGATTCCCGCAGGACGACGTCGCCATCCACCAGCACCGGCACGGTGCCGAGAGGGTTCAGCGCGCGGAACGCGGGATCGTCGGTCGGGCGGTGGCCGCGTCCCCAATCCTCCTGCGTGAAGGGCAGCGCCAGCTCGTCGAGGAGCCACAGCACCTTGCGCACATTGAAGGCGTTGCGCCGCCCGAGCAGGCGCAGCACGTCAGGTCCACAGCTTCGGGTTCGCCAGCAGCTCGGCGCATCTGGCCGCGATGGCCGCGAGCAGCTTCTCCCCCTTCGCGGGCGTCGCGGTGCGGGCATCGCCCACCACCCCCGTCTCCGAGAAGGAACGGAAGCTGCGGCGCATCAGCAGGCCGGGCGGCTGGCCCTCGACGCGGGAGGAGGACGGTCCCACCGCCTCCGCCAGACGCTCCGGCCGGACGCTGCCGGGGGCGAGGTGCATCATGAGGCTCGTCTCCGCCTCGCAGGCATGCATCAGCGTCGGCTGGCGCTCCAGCAGGGGCGCGATCACCTCGGGGACCATGTGCCAGTAGGTCCCGCCCGCGACCCTGATGCCGAACTCGGCGGCGAGGTCCGTCGCCGCCGTGCCGATCGCCTCGGCGTTGCCGCCATGGCCGTTGAGCAGCATCACCCGGCGGAAGCCGTGCCTCGCGGCGCTCCGCACCACGCCGCGCAGCACGGCCTGGAAGGTCGCGCTGTCGAGCGTCACCGTGCCGCCGAAGGCCATGTGGTGCTCGGCGAGGCCGGTCCAGACGACGGGGGTCACGATGACCTCGTGACCCTGCGCCGCGAGCCGCCGCGCCGTCTCCAGCGCGACGTTGCCGCCGAGCACCATGTCCACGCCGGTCGCCAGGTGCGGCCCGTGCTGCTCGAGCGAGGCGACGGGAACGATGACCAGCGCGTCGGCGGCCGCGCGCGCCTGCACCTCGGCCGCGGTCAGCTTCATCCATTCGATGTCCATGGCGCTCACTCCGCCACGGCGCCCGATTGCTGGACGAGGTCGCGCCAGACCGGCACCTGGTCGCGCCAGAACTGGCCGAAGGCGGCCGGCGTCGGGTCGGGGTTGGGGAAGACCGTCAGCCCCAGCAGGCGCTGGCGCACCTCCTCGTTCTCGAGCACGCGGAGGATGGCGGCGTGCATGGCGTTCACCGCCGCGTCGGGCGTCCCGGTCGCGGCGACGACGCACCACCAGTTCAACGCGTCGATGCCCGAACCCGGCAGCAGCTCCGCCATGCCGGGGACGTTCGCGAGCTCGGGCACGTAGGTGATGCGCTGCGCCGAGCCGGCGGCGAGCGGGCGGAAGCGGCCTTCGCGGATATGCGGCAGCAGGGCCGGGATCACGTCGAACATCATGTCGATGTTGCCCGAGATCAGGTCCTGGATGGCCGGGCCGCCGCCGCGATAGGGAATGTGGGTCATGTCCGCGCCGGTCGCGCGCTTCACCTTCTCGAAGTAGAGGTGGCTGATGGTGCCGGTGCCCGAGGAGCCCATGCTGACGCGGCCGGGGTTGCGCCGCGCCCACTCGATCTGCTCCTGGAAGGTCCGCCAGGGGCGCGCGGCGTTCACCACCCAGAGCAGCGTGCCGATCCCGATGCGCGTGACCGGCACGAAGTCGCGCAGCGGCACGAAGGGCATGCGGTTGCCATAGAGATAGGTGTTGGCGGTCAGCACGTTGGCGCTGGTCAGCAGCCAGGTGTGGCCGTCCTTCTCGGCCTGGATGACGGATTGCGCGCCGATGTTGCCGCCGGCGCCGGGGCGGTTCTCGACGACGACGCTCTGCCCGAGGATGGGCGTCAGGCGCTCGGCCATCAGGCGGGCGATGATGTCGTTGGCGCCGCCCGGGGCGATGGGGACGACGATGCGGACCGGGCGCGTCGGCGCCCAGGCCTGGGCCGAGGCGGGGCGGATCAGCGCGGGCGCGGCCAGCGGCAGGGTCAGCGCGGCGCGGCGGGAGAGGGTCATGCGGGGCCTCCGGAAGATGCCGCAGGCTTGGCCATCCGGCCGCGCGCGGTCAACCGCCCCGCGCGACGCCCCGGGGGTTACGTCGTGGGCGAACCGCGCCCGACGTCTTCGCCCTGCGGGCGCGCGGTGACCCGCGCCTCCGGCAGGGGGATGAACTCGTGCTCGTCGCCCGGGACGGTGCCGAAGCGCCCCGCCTTCCAGTCCTGCTTCGCCTGCTCGATCCGCTCGCGGGAGGAGGAGACGAAGTTCCAGAAGATGTGGCGCGGCCCGTCCATCGCGGCGCCGCCGAGCAGGAGCAGCCGGGCGCCGTGCGGCCCGGCGCGGAGCGACAGGCGATCCCCCGCGCGGAAGACGAGCAGGCGCCCGGCGTCGAACACATCGCCCGCGACCTCCACCTGTCCCGAGACGACGTAGGCCGCGCGCTCCTCATGCCCGTCGGGCAGCGGCACGGCGGCCTCGGGCGCCAGCGCGACGTCGGCGTAGAAGAGCGGTGACGAAACGGTGACGGGCGAGCGCAGCCCCCAGCCTTCGCCGCAGACGAGGCGCAGCGTCATCCCGCCATCCTCGACGAAGGGAAGCTCCCCGGCGGCGTGGTGGGCGAAGGCGGGTTCCGCCTCCTCCCGCGCGCGGGGCAGCGCCACCCAGGACTGGATGCCGAAGAGGCGGTTCACCTGCCCGCGCCGCGCCGCATCGGTCCGTTCGCTATGGGCGATGCCGCGGCCGGCCGTCATCCAGTTGACCTCGCCCGGGCGGATCGCCTGCTGCACGCCGAGCGTGTCGCGATGCAGGATCTCGCCTTCGTAAAGATAGGTCAGCGTCGAGAGGCCGATATGCGGGTGCGGCCGCACGTCGAGGCCGCTGCCCGTGAGGAATTCGCCCGGCCCCATCTGGTCGAGGAAGATGAAGGGCCCGACCATCTGCCGCTGCTTCGTCGGCAGGGCGCGCCGCACCTCGAAGCCGCCCAGGTCATGGGCCCGGGGGATGATGACAAGTTCGGGCTTCATCGAGGGCAGATGGCGGCGCCCGGCGGGCGCGGCAAGGCGCCGCCGCCCTACTCGACGACCAGCCGCAACTCGCTGATGCCGGACTGGATCGCGCGCGCCAGCGCCGCATCGGCCTCGGCCAGGCCGGCATAGGGGCCGCTGCGCACGCGCCAGGGCTGCTGCGGCCCGCGTGGTCCGGCGGCCTCGGCCCGGGCGCCCGGGATCAGCCGCGCCTGCCGCTCCGCGAGCTCGCGGCGGAAGAAGGTGCTGGCCTCGACGTAGAGACGGCCCGGGCGCGGCGCGCCCTGGGTC